>NZ_QRVI01000001.1 GCF_003458715.1 Eubacterium sp. AF22-8LB
ACCTTGAATAAAGGCTTTCTAGCACTTTTTACTTTTTCAACTGTCAAACTCGGGATAATTTTATGATATGCAACTATAATTTTAAAATTATTTTATTATGGTTTTATTATACTAGTAAAATAAAATAATCTTACCTATACATGAACAACTTCATTTGTACAATCTTTAAAGGAAAACAAACCCTATTAGAACATGAATCCGCCAAATGGCTATCTAAAGAAACTTTAGATTTAGTAGACTGGCTACCTGCAGATTTAGGATTAATAGCTAAATTAAAGAAAATATTATAATCCCATACAACATTTTATTCATACTAAAAACATCTATTTTTACTTTATATAATGCATATACAGCAATTTTCATACAATCCAACTGTCAAAAAAAGAATAGCTCAAACGAACTATCCTTTCTTTGGTTGAATCCAATATATACTTTCTGCGACACGAACCTTCAAGCCATCCATTATCATTTCTTTTTGTTGAAAGTTAGCCAAAACATTCAAACGATTCCAGAAAGTCCTTTCGCAAGTGGATTTCCCATCAATAAAACATTCCATTTTGCGTCTCCCTCGAGGACTATCATAGAATATTCTGAATCCGCTTACAAGTCTTGATTTTTTTTATTTTTATGATTCCTTATTTTACTGAAACAACTGTATATCCAGCATTTGTAACGGCATCAATCAACGTTTGATCTGTAACGTTTTCTGTACAATTTAATGTAGCTGTTTTTTCATCTAAACTAACCACTACATCACTGACACCCTCAATCTTACTTAGGGCATCCTTTACGTGTGCCACACAATGCATGCACATCATACCATCTACTGTTACTACTTTTTTCATTTTCTTTTCCTCCTTATATTCAACGGGAATATAACCCGCATCTTTAACCGCTTGCTTTAAAGCAACTTCATTAACACTTTGCACATGATCAATATCAGCTTTACCCAAGTTATAATCCACATGCACCTCTCTTACATTTGGAACTTTCTTTAAAGCATTCTCAACCAACCATGCACAATGACCACAAGACATACCATCAATATGCATTGTATACGATTCTAATTCTTCACTTTGAATGTTTGGCTTAAAGAAACGTAGTCTTAATGCGTTTGTGACAACACAAACACTACTCAAAGACATACACGCCGAACCAATCATTGGTGATAATCGAAGTCCAAATGCCGGATACAATAATCCTGCCGCAACTGGAATACCTAGAATGTTGTAGAAGAAAGCCCAGAATAGATTCATCTTAATATTCTTGATGACATCACTTGATAAATCAATGGCTGTAACGACATCTAACAAAGAACTCTTCATTAAAATGACATCTGCACTATCTAACGCAATATCCGTTCCGGCTCCAATTGCTACACCAATATCGGCACGCATTAAGGCAGGCGCATCATTGATACCATCACCCACCATCATAACCTTCTTACCTTGTTCTTGAAGCTTACGAATCACACTCTCTTTATCTTGCGGCAATACATCACTAATCACTTCATCCACACTTAAAGATTTACCAATCGCATTAGCCGTCTTTTGATTATCCCCCGTCAACATAACCACATGCATATTCTTCTTTTTAAACTGCTCTAAAGCAGTCTTGCTTGTAGAACGAACTGTATCTGCCACACTGACTAGTCCAATAACCTTGTTATCTTCGGCAAACAATAGTGGTGTCTGACCTATACTTGCATAGATATCTAAATCTGACAAGACTGTTTGATTCAGCTCGATACCATTCTCTTCAAACAATCTTTTATTACCTGCCAAATACGTATGGCCATTTAGCCTTGCCTGGATACCCCTACCAGAAATATTTGTGAAGTTTTCCGGTTGTTGAAGCTTACTATTTTTATCTTTTGCATACTCTACAATGGCCTGGCCTAAAGGATGTAAAGAACCACTCTCTAAGCTAGCCGTAATCGAAATAAAATCGTTTACACTTGTATTTGTATATAGCTTAATGCCTTGCACACTAGGCTTACCCGAAGTAATCGTACCCGTCTTATCCAATACAATCGTATCAATCGAATGTAACTGTTCTAAAATCGCAGCTGACTTAATTAAAATACCATTCTCAGCAGCCTTACCCGTACCTACCATAATCGCAACAGGTGTCGCTAAACCTAAAGCACAAGGACAAGAAATAACTAATACACTAATCGCATTGGACAAGGCAAACTGAATAGTTTGACCACTAATCAGCCATGCAATTCCTGTAATAACAGCTATTATAATAACAACCGGAACAAATACACCGCTCACTTTATCAGCCAATCTTGCGATTGGTGCTTTTGAATTTCCTGCATCATCCACCAATTGAATGATTTTCGCTAACGTAGTATCTTGACCTACCTTTTCAGCTTCAAACTGAAATGTACCATTCTCATTCATTGTCGCTGAGATAACAGAATCCCCTATATTCTTTTCCACAGGAAGACTCTCACCTGTAATAGCCGACTGATCCACATAACCCGTACCCGAAATCACTCTTCCATCTACAGGAATTCTTTGTCCCGGACGAATCAAGACAATATCATGTTTTTGAATACTTTCACTTGATACAACAACCTCTTTACCATCCTTTAAGATTGTTGCATTCTTCGGAGCCAAATCCACCAATTTATCTAAGGCATCACTCGTTTTCGCCTTGGATCTAGACTCTAAATACTTTCCAACACTGACCAAAGTCACAATTGTTGCAGCAGATTCAAAGTATAAAGAATGCATAGCCATATGTGCCATTTCCATATTTTGCACACCAAAATAATAGGCCATCTGATAAATACCAACTAAACCATACACAAAGCTTGCCCCCGAACCTATCGCAACTAAAGAATCCATATTGGGTGCTCTTTTTATCAAAGCCTTAAAGCCTGTAATAAAGAAATGTCGTTGAATAAACAAAATAAACAAACATAGAATCAACTGTGTTAAAGCTGAAACCATCATCCATTCCATACCCTCTAGAATAGGAAGTCCAACCATGGGTCCCATCGCAATCAACAGTAACGGAATCAATAACACTAAACTTAAAATCAATCTTTGTTTGGCATTTTTTTGATCCAATTCCACTCGATTCTGTCGATCCTGCCATTCCTTACGAAAACCAGCCTGCTCACTTTGACTAGCTCCATGTACGCTTGCTCCATAACCAATTTGATTCACCGCATCACAAATTGTCTGTTCATTCACTTTATCTTTATCAAATTCAACCTTCATCGAATTAGACAATAATGAAACATCACAACTTGTAACACCATCCAGCTTACTCACTGCTCGAGTTACATTGGCTTGACAAGCCGCACAGGTCATACCTGTCACATCAAATTTCTCTTCCATTAAAACCACCTACTTTAACTTCTTTACTAAATCCATAACCTCACTCATGATTTCTGCATTTCCATTCTGTACATCCTCAACAACACACGTATTCAAGTGTTCTTGCAAAACAATATATCCAAATGCCTGCAGAGCACTTTCTACCGCTGCTACCTGCACTAAGATATCGCCACAATAACGATTCTCCTTCAACATATTCTCAATTCCATTGAGTTGTCCAACCATACGATGAAGACGATTCGATAATTGCTTAATTTCCTGTTCACTTCTAGGTTGATGCTTTTTATGACAACACGCACTCATTGACCTCACCTCGAAATAATAATATACCCCCTATAGGTATATTTCAAGTGATATGATTTGTGGCATAATAAAAGAAAGGAAATAAGCATATGAAATATAATTATTACGTGTACCTGCCAAGAATTGGAACGGTTCTTGTGATGTTTTTAACGTGCTGTGCACTCTTCTCAAAAGAAATATTTTTCAATATAATCTATCTGATTTTTGTCGTGCTCTTTAGCCAAGTTTTATTTATATATGAAAAAAGACTATTAAAAAACAATGAACCACAATACGAAAAAATAAGTTTTCGCGATTCATTGTTGATGTATCCGATTCTATTAAAAATTGAACTATTCCTATTTGCGATTGTCAGCCTCTTTAGTGTACTGATTCTTCTATGCATCAATAAAACCATTATGGCATTGATCACATTTGGAGTTATCACAATTATTATTTCACTCTATCTAAACATGCGAAGACACTAGTCTTCCTTTTTTTCTGCCTGACGCAACATACGATATCCAACACCCACATGCGTCTGAATATATTTCGGATTCGAAGTATCCGGCTCAATCTTTTTACGTAAAGTTGCCATAAACACTCTTAAGCTTGGGGTCTCTGTACCCTGAACACTGCCCCATACTTCTTGCATGATATAATTATGTGTCAACACCTTATCTGTATTCTTTGCCAAAACACATAATAATTTGTATTCAATAGGTGTTAAGTGAATCTCACGTCCATTCTCATATACACAGCCTTGGGCATAATTGATTGTAAGATTTCCATTCTCATAAACACTCTTATTGACACTTGTGGTCTGGCTATTATTTAATCGACGAATCGTTACACGAAGTCTAGCTAACAATTCATCAACTGAAAAAGGTTTTGTCAAATAATCATCAGCACCAAGATCAAGAGCCTTTACCTTATCTTGATCTTCACTTCTTGCCGAAACCACAATAATTGGAATATTAGACCATGAACGAACCTTTTGAATCACTTCCAATCCATCCATATCTGGCAATCCTAAATCAAGAAGCATAATATCTGGATTGTAAGAAAGGACACTCATAATGCCTTGTTTAGCCGTCTTCGCCAAGCGAAACTGATAATTTTCCATTTCCAAAGTTGTCGTAATTAAATTTCCTACCGCAACATCATCTTCAATTACCAATATCTGAACTTTATTCATACAATTTCACCTCTACTGCTTCCAACAAGAATTTAAAACAAGCTCCATGCGGATTTACATTCTCTACCCATATTTGTCCACCATGCGCTAAGACTATCGACTTACACAAAGATAAACCTAGACCCATACCTCGTCTTGTATCTCCACTATGATTATTCTCCGTATAAAACATTTCAAACAATTGATCTGGATGTAAGACACCGTTTCCATCATCTTGGACCTCAATTAATATCTTATCTTTCATTCGCTCTGCACTTAAAGTAATATGCGAATTTTCTGGCGTATATTTGATCGCATTATTCATTAAATTGACTAAAACCTGAATAATTAAGCGCGCATCCATATTCGCCATCAACAAATCATCCTCTAGATGCATACTGATATGATGCTTACGTTTATTACGTCCCAAATGATGAATGGCCTCTCTAAAAATATCCTCAATCATTTCTGGCTGTTGATTTAACTGCATCGTTCCATTTTCAATACGTGTTATAAACAATAAATTTTCAACTAAATCATACAACCACATCGCATCATTATAAATATCTTGATATAATTCTTTCCTTTTTTCCGATGAGAACGCATTCTCATTTTCCATTAATAAACCTGCATTTCCAGAAATAGATGTCAATGGTGTTCTTAAATCATGTGAAATCATTCTTAATAAATCTGCACGTAAAGCTTCCTGTTTGGCTTGCTGCTCAATCTTTAGATTTTCTAAACGAATCATTTCCTTCTCTAAAGCCATACCACACTCATCTAATATCGCAATCCAAAGATTCTTTTCAAACTGATCGATCTTATCCTTTAACACAATACCCACAACACCCAAGACATCATGCATTCCATTAATAGGTAAATATAAACACATAGAATCTCCATGATAGCTTGTTGTTTTTCCAGCCTCCTGCTTATTTTCATATACCCAAGCCACTATATTTGTCTCGATAGGACACTGCCCTAATAAAATAGGTTCATCATTGTGCGGATATAATATTAAATCTGTATCTAACAACTTATGAAGTTGCTTCAACATGGAAACATAAATTGCGTTCATATCATTGGCCTTCTGCAGCATTTGCGACATCTCCAACAACACCTGTGTACGATAGACCTGTTTTGCATTTTCAAAAGATTGCTTCTTCACACGCATCGTTAATGTACTTGAGGATAAAGCCACTACAAACATAACAATATACGTTGTGATATAGCTTGGATCACTCAACAAAGAAAAGTAGGGGTGTGTAAAGAAAAAATTAAAACAAAGTACAGAAAATAAAGAAGCTAATAAGCTATAGATATATCCACTTGTCCAAATAGATACAATCACAATACCTAAAATATAAACCATAATGGACGTAGTAATCATAAACTGAAAGTGCATAAACATCTTACTGATCAATGTACAAACAACTAAAACGAATAATGTCTTGATTGTGTCCCTTACAGAAAAAGTAAAACGGCTCAAATCAAGATGGAAAATACGATGATAATCCTGGGGGTAATTCACAGAATAAATGTCAATATCATCTAATTTAGAAAATGCCTGCTTTGCAAGACTCTTTTCTAAAACCACACAGTTTACCTGAGATACATGAACATATTCTACAAGCTGACGAATAGGATCTTGTCCATAAAGGATTGTAACCTTGGCCCCTTTATCCTCGGCATATTTAATATTTTGTTGCAGCTGACGCTTCGAAGCCACACTCAAATTTTCATATTTAGCTGTCTGCACAAAAACAGCACTCATAGATGCATGATTTAACTTTGCGATTTGAGCTCCCCTTTCAATTACTCTAGAATTATATTGGGAAGCCGACAAATAAATTAATACATTAGCCATAAGGCTAGTATAACACATGCATATAAAGAATCATCCATCTTAACATTGTCTTAACATAGTGTTAAAATACTTTATGAAATCTTAACATAGTCTAGTGTAGAATGTTTTAAGATATAAGGATAGGAGCTAATTATGTTTAAAAAACGTATAAATCGCATCACACCTGGACAAATGATCATCCTCAGTTTTGCGACTATGATATTCATAGGTGCCTGCTTACTCATGCTTCCATTCTCTACAAACAATGGAAAGGGCGCCCCTTTTTTAGATGCTTTATTTACTTCAACTAGTGCTTCATGCGTTACTGGATTAATCATGCATGACACTTCACAATACTGGTCTCCATTTGGACAGTTCGTCATTTTAGCATTGATTCAAATCGGAGGTATGGGTGTTATCACAATGGCCATTCTGCTTTCTGTATTGGGAGGTAAAAAAATCGGCTTTAAACAAAGATATTTTATGCAACAATCCATTTCGGCACCAAAACTAGGTGGAATCATTCGAAATACAAAATGGATTCTAAAAGCAACGTTATTTGTCGAAGCATTCGGTGCTATTCTATTAAGCCTACGCTTCTTACCTCGCTTTGGACTGGTCAAAGGTTTATGGTATTCCATATTCCATTCGATTTCTGCCTTTTGTAACGCAGGCTTTGATTTAATGGGCACAAAACAAGCGTATTCATCTCTAACTGGATACGCAAATGACATCTTAGTATCCAACGTCATTGCCGCTCTTATCGTACTTGGTGGTCTAGGCTTCTTTGTTTGGAAAGATATTGTTCAACACAAGTATCATTTACATAAATATTCTTTACACTCTAAAGTTGTATTATTTACCACAGTCATTTTATTAGTATTAAGCACAATCTATTTTTATATCAATGATTTCAGCCATTGGAACATGAGCCTAGCTAATCAAATCAATGTTTCTATTTTTCAAGCCGTATCCCCAAGAACAGCCGGCTTTAATACCATTGATTTAAATCAAATGACACAAAGCAGCATATTATTTATGACCATTTTAATGTTAATTGGAGGAAGCCCACAGGGTACTGCCGGTGGTTTTAAAACAACTACACTTGCCGTATTGATATTAAGTATTCGTGCTGTATTCAATCATAAACAAAACCCACAATGTTTCGGAAGAAGAATTTCCATGGAAACATTAAATAATGCAACAGCTCTATTTATGTTGTTTATGGTTCTATTTGTCACTGGCGCTCTATTAATTTCAGCCTTTGATCAATTACCCATTCTTGACGCCCTATTTGAAGCGGCATCCGCCATTGGCACAGTCGGATTGACATTAGGTATTACACCAACTCTATCAACTGCTTCTCATTGTATTTTGATTTTTTTGATGTTCTTTGGAAGAGTCGGCGGCTTAACACTACTTCTCGCCATCTCTAAACATCAGGTTATCGCAAACGCAAATCTACCACAAGAAAATATCACAATTGGATAACAGGAGGAAAATATGAAATCTGTATTAATTATTGGGATGGGACGTTTTGGACGTCACATGGCACAAAAGCTATATGATTTAGGCCATGATGTTTTAGCCATTGATAAAAATGAAGCTAAAATCAATAAAGTTCTTTCTTATGTCACTAACGCACAAATTGGAGATTCTACCGATGATACCTTCATTGACTCTTTAGGTGTATCTAACTTTGATCTATGCGTCGTTGCGATTGGAGATGATTTTCAAAGCTCACTTGAAACAACCGCACTATTAAAGGATTATGGTGCTAAGCTAGTGGTTGCCAGAGCTGTACGCGATGTACATGCTAAATTCTTATTGCGTAATGGAGCAGATGAAGTTGTATATCCCGAAAAACAAATTGGTAACTGGGCTGCCGTACGTTTCTCAAGTGAAAACATCTTTGACTACGTACAGTTAACACCAGAATATTCTATTTATGAAATTGCCGTACCAACCGCATGGATTGGTAAATCTATGTTAGAACTGGATATTCGAAGAAAATACCACATCAACATTCTAGCCACAAAAATCAACGGAATTCTAGACCCTCTTCCTAGTGCTGAACATACTTTCCAGGAATCCGAAAACATTCTAATTCTTGCCCAGAATTCAGACGTTCAAAAATTCCTTCGTTTTTAATGAAATCTTAACATGACGCCTCATTCTTTAACACCGTTTGTACACAGAAAATTCTACAATAAAGGTGTAAGAAAGAGGCGATTATTTATGTTAGGAATTTTATCAATAGGATCCGTAATCTACATTTCTTTCTTAGTCCCACGACTTTTAAATCACATCTTAAATATCACTCACCATTAATGTATGCCACGAGCATACCAATTATCCCCATTTCTTTGATACAAATATATTTAGGAAAGGGGATTTTATTATTATGAAAACTTGGAAATTAGTCAGTGGAATCATTTCCATTGTATTAAGTGTATTTGTCGTATTCCAAAGTATGATGGCAGGCCTTGCCAATGCACTAGAAGCCAACGAACAATCCAGTGGAAGTGCTGGACTTGTCGTGAGTATATGCATGCTTTGTGGAGGAATTGTATCCATTGTATCTAGAAAGAACAATTCAAAAGGAACAAATATTACACTTATTATTCTATTTGGCTTAGCTACATTAACAGGCTTTGTACTTGCAGGAAACTATTCTGATCTATACATTTGGTCAGCATGGTGCTTAATCAATGCAGTACTTGCCTTCATCTCATTAAGAAAAGGTATCAGAAATTAAAACTGATACCTTTTAAAATTGATAACTAACACTAACGACTCCTCCCCGCAAAATGGTTTTATATTTTTATGACATGACTATTCTTCTATGATTTCGAATAAATCAGGCGGGTACAAATAATCATCATCTGAATCGTCGACTATACGATACCAATTTTTCTCTACTGATAAAACTTTATAAATTGCTCCTTCTGTCAAATCTATATCATCTAGATGCGCAATATATCTAACCACCCCATGACCTTAAATCAAACCTTTCAAACATTTTGGCATTAAACAGTTAATCACAATAAATCCTTTGTTTTTCGAACCAAGTATAACGGAAGATTTGTAAAGCCACCATCCTTACGATACCCACGCTTAGAAAAACGATATGCATGTTGAGGTGCATTATTTGCGACATATGTCTTAAAAGAATTGGCAGATCTATCCTCACTACCCTTTACTTCAATCGGAATAATTTCCATTTTATTTTGAACCACAAAATCAATCTCACCATTTTTATCCGAATAATATCTAGGTTCAACTTCAAATTGGCCTTGAAGTTGTTGTAAAACATAGTTTTCTGTCAACAATCCTTTAAATTGATAATCTGTTCTCAATAATATCGCACTATTATCCACGCCCGACATTTGTTTAAGAAGTCCTGTATCAAACACAAACAGTTTAAACTGATTCAATTTATCAAAAACAGATAATGGATGTTCCATCTTAGATACATTATATACACGATTCAACATACCAGCTGACACAAGCCATTCGATTGCTTCTTCAAAATCTCTAGCTCTAGCTCCTTTACGAACAGCACCATACATAAACTTCTCGTTGGGTTTCGCAAGTTGAGAAACAATACTTCTGAATACCATCAAAATACGTCCACTATTCACTTTTCCATTATGCTTAGAAAAGTCATTTTCATAAACCTCAATCAATTCTTTTTGTATCTTGGATACCATGGCAGGATCTTTATACTTGATCCATGAAGATACACATTCAAGCATACCACCAATAATAAGATAATAATTATAAGCATCTAATAAACGTTGATGGAAAATTTGTTCAATAACTTGTTCTTTTTGAATACTCTCATAATATGCATATAACCCAGAATCTATCGCATTTAAAAACTCATCAAACGTCAACGGATAAATATCTAAAAGATTAACCATACCTACAGGATATGATTTTTGCTTAGCCAATAATGTGCCTAAAAGACTACCTGCCGTTATCACATGATATTCATTCGCTTTTTCTTTAAAATATTTAAGCGTATTTAATGCTTCAGGACACTCCTGAATTTCATCAAATATAATCAAAGTTTTTTCAGGTTCAATTTTTTCATCACTGATCATAGAAAGAAGTTCGATAATACGATTTGGATTTTTATTAGTTTCAAAAATAGATTTTAGTTCATCCTCCTCATCAAAGTTAAAATAAACATAATTATCATAATAATTCTGACCAAATTCTTTCATCAACCAAGTCTTACCAACCTGTCTTGCTCCTCTTAATACCATAGGTTTTCTCTCAGGACTATTTTTCCATTGTCAGGACTATTTTTCCATTGAACTAGCTTTAAAATCGCATTCCGCTTCATGAAACCACCTCTTAAATTTAAGTTAACACATTTTTCTGTGATTTTAGGTACCTTTTTTACACATTTTTCCTCTGCATCAAAAAAGACAGCATTTAAGCTGCCTATCTTACCATATCACGAGTAATGTCTTTTAAACTCTTAGCCCCACACATCTCCATTGTATCTTGAAGTTCACTACCAAGTTTATCCACTAAGACTTGAATACCTTCTTCTTTTGCTCCATAAATCGCATTCACAAATGGACGAGCCACAATAACGGCATCGGCACCTAATGCCAAAGCCTTAAAGATATCAACACCATTGCGAAGTCCTCCATCGACAAAGATCTTCATACTGCCATCTACAGCTTTTACAATTTCTTCTAATACTTCCGCTGTTGCCGGACATTGATCTTGGACACGACCACCATGATTTGAAACCACGATTGCACTTGCTCCTGCTTCTTTTGCCTTTAAAGCCCCCTTAACCGTCATAACACCCTTCACAATAAATGGTACAGGTGTATTCGAAATAATTTCTTTTAACTGCTCTGTATTCATTCTTCCTGCAGGAGGTATACACCCCTTTAAGAAAGGAAGACCCGCTGCATCTACATCCATCGCAATCGCAAACGCATGACTATCAATAGCCAAGTTTAATTTTTCCAAATATGTCTCTAAGCTCCATGGCTTAACAGTTGGAATACCATGCCCATGATTTTCTTTAATAATACGCGTCGCATTGATCATAATACTTGGATCCTTGCCATCTCCTGTAAATGCACAAATACCCGCATCCATACATCCTTTAACTAAGACATCATTATAACTTGTATCATTAAATGCATCGGAATAGTGCATCGAAACCGCTCCAACTGGACCTGCAAAAATTGGATATTTAAATGTTTTTCCAAACAACTCTAATTCTGTACTCACAGGTTCATTATCTGTAATTGTATCCATATTCACACGAATATTTTTCCACGCATCATAGTTACGCATCGCAACATCTCCAATACCCTTAGCGCCAGGTCCTGGTACAGTGTTACGACAAGCTTTTCCATCACAAACAGGGCAAGACTTACAAAGCTTTGTTCCCATAACATCACGACTTTTTTCCATCAATTCCTTATAATTCATCTCAAATTCCTCCACTTGTTTATTCTAAAATAAGTTATATACAATTTCCAGTTTTCTTTTCCCAAAGATTCGCTATCAATAAGCCAAGCATTCCCGCCACTAATTTTACAACTACAAACCAAGTCACACTATTAGGGTTGACACTGGCAATAAAGCCTAACTGCCCTCCAAACACAAAAGCTCCACTCAACGAAAAGACAGCATTTAAAATCTTACCTTTTCTATTCATCTTTCCAAATAACGGCAACATCGCAATGCTTGTCCCAAAAGACAGAATAATTCCCATTACTGAATATTTATCAATATTTAATATTTGTCCAATTCTTTCAATCTGACTCGAAAACTTTCTTAATATAATCTCACAAAACACCAAAGAACCACACACAATAATGCTCATCTGAAATACAATGCGTAAAGCATCATTGATCAATGTTGCGTTTGTGAAGTTCATATTGAAAAAGAATGTTAGACATACTAAGAAAAAGAAAATATATCCGAGTATTTGTACGAGCTTAGAAAATAATGTCAATACGACAATCAACGTTTGAAAAGAAATAAAGAATAACCCAATCAAGATGGCACAAATAATGATAACCGGTAAAAATGACACAATAAAATTAGGAATCTGTAATACGATTCCTGCAACAATCAATACAGGGAGTAAGCCTAAAATTCCATAGATTATACCTTTTAAGTAGTGATTCAAATCGTCTTTATCAAGCTCATTTAAAAAGATGGGTAATTGAAAGCTAATCAAGCATCCTAAAGTAGACGTTAATAATACGCCACAGAAAATCAAGATATTATCTACATGCGTCATAGACTCTATAATAGAATATCCACCAAGATCTGGTGCCAACAAGCTAGAAATAATCATCTCTTTATTTTCAAAAAGATTGGCATGGCCATTCAAGAATGCGATGGCGATACAATAGAAACCTCCTACGCTCATCATAAAATCACCCATTGTGATAATGCCTCGATCAAACGAACTTGCCAGTCCTAAGCGGTTATTTAACATCTTATCAAGCAGGCCTAAAGCGGCAAAACATAATAATATAAAAATAATTGGATTCATGCCTTCATTCTATTATAAGAATTAAAAAAAGTCGAAGAAAATTCTTCGACTAATGTGCATTACTTGCTGCAACCTTAACTCGAGACCATAAATCTGCGATAATCTTACGTGTTGCTTCATCATATTGGAATACCTCATCTTTATCGTAACCAGCACGAGGTGTATATGCGTTAATACCATCATAATCTCCACCTTTGCCACCAAGTTCTTCCATAACTTCTTTATTTGGTGAAGTATATCCAACATAACTTGAATTATCCATAGCTGCATCATAGCTTGTAATATAACGAACAAATTCATTCGCAAGCTTAGGATTCTTAGCATTCTTTGGAATAACCATCGCATCTGACCATAGGTTTGTTCCACTCTTTGGCATATAGAATCCCATCTTATCATTTTCTGTCATGACATAAGCTGCATCTCCAGAATAAATCAATCCAAGAGCCTTTCTAGCCTGTGCCATATTATCAATGATTTCATCTGTAACAATTTCTGGATCCATTGTCTGAACACAATTTACTAACCAGTTATATGCCTCATTCAATTCTTCCTCACTTGTTGTATTCATAGAATATCCTAAGGCCTTTAAAGCCATCATAAATGAATCTCTTTCAGAATCATATAAATAGATGTCACCCTTATATTTTTGATCCAAGAAGATATTCCATCCTTCGTTTTCCAAGTCTTCTTCCGATACTTTTGTCTTATCATATACAATACCAACAGTACCCCAGAAATATGGAATTGAATATTCATTCTTTGGATCATAAGGAAGTCCTTTGATTGCATCTGTCAATTCACTCAAGCATTCCTTACGTGTTTCCGGCTCTAATTTTTGCAGCATCTTCTCCTGCATCATTCTTTGAATCATATAATCACTTGGAACTAATACATCATACGCATCCCCATTGGCAACCTTGATATACATCTGTTCATTTGAATCAAAGTTATCCATGATAACCTTAGCCCCTGTTAATTCTTCAAAGCCAGAAATAATATTTTCACCTGTATATTCACCCCAGTTATACACATGTAAAGTCTGTCCTGCATATGGTTGAGAACCCGCTGATCTATTAAGACCAAATAAAGAAGCCACTAAACCAACTACGACAACACCAACAACAGCCCATTTCCAAGGTTTGTTTTGTTTTGAAGGACTTGTCTTTTTACGAATAATAGGCAAGATATTCACAATTGTTAGTGTGATTGTGATCAACAACACGACCAATGTACTAATCGCATTCACACTCGGATTGATACGCTTAGACATTGTATATACCATAATACTCAAGTTTTTAACACCTTGACCCGTTACGAAATATGAAATAACAAAATCGTCAAATGACATAGTAAACGCAATCAAAGCACCCGAAACAATACCCGGCATAATCTGTGGCACAATAACCTTAATTAAAGCTTGCCAAGGAGTCGCCCCTAAATCCATTGCCGCATCAGCTAAGTTTGGATCTAAGGATTTGATTTTTGGCATAATACTTAAAATAACATAGGGAATACAGAAGGCAATGTGTGCCAATAATAATGTCACAAAACCTTTTTCAATTTGGAATGTGATAAATAGAAGCATCAAACCAATTGCGGTTACAATTTCAGGGTTCATAATTGGAAAATCATTGACCTGACTGACAAAAGCACGCAATACTTTTTTTGACTTTGATAAACCAATCGCTGTAATTGTACCAACGATTGTAGAAATTACAGTCGCCAATAAGGCAATCACAATTGTCACATACAAAGATTCCATCATACCGTGATTTTTAAGCATAGCCTCATACCAACATAATGAGAAACCTGTAAAGTGTGTTAATGATTTTGAACTATTGAAAGAGAATACAATCATGAATAAGATTGGTGCATAAAAGAACACCAATAATAAGGCCATGCCTACTTTACCTAATACTTTTTTATCCTTCGACATGTCTATTTCTCCTCCTTATTACGCTCTTCAAGCTTTCTTACAAGCATCATTAGAAGCATCATAATCATCGCCATGATCATTGAGATAGCTGAACCAAAATTCCATTCTCCAACGGTAATGAACTGATTTTCAATCACGTTACCAATTAAGAAGAATTGTCCTCCTCCCAATAATTTAGGAATGAAGAATGAACTTACGGCAGGTAAGAATACAAGTGTAATACCTGAAACAACACCCGGCAATGAAAGTGGGAAAATAACCTTCCAGAATGTCTGAAATTTATTTGCACCTAGATCCTGTGCTGCTTCCAATAAGGATTTATCCATTTTTGTCAAAGCTGTATTGATCTGTAAAATCATGAATGGCAAGAAGTTATATACCATACCAATCAATACGGCAGCTTCTGTATACAATAATTCTGTATGAATTCCAAACAATCCTAATAAACTGCTGATGATTCCATCACTCGATAAAATCCCAATCCATGCATAAGTTCTTACAAGCATATTGATCCATGTTGGAAGTGTAATCGCAAGAACTAGAATTTGTTGAATTTTAGGACTATTTTTCGAAATAAAATACGCAATAGGATATCCAATCAACAAACAAATAATTGTTGTCTTCACGGCAATCCATAGTGAACGCCATAAAATCAATAAGAAATCTTTGTCTGTAAAGAAACGAATATAGTTATCCAATGTAAGCTTAAAATGTACAATACTGTTGCCTTGCTGAATGATTGAATAAAACGCAATCAGCAACATCGGAAGCAACAACATGATACAAGCCCACACAATATAAGGGATTGCTAATTGTTGAAATTTTTTCATCGTCTAAAATCCCATCTTTTCCATGACATGAATATCTTCGGCAAAGAAAGTAAGTCCGACCTCTTTTCCTTCCTCTACATAATCTGTTGTATGAATTTTAAATTCGCGTCCTGTCGTCCAGAAAGTCACCTTATAAACACCTTCCGTAATTGTTTCAGGATCAAAATCATAATCCACATCCAAATCAACAGTTTCATTTTCATCATCCAATTTCCATCCCTGTGCATTAGCCCAAGTCTTTAAATCTGTATCAATTGCCATTGATTCCTTGATTTCATCGACTGTTTTAAAGAAGTTGAACGCAGATACGGCTTCATTTGCCTTTTTATTTTCAACAACTCTTTGATCAACAACCCAAATCTTACGTGTAATTGACGTTTTATTATTTGTAGAGAAAGTAACCGTATATTCTCCTACCTCTTGTTTCAAGTCTGTATCAATATCGTGGATAGAAATAAATTCATCTGTTTCAGGATTCCAAGCCTGTGCATCGGCACGCGCAATGATTTCCTTATCATCGATATCCTTCATATCTTCTAAGTCTAGATAGAAGTCGTTGGCAGAAATCTTTTCTTTTCCATCTTCACTTGTGATCGCATAGTTCTTGTTTACGTGCATATTTACCGTAACATGCGTACCAGGTACAGTTTCTACCATAATTTCATAGTGCACACCCTTAAACAATACACTTTCAACTTCACCTGTCATCTTACCATCTTTTACGTCTACAATATCAATGTCTTCTGGACGAATCACAACATCAACTGGTTCATTTTCTTTATAACCCACGTCTACACAATCAAATGTAATATCATCAAAACGTACTTTCTTATCGCAAATCATACGTGCAGGAATAATATTACTTTCCCCGATGAACTTCGCAACATATTGATTGACTGGCTCATTATAAATATCTTCTGGACTTCCAACCTGCTGAATTTCCCCATCCTTCATGATAACGATCTTATCAGACATTGTTAAGGCTTCTTCCTGATCATGTGTAACGAAAATAAATGTGATTCCAACTTCTTGTTGAATCTTTTTTAATTCATACTGCATCTCTTTACGAAGCTTTAAGTCTAATGCACTCAATGGTTCATCCAACAATAACACACTTGGCTCATTCACTAAGGCACGCGCAATCGCAACACGCTGCTGCTGACCACCAGACAATAAAGTAACATCTTTATTTTCAAAGCCTTCAAGCCCAATCAACTTCAACATCTTCATGACCTTCTGATCAATGACGTCCTTACTCATCTTTTTAATTTTTAATCCAAACGCAATGTTGTCATACACATTCATATGTGGAAATAATGCATACTTTTGAAAAACTGTATTCAATTCACGTTTATAGGCAGGCACCTCACAGATATCTTCTCCATTTAAGATAACTTGTCCTTCACTCGGTTCTAGAAAACCACCCAAAATACGTAATAACGTCGTTTTTCCACATCCACTAGGTCCTAGTAATGTGACAAACTCATTTTCATATATATCTAAATCAATACCCTTTAATACAACTTGTCCATCAAATTCTTTTACAATGTGACGAAATTGAATTAACTTTTTCTTTTCTTGTTCCATTTTGCTCTCTCCTCATGATTTAAAATACAGGCGGTGTAGAAACCCATAATATTTTGGCCTCTGCACTCGAAACATTCTCTAAATAATGCCCTTCCTTACCTGTTATATAGAAGGTTTCTTTTGATTTGACTTTTAGCCTTTTATTACCAACAACCAAAACAACACTTCCCTTTAAAACATAGCCAAACTCCTCACCCTCATGAGCCTTGACTTGTGCGGATTTAGCACCAGGTTTTAAAGTCAACAAAATAGGTTCCATCTGATTCTTTTGTGCATTTGGAATAATATATTCCGTTATATAGTCTTCTTGTTCATTCACAAAGAAATCCTGCACATGAAAAACAATTTGTTCTTCCTTACTTGACTGAAAGAAATCAGCTAAATTGGTTCCTAGAGCCTCTAATATATTTTCTAATGCCGAAATATTGGGACTCGTTAAATCTCGTTCTAATTGCGATAAAAAGCCTTTCGTCAATTCGCTACGATTCGCAAGTTCTTCCAAGGTCAACCCATTCTGGGTTCGAAGCTCTTTTAGTTTTTTGCCTATCTTCATCCAATCACCCCATTTGTTTTTTATACTAAACTTTTTGTTTCATTAAAAGAACAAATCTATTATATAGGAAACCTATAATTATGCAAGAAAAAAAGAGCATTTTTTATGCTCCATTTGTAAAATATTTTTATCATGCTTGTGTCGAATTATCCATCTGAATATTTTTGATTACTTCTGTTAAATCAGCTTCATTGATTGCTCCATCATAGAAATCATTCAACGTTTCAATCAAACCCTTATCATCTGGTAGAACCGTTTCAAATACTTCCTTCATATGTTGAGCTTCTTGATCAGACCCGGCAAATCTTACTGTCGCATGAATCAATGAAGTGTAAATGACATTCACCAACATCAAATGATACTTGTTGTTGTAGCCTTCATTACGATTATCAATCACTGTGTGCTCATCAATTAGAGCTGTACCTTGATATTGAGCTAGAGTAGGAAACTCCAAATAAAGCCCACGAACCATTTTGTACGTCATTAGCTTCAAGGCGTATACACACGCAAACTGTTCTAAATCACCTAACATATGTAAACGATTCTCGCTATCACAAACTTTTTTAAAGTTAATATCTAGTAGCCTTGAGATCACATCGCTTACACATTCAAGATTGGTTTTACACACCACTTCCTGACGACCATCTAAATCGGTTGTGATGACAAACAAATCGCCTTCTCGATCATAAAATATATTATCTGGATGTCTTAAATTTACCATTCAATCACCTTTTAACGAATAAAATTCGTACCCTTTCTCACTTCTTTTTCAGGTAAGCCATACGTTTCTTTACCTAAGGCAATACTCTTCATTAAAAACGTCATATTACGAGCTAAAGCACGCATTGTTTGTTTACCCTCTTCATCTTGATCAGCTTCTGATGCATTATTTCCATGAATCGAATTCCAATATTGACTGGATACAACTGGCATACCACTAATTGTAAAGTATTTATTTAATTCATCAAAAGTAGCACTTGCTCCACCACGACGGCAAGATACAACGCTTGCGCCAACTTTCATCGTCTTATCAAAACGAGTACTATAGAATAAACGATCTAATACCGCAATCAATGTGGCGTTTGCACTGGCATAATACACTGGACTTGATACAACCAAGCCATCTGCCTCTTCAAATTTAGGTGCAATCTCATTGACAATATCATCAAATATACATTTACCTAACTTAGCACATGCTCCACAAGCTGCACAACCTCGAACAGCTACATTTCCCACTTGTACAATTTCAGTTTCAACGCCATTTTCTTTAAACACAGCTTCCATTTCGCGTAAAGCCAAATCATTTACACCACTTGAATGTGGACTTCCATTTAACATTAAGACTTTCATTATTTTTCCTCCGAAAAACTCTATCTCTATTTTATCATTTGCGTCAACATGATAAAATGGTAGTTATGAAAAGAATAGTGACTGGAATATTAGCGCATGTCGATGCCGGAAAAACAACGTGCATTGAGAGCATGCTTTATACATCAAAAACCATACGAAAGCTAGGTCGTGTCGACCATCAGGACGCCTATCTAGATTATGATAATCAAGAAAGAGAAAGAGGCATCACAATTTATTCAAAAGAAGCCCATTTTCATTGGAAAGATAGTGAAATCTACTTAATTGATACGCCAGGACATGTCGATTTTTCAAGTGAAATGGAAAGAAGCCTACAAGTACTAGATTTAGCCATTCTTTTAATTAATGGCCAAGATGGCATTCAATCTCATACATCGACAATTTGGAAATGCTTAAAACACTACAAGATTCCTACATTGATTTTTATCAATAAGATGGATATTAGCTATAAGACAAAAGAAGAGCTCATGAACGATTTAAAAATGCATTTCTCATCGAACTGCATTGATTTTAAATGCAAAGATGCAGAAGATGAACTATCCACGTTGAATGAAGACATCATGAATCAATATCTAGAAACAGAAGAAATTGATACCTCCCTTCTTCAACAAGCCATTTTTAAAAGAGAATGCTTCCCTGTATTCTTTGGTTCCGCATTAAAAATCCAAGGTATTGAAGATTTAATGGATGCGATCACCAATTTATCCTTTACTCAGGAATATTCTAAGGAATTTGGTGCTCGTGTATACAAGATTTCAAGTGATGATCAAGGCAATCGACTAACGCACGTAAAAATTACGGGTGGGGTATTAAATGCCAAAGATAAAATTGACTCAGATGAAAAAGTAGATCAGATTCGTTTATATAATGGAAAACAATTTGAAATGATTCAAACTGCCTATCCAGGTATGATTTGTGCATTAAAAGGATTAAACAACTATGAAGTAGGACATGGCTTAGGTTTTGAGTCTGACACAACCAAGCCATTATTAAATGCCTATATGAACTATCAGCTGCTTCTACCCGATGGCGTCGATGCTCTTACTATGATGCGCTACTGTAGTGTACTTGCCCAAGAGGATCCACAGCTTCAGATTGAATATGATGAGCAGACGAAACAAATCTTTTTGCGTTTGATGGGATCTATTCAGATGGAAATTCTTCAAAAAGAAATCGAAAAGAGATCTAAGGTCAAAGTTGGTTTTACAACAGGCAAAGTCTTATTTAAAGAAACCATTCAGGATACAGTTATTGGTGTCGGTCACTTTGAACCTTTAAGACACTATGCCGAAGTCCATTTAAAGCTTGAACCATTACCCAGAGGAAAAGGACTTGTGTTCGAATCAAATTGTTCAAATGATGAACTAGCTTTAAACTGGCAAAATCTGATTTTAACGCATTTACAAGAAAAACAACACAAAGGCGTATTAACCGGATCTCCTATTACCGATATGAAGATTACTTTAGTTGCTGGTAAAGCCCACCTGAAACATACTGAAGGTGGTGATTTTCGACAAGCTACCTATCGTGCTGTAAGACAAGGCTTAAAGGAAGCACAATGTGTATTACTAGAGCCTTATTATAGTTTTGAATTGATCATTGAAAATCAATATGTTTCAAAAGCACTATTTGACTTAGAAAATAAGCATTGCACCTTTCAAATTGAAGAGGACATGAACAATCTTGTTCATATTAAAGGAAACGGTCCCGTACGTGAATTAATGGATTACCAAAAGGATGTTATTGCGTATACAAAAGGTAAAGGTCAATTTATTTGCGAATTAGAAGACTATCACGAATGTGTAGACCAAGACAAAATCATTGAAGAATCAAATTATGATAGTGAAGCCGATTTAAACAATCCAACCGGATCTATTTTCTGTGAACATGGAGCTGGTTATTTTGTGCCTTGGGATGAGGTCAAAGAACATATGCATATTCAAATCAAGGAAGCTAGCTCAACTTCCTATACTTCTTATATAAAACATACAGTTCGTGAAGAGGAATTAAAGAAGGTATTTAATTCTTTAGGTGGAAACAATAAGAAAGCTGAAAAGCCAATCAAGAAAAAAGCTAAAGTAGATTTAAATCTAAATCAAATTCATATTGAAGATAAAAAACCAGAATGCTTAATGATTGATGGATACAATATGATTTACGACTGGCAAGACCTAAAAGATATCGCCAAAGTGAATATTGAATCCGCTCGAGATGAATTGATCAGCCGCATCTCTAATTATCAGGGATATAAACGCATCAAAGTCATCTTAGTATTTGATGGATACCGCGTTAAAAACAATGTAGGCTCTCATTTTAACCAGGGGAACCTAGATATCATTTACACAAGATACAATCAAACAGCGGATAGCTATATTGAAAAAGCTGTCCATGATTTAAAGAAGAAATATGAATTATCGGTTGCGACAAGTGATGGCTTGATTCAAAATGCCATTCTTGCCAATGGCGCAAAAAGAATCTCAGCTCGCGAACTTGAGATTGCCGTAAAAAACGTAAACAAGCGTGCACTTTCATACCTAAAAAAATAGTTTATGATATAATAGCAAAAAAAGATGGAGGAATTTGATTTATGACAAGAAAGATTGCCATTATTGGAGCCGGTCCTGCTGGCTATACACTAGCTCAAGAATTAGTTAAGGCAAAGAATGATTATCAAATCGATATTTTTGATAAAGAAGCTGAAATTGGTGGAGCCATTTATACAGGCATTCCTGAATATCGTATGCCTAAAGCATTCTTAGAAAAAGCTTACAATGGATTAGTAGAAGCTGGTGTTCAATTCCATTTCAATACATTTGTAGATCAGGCTATGTTCAAAGAACTACAAGCAAACTATGATTATGTGGTTGTTGCCATTGGTGCTCAAATTGAAAACACTTTTGGTTTTGAAACTGGAAATGGTGTCGTAGCCGGATTAACATTACTTTATGATTTAAATATCAACCATAAACAAGAAGAATTTAAGAAATATAAAAAGGCTATCGTATGGGGTGGTGGAAACGTAGCGATGGATTGTGCAAGATCATTAGTTCGTATTATTAATGATGTGACAATCGTATATCGTAGATCCCTTCAAGAAATGCCAGCAAGTCCTGCAGAAATCAAGGCTTGTGAAAAAGAAGGTGTTAAGATTGCATTTTTAAACAACATCAAAAACATTTTAAAGGACGAAAATGGAAATGTATGTGGTGTTCAAGTTGCCAAGATGGAACTTGGAGAAATGGATGAATCAGGAAGAGCAAGCTGTCACGAAGTTAAAGATTCATTATTCACAATGGATTGTGATCTAGTTGCGATGGCCATTGGTCAAAAGGTAGATTTCACACCATTAAACAACGACTTAAAAACAACCGACACACACGCCTCTACATTAGATAATGTATTCATTATTGGAGATGCCTTTACAGGGCCAAAAACAATTGGTAGTGCTGTAATGGAAGGTAAAAAGATTGCCAAAGAAATCATAGGAGCGAACTAATCGTTCCTTTTTTTGTGTTTTAATGTCTTTTTCACATTGACCATTTAAAATAATAAAGCAGCAAGCATATGTATACTCCTGGGAATGGATTTATCATTGCATTTTAATGACAATCTTAGAGTGCGTATAAGAACCTCTAGCGTTATTAGGAGGTGGTAGTCATGAACAATTACGAAGTATTAATATTACTAATTTCAGTATTGGCAATATATACGACACTAATTGGTTTTGTGGTTCAGCTTTTGGTTGAATTAATCAAACAAAAATGAATAAACAAAATAAAAACTACCTACGCCAACTCTTCCAAAGTTTGTAGGTAGTTTTTACTACATCATAATCTCTTTTCAAATCCACCATCAATTTCCTGATCCTCACTAATCGTCACAAAGGCCTTTGGATCAATTTCATTGACAATCTTTTTGAAGTTACGAATTTCATACTTATTTACAGCACAAAATAAAATATACTGTTCTGTATCTGTATAAGCACCTTTCCCCATCCAATACGTTACTCCACGACCGGTTCTTTCCATGATTACATTCTTCATGTTCTCTTTCTTTGTGAAAATCAATACAGTCATATTGATATTCTGATAGTGGATACGATCACTAATAAAATAAAGAATAGCCACAAAGATAATAGAATATAGTGATGTCTGTAAATCAAAAATAAAGGCACAAATTGTAAATAAGATGGAATTAATAATAATCGATAGCTTTCCTACAGAAAAACCTGGTTTTATCTTTGATAAACAAACTCCGGCAATATCCATACCACCACAACATCCACTGCTCTGTAAGGCAAGTCCTACTCCAATACCACACATTAAGGCTCCAAAGATACAATTTGAAAGCATGTCTGGCATAATCACAAAGGATTGTTTTGGCAAAATAGATAATGTAATGGTTTGAACCACCAAACTAATGACAGTCTTCATACAAAACTCTTTATTCATGATTTTAAATCCCATCACAAATAAAGGAATATTAATCATAAAGTTGATGATACCCACCAAGTTCATATGCCCAAGACTTGGAATCATCTTTACAATAAAATACTCAATAATCTGCGCAATACCTATGGCACCTCCAAAATTGATTCCGTTGGGTGTCACAAATAAATAAATTCCTAAAGAAAGCAAGATACTTCCTATAATTAACTCAATATACTTTTGAATATTTTCTCTCATCTTAATAAATCCTCTAAACAATAGGCATTATATCATTTTTACATATTTTTCGAAGATATTTTCGATTAATATGCATATTTTTCTTATTTATCTGTAATTTGATAGTATAAATGACGAATTGCCATGACAGGATGATAAAACAACATTCTAGGTCCTGAAAAACGCATCACCTTACGAATCTCTTCTCTTTTATCTTTCTTGTAACAATGCACCTTGCATTGCGAACAAAACGTTTTCGTTTCCATAAATGGACATTTTTCAATGCGCATCTTGGCATATTCATATAATTCCAAGCATTCTGGACACAATTCTTTTTCTTTATGTTTCTTTCTACAATACAAGTGTATCATCTCATACACTGTACGCATTTCCTTTTCACACTTATCCATTAGCTGACTCTTTCAGATTCCATATGAATTATACGATCACAATGTGATAAAGTCGATTCTCGATGGGATACAAAAATAATTGTCTTATCTTTTCTTTCTTCATAAATTGATTTTAAGATAACTCCCTCATTTAAGCTATCCAAGTTGCTCGTAGGCTCATCCAATAAAACAAGTTTCGCATCATGTAAAAACATACGAGCCAATCCTATTCTTTGTCTTTCTCCACCAGATAATGAACTACCCAATTCTTCAACCATAGTTTTATATCCGTTTGGCAACGACTGGATATACTCATGAATATTCGCCTTCTTACAAGCAGATTGAATTTCTTCTTCACTCGCATTTTCTTTGGCAACTCTTATATTATTTTCAATCGTATCATGAAAAAGAATCGTTTCTTGCGTTACATATCCTTCATTCTTTCTCAAATTTGAAGTATTCAAAGATTGAATATTTAAATCATCCACTAAGATATTTCCTTTTGAAACATCCCAAAACCGCATCAACAATTTCAATAATGTACTTTTTCCACTTCCACTCTTACCCTGAATTCCAATCACTTCATTTTCTTGAATACTTAAATTCATATTCTTTAAGATTTGTTCCTCTTCATACGCAAAGTCCACAGAAGATACATCTACCATTTTAAAGTCTGTCTCTTTTCCATTATTTACTTCTTCAACCATAGGTGTCTCATCCAAAAGTGATATGACTCTTTGTCCAGCTCCAATTGTCTGTGATAAAGTTGAACCCAAGTTTGCCAATGCGATGACAGGACCAAAAGAAGAAATTTGCAGAACACTCGATACAATCATTGAATCCATCGAACTATTCAAATATAAATGAATCAAACACAACCCTAAAGATAGTAAAACCACACAAAAATTTGTCAAGGAAATCGTCTTCGCTTGAAAATACTTTAATTTCTTCTCTCGCTTGGCCAAAGAAGAAGTTTGTTTATTCAAACCCTCTAAACGACGATTCGTATCCATGTACTGCATACTTTCCTTTAAGCCACGCATACTCTCTAATACATAACTATTTAGATTAGCGGCTTCTTTACGATACTCTACACCAATCTGTCTTGATTGTTTGGAAATATAAATAGGTAAAACAACACCCACTGTAATATAAGCTAAAAATGAATAAAATCCATAAATCCATCCAAACTGCACTTGAATACTCACACAAATTAGACTTGTGATAAACGCAATACAAATTGGAGAAATCGTATGTGCATAGAACACTTCCAACAATTCAATATCGGAAGTAATTAAAGATATTAAGCTTCCCTTATCTTTGACCTCCAATTTTGCAGGGCACAATTTTCTTAATGCCCCAAACACTTGATCACGAATGCGAGCCAATAATTTAAAGGCAATATAATGATTACATGCCTGTTCTGCATAGCGTAAGATACCACGTAACAGTGCACACACAAATAATAAAATTATAATGGTATGAACACTTAAAAGTGTTTGATATCCCAGTAAAGAAACAAGTGCCATACTTGAAAGAACGGGTATAAAGATAGCACACAAAAAGCCAGCCACTCCCATTAGAATGGCACAAATCATATATACGGTTAAGGGAAATACGAGTTTAATTAAACGTGAAAATATTTGAACCGTACTCATATTAGACACCATATCTTTCTAATTCTTTTTGCGCATTGAATAAATCACAATATACTCCATCTTGTTGAATCAACTCTTCATGCGTTCCACTCTCTACAATATTTCCATCTCTCAAACAATAAATTTGATCGGCATTGATTAAATTGGCCAGACGATGCGAAATACAAAGTACAAGCTTTTCTTTTGACAATTCATATAAAACTTCCATGATTTTATTTTCACTCTCCACATCAATATTACTAGTAGCTTCATCCATGATATAGATGGGTGAGTTTTTCAGTAAAGCCCTGGCCAAAACCAAACGTTGTCTTTGTCCACCCGACAAGTTTTTTCCACCCTCTAAAATACGCATATCCAGTCCACCTTGTTCATTCACAAAATCTAAGATACCCACCTTTTCTAATACACGATTCATCTCTTGTTCTGATACTTCTTTAGCCATTCTCAAATTATCTTTAAGCGTCCCACTAAATAGATAACTTTCTAAAGAAACTAAAGTCATATATGGATAAATATTAATATCTTTAATGTCATAGTCAGATAGTTTTAATTCACCACTATAATTTGTATATTGGCCCATTAGTAAAGCTGCAATCGTACTCTTTCCGCTTCCACTTTCACCAACAAAACCAATCATTCCTTGCTTAGCTTCAAAATGAATACCATGTAAAACTTCCTGATTGGTATATCCAAAATGAAGATTCGATGCAGAAATCGAGTACTCATTTATATCCACATTTTGTTTTTCTTTCATATTCTTTTCTAATATCGCAAACAATTTATCGCTCGCAGCCATTCCATTCATCGCAATATGAAAATAAGATCCTAATTGTCGCATCGGAATAAAGAATTCAGCCGAAATCAAAATAATGAATAATGCTTGAAACAATGTGATTGTTCCTTTTTGAAATCCTGTCAACGCAAATACAATACCCAATGCGCTTCCTCCATAGGCAACTAAATCCATAACCGTAATTGAATTGAGCTGCATCGTCAAAACACGCATTGTGATTTTACGAAAATTTTCACTTTCCACATTCATCTTTTCATGATAACGGCCATCCGCTTCATAAATCTTAAGTGTAGTTAACCCCTGAAGATTCTCTAAAAAACTATCCCCCAGCTTTGTATATTGTCCCCAATAGCGATTTAATAATCTTTTCGCAAACTTTTGAACAAGAACAATCGACATCGGAATCAAAGGAACACAAACCAGTAAAACGAACGCTGCCTTTATGTCCATAAATGCAATTACAACAAATAATGTTACAGGGGCAATTAAAGAATAGAAAAACTGCGGAATGTAATTCGCAAAATATGTTTCTAATTGTTCAACACCTTCACTAGCTAGTTGTACAATTTCAGCTGTACTCCAATCATTTGTATAGCTATTTCCAATTTTAGATAACTTTTCGTATAAACAACTACGAAGTGTTTCCTTAACAATATGACTTGACTGATACGACATTTCAATTGCCTTCTTATTTACAATATATCGAAGTATTAAACATACAAAAATAACTAAAAATAAAACATATCGATTCACATCTGATTTTGTGATGAGCAAACATAAGCTTGCCGTTGAACATACGTTACAAACAAGTCCAATCCATTGATACATCACATTCTTTTTTATATATGGAATACTTTCTTTTACAGAAAATAATAACTTTTTATTAATCATAATTCACCTCAGTTAGTTGAAACAAATTGAGTTTACAATAACTAATTATGAATGTCAAACTAAAGTTTCATGTAACTAACCATGCAAAACAAAAACAACTAGATTCCTCTAGTCGTTAATTTCAGATACTTTAATTGTTTTAATGACAGGCTGCTTACTTTCAGCTATTGTACCATTATCATCCATCGGATCTGCATCTTCACAAATCTTGTCTACAACCTTCATACCCTTTGTGACATGTCCAAAGGCTGCATATTGACCATCTAAAGAGTCTTGGTCTTCTTGCATAATAAAGAATTGTGAGCTGGCCGAATCATAATCAGAGCTTCTTGCCATAGAAATAACACCACGCTTATGTTTAATATTATTCTTAACCCCATTATCTTTAAATTCACCCTTAATGGTTTTATCCGATCCGCCTGTACCATTCCCGTTAGGATCTCCACCTTGAATCATAAAGCCTTTAATAATACGATGAAATGTCAATCCATCATAGAACCCCGATTCGGCTAAATCCACAAAGTTTTGTACCGTAATAGGAGCTGTTTTTCCATCTAACTTAACCGTGATCGTACCATAATTCTTCACTTCAATTTTTGCGATATAATCTTTTGTTTCTTTTTGACATCCAAATAAAGATATACATAAGACTAAGGAACAAAGTATAGTTAATAACTTTTTCATCAAATTCACCTCATTTGTATTTTACCAACCCAGACAAAAAGGAGCAAGACTGCTCCTTAACGATTTGATTTTTCAATCCATTCCTTTGTCTTCATGACCTTATCTGGGAATGTTTTAAAATCCTTTAATTTCCAAGTCCAGTTTTTATTCGAAACTGTTCCTGGTGTGTTGATTCTAGCCTCTTCTTTAAATCCGCAAATATCCCAAATAGGAAGAATAACAGTATCGGCATTACTATCCAATGCATATTGACAAAGCATTTCATTAAAGGCCCGGCTTGAATATCCTTGATTTTTGAAGAAACGACGTAAACTAATACGTTTATTCGAATCATATGTATGATAATCCTCATTGCATGTCGCATTATCATGTGTTCCCGTATATAATACAGAATTCTTCTTTGCCTTTTTCTTTAATTGTTTAGCTTCCATTCTAAACAATAAAACATCCATACCTGGTATTCCATAATCTTCTTCAAGTTCAATAACTTCAGGACGAATCAAACCTAAATCTTCAGCAACAAGAACAATATGTGGACAAGCCTTTAAAATCGCATCAATCAACTTGTGGGCTGGACCTAGTATCCACTTGCCTTCAATTGCGGTAGGACAAGTTTCTGGAATCTTCCAGAATGTATCAAAAGCTCTAAAATGATCAATTCTTACCATGTCGTAACAGCGATTCATCCAGCTCATACGATTGCACCAGAAAAGATATCCATTTTTTTCCTGGGCATCAAAATCATAGATTGGCATTCCCCAGCGTTGTCCTGTTTCACTAAAGTAATCAGGCGGGCAACCCGCAATATATTCTGGCTTTCCTTCTTCATCTAATAAGAAAGCTTCGCGATTACACCAAACATCTGCACTATCCAAATCTACATAGAATGGTATATCACCCATGATTTTTAAATTTCTTGCGTGAGCATACATTTGAATTTCATCTAATTGTTTATAGAAAATAAACTGCAAAAATTTAATATAAAAGATTTCATCTTGATAATCATCTAAATCAATATCTCGGTTTTTAGGCCAATCCTTATATTCATCTTCCCACTCAAACCATGGAGCTCCATTATAAAAACCTTTGAATAAAGAATATGCTGCCCAGTCTTCTAACCAGAATGCATCGCGCTCAAATGCTTCATAATCCTCTTTAAAAGAGTTAAATTCCTTTTTAAAAACTTTAAAGGCCTTTTGAAAATAGGATTCCTTAAATTCACGAATCTTATCATATTCAACAAAGTCTTTAAACTTATTACAATTCACAATTGAACTTTGTGTTAACAACCCCATTTCACACAAACGATCCAAATTGATATAGATTGGGTCTCCGGCAAAACTAGAATATGTCTGGTATGGAGAATGTGTTGGGCCTGTCATTTGTAGAGGTAATATTTGCCAGATAGAATACCCCGTATCCGCAATAATATCAATCATTCGAATTGTTTTTTGCCCTAAATCACCAATCCCTTGATTTGCAGGGACAGAGAAAACAGGACATAAGATGCCTGCACTTCGATTCATTTTATCACCATTTGTAATCCCTTTCATTACTTCTATTTTAGCACATTTTTATAAAAAAAGGCTATATAATTCAAAAAATTATATAGCCTTATTCCATAGAAAATAAATCTTTAAGCTCCTCTTTGGATAAACTCGCAATTCCACCCTTTGAATTCTCTACAAATACATCGCTCATTTCCTTTTTTCGTTTTTGCATCTCGTAAATTTTCTCTTCAATCGTATTTTTCATCAATAATTGATAAACTAGAACATTCTTCGTTTGTCCAATACGATAAGCACGGTCTGTCGCCTGGTTTTGGGCACTGACATTCCACCATGGATCAAAATGAATTACAGCCTGTGCCTTCGTTAAATTTAAACCTGTCCCTCCTGCTTTTAGAGATATCAAGAACACATCTGAATCATCACTTTGGAAAGCATCTACCTCTTCTTTACGCTTCTTCTTATCGACAGCCCCTGTAATCATATGATATTTGATTCCTCTATGATTAAACTCCTCAATAAAGGAATCGAAAATACTTGTAAAACTAGAAAACAATAATACTTTTTTTCCATTTTCCTTTAATGTCTCAATCAAATCCAGACACATCGTAAATTTAGTACTTTCCCCTTGATAATTTTCATACAACATTCTTGGTTCGCAACATATTTGGCGAAGACGCGTCATCATCGCAATAATCAAAATAGAATCAACTTGTTCTAATTTCAACTGTTCCTGCAACTGTTCATTGACCTGTGCAAGATTCGCAAGATATAACTGCTTTTCATCTGGACTTAAATTTAGCCACATATCTTTTTCTACTTTATCTGGCAAATCCTTTAATACTTGTTTCTTTGTTCTACGAAGAATAAATGGAGATACTAACTTTTGAAGCTGAGACTGCCTGTCATCATCGCCCATCTGAATTGGTTTCTCAAAATTCTTTGTGAAATAATTCAAGCTATATAAATATCCCGGCAATAAGAAATCAAAAATACTCCATAACTCACTTAAACTATTCTCGATTGGTGTTCCCGTTAATGCCAAGCGATGTTTACTCTTCAAAGATTTGACACTTTGCGCATTCTTCGTCTTTGGATTTTTTATAAACTGCGCCTCATCCAATACAATATATTCAAACTCCATAGGCATATATAGCTCAACATCTCTACGCAAATAATCATAGGTTGTGATATATAATTCATGACTTTCTTGAATGATATCTTTACGAACTTCCTGCATTCCCGTAACACATACGGCATCCACACCAATATGGAACTTTTCAATTTCAGACATCCAGTTATACATCAAACTGCTTGGACAAACAATCAAACTTGGCTTATCTTTAGAAACATATTGTTCATAAAAGACAAGTACCTGCAAAGTTTTTCCAAGTCCCATATCATCCGCAAGAATACCATTCAAATTCATATTCTTTAAATCATATAGCCATTGAATTCCCTGTTGTTGATATGTTCGCAACAAAGATTTATGTTCCGATTTCAATTGAATCGTTTGTTTTTTTACCTTCATTAATCGATTTGTATATTCATTGACTGAATCATCATTTCGAACATCCAACTCCGAATCCACATCCATCAAATGAAAAGCTTGATAAGCTGGCTTTTCAATTGTTTCTTTTTTAAAATCTTTTGATGTCAAATTCATTGTAGAAGCAAGTTCATCCAATTGTTCCAAACCCGTATTCTCTAGATCAATCATTTCACCATTCTTTAATTGATAAAACTTTTTCTTTTTTCGATATGCATTTAAAATATGTGACAACTCATCCACATTGACATTACTATCCAGTTCCATTTTCAATAAATCATTTTGAATATAGACCTTTACACTTAAATTCATGCTACGACGATTCTTTAAACGTTTCAATTCCTCAGACACATATACATCTGCCTGTTTTTGAATCAAAGGAATTCCATGGTCTAAGAAATTATAAAGAGCATCACTTCGCCCTTTAAATACAGCTTTATTATCTTCAATCTTTACAGCATAATGCGTAATAATTGCTTCAATACTCGCAATTTGATTTGAGTCTGTATTTGTGAAAAAACTCTTCTTTTGATTATTCTCTAGATATGTACCCCATACGATCATATTTGCGTTTTCTAAATCTGAATACACACGAATATCCTCAATTACAGTCGCATATTTTTCTACATCTACATTCGTTTCTAATTTAATATAATCTGTATATGGCTGTATACACTGTAAGTAAAAAGCTCTAAAATCATTCTTTTTAATTAACCACCCATCACTCTGCTGCAAATTATAGGCTAGTGATGCGAGTAAGCCATCTGAGTCTAATTTAAATCGAATAATTTCTTTATAATCCACGACATAAAGATGTTTTTTTCCAATCAAAAAACTATCATCTAAATCTGTCGTTATTTCGAAACAATCCTCATGCTCTACCAATTTTAAAACCAGTTTAATATCTTTTTCAGATATTTTAAATTCTGTATATTCCTTTGGCAAAGATGCATTTAAATCATAAAAATCATCCATACATTCTGGATAGATTTCACCATCCTTTTGCCATTCTTTTGTGAATGCATATTTTAATAGGAAATCATAGATTTTTTTACTTGGCTCATCCAAATCATCTGGAGTTAGATAAATATTCACATTCTTACCAAAGCGTTCAAGTCTTTTTTCAAAGAATCCATGTAGTAAATCTTGGATGTTTTTTACCACATAAGCACGACTGACTTGAATCTTTAGTTTAAATGCAGCCTGATCATAATAATACGAATTTGTTTCATGCAGTGTCAAACGAATCAAACCCTCATTTTCTTTAAAGAAATTATTTACTTTATCGTCTTGTTTATCCTTTAAAAAATCAAAAGCAACCTGATTAAAATTATCAATTCTACGACGCTTGCGTTCTAATTCTTCCTGACGTTTCTTTTCCTCCATATACTGTTGATAATTTACGCGAAACGGAAAAACCTGAGGATTGATTGTATTGATGGCGCGAATCACACTCACTAAATGAACACATCCCGTATGTGGATTTTGCGTGCATGTACAGTTTGTAGTTAAAACAGTTCCATATTCATTCACTCTAAAATTTATAATTTCTTCATTCCAACGTGTCTGAATAACCGCCTTTACATCATAATATAAAATTTTATCATGCACTCTTTCAATTGAAATACGCTCGATTTTTCCTGCATAAAACGGATCATTCGCCTCATAATAGATCCATGAATTTTTTATAAAACGATTTAAAGATTCTTCATAAATATGCATATACTTCTCCACCTAACTTAACCATTATTATATCATATTTGACATTAGAATTCTGACTTGTTAAAGTATCAGAAAATAGAAAGAAGACATATTATGCATACAAAAACATATACTAACCTGCCACAAGAAGCGAAAGAAATACGTATCGAAGTGTTCATGAAAGAACAAGGATTTGAAAATGAATTTGATGATATTGATGATATAAGCCATCACATCGTAGTATTTGACAATCAAAAGCCAATTGGAACATGTCGATTCTTTTTAGAAGATAATCACTACACAATTGGAAGAGTTGCCATATTAAGTAAATATCGACACAAACATATCGGATATATGTTACTTCAAGCTGCTGAAAAAGAAATCCAAAAATTAAATGGAGACTTAATTGTAGTGCACGCACAAGTTCGAGTCAGTCCATTCTATGAAAAACAAGGCTATATTCAATTCGGTCAAATTGATGAGGATGAAGGAGTTCCACACAAATGGATGAAAAAAAAGATACAGCATTAAGCTACTGTATCTAAAATTTCCTTCATCTTTTTTGCGAGTCCCTTCGTCTTTTCAATTGATAAAGAACAAATCGCAACACGAATACCCAAATTTACTTTAACTGTAAAAATATTATTTTCCATCAATGCCTCATGGAACTTATCACGCGTTTCATTATCCATAGATAAAGTGACGAAGAATCCTTCTTTATAAGGATAATGCTTTAAACCTACTTCCTTAGCTTCCTTGACAAAGATATCTCCACGTTCTTTTAATAAATTCACATAGTGTAATCTTTCTTCATCATATGCAGCTCTATGATTGTCTAATACATCCACAAATGTAGCCATAGCCCCATTATTTATGTTTGACCAAGTTGCACGCGCATCCTTTTCAAACACAATCTTTACTTGTTGAACCGCTTCTTTTTCTTGTCCTAAAACAATGGCAGCTCCACAACGAAGTCCATAGCTTGTCATAGATTTTGATAGACTGAACGCTACAATTACGACAAAGTTCTTTTCAATTTGATCAAATTGCGCAAAATATTCCTTTGCCTTTTCTTGTCTAGAAGAAAAATCAATATACGCAATATCATCCAATAATACTACGGCATGTGTTTTTGAACACTCATTCAAGAACGTAATTACTTCTTTCCATTCCTCTTCACTTAAAGAATACCCTGTAGGATTGTGACAAGGATCATTGATCACAATGACTAAACGATTTTGTTTTTCCATCACATTTTTACATGCTGATTTAAAAGAGTTTAAATTAAAGTGATCTTCTTCAAATAAACTATATTTTTCCACATTCAAATTGTGCATCTGCGCCATTAGTGCATAAGATCCCCATGCGATTTCTGGCAAAACAACTGTCTGTCCTTCATCTAAACATTCCTGTAAAGTCATACCTACAGCACCTGTTCCACCTGGAGTTGCGATAACTTCATGTTCTAAATGTGAATTTCCATTTAACACCCAATCATATACTTTTTGTCTAAAGTCAGGATTCCCTGTAAAACTAGCTGCATAAGCTGCCAACACTTTATTATCCAAGTTTTTTAATGAACTAAATACACTATCTAACGCAACCAAAGTTCCCTCTTCATCATATAAAGATCCAATTGTCGCATCTACAACATTTTCAGCTCCAACCTTAGCCTTTGCCTCCTTTGCCTTGGCAACAATTGAGAATACAGTATCTACGATTGGTGTTTGGTTTACACTTTCCTTCACAAAATTCATACTTATTTTTCCTCCTTTAAAGTATATGCTCCCAATACTTTTACACTTTCACATACAGATTGAATCTGACGAATACAATCATCAGCCTTTGCCATATTTCCTTCAATTTCGACAAAGAAGAAATATTCAAAAGGCTTATTTTTCATCGGTCTAGACTGAATACTTTCCATATTCAACCCATTCTTGGCAATGCAGTCAATGATTTTGGCCAAAGCGCCACTCTCATGTTTAACAGATAAAACCATGCTAAAGCGATTGCCCGTTGTCTGTGGCTTTAATCCAATCACCAAAAAGCGAGTAGTATTTGATGCATTTTCCTGGATATTTGTAGCCAATACCTTTAATCCGTACAGTTCCGCATTTTCTTTAGCTCCAATCGCCGCTTTATGAATATCCTTCTGCGCTGATATATATTGAGCTGCCATAGCCGTATTAGGATAGGCTACCGTTTGAACATTTAATTCCTTTAAAAATTCTTTAGACTGTGAAAGTGCTTGATCCTTTGAATAGACCCACTCCACATCTTTTAATGTACTGCCCGGAATTCCAAGTAAACATTGTTCAATCTTTTGATCATAAATTGACTGAATATACACTGGATATTCCATTAATAAATCTAAGACTTCTCCAACCAATCCAGAATTCGTATTCTCAAAAGGAATCACACCATATTGTACATCTGAATGGACAACCATTTGAAAGACTTCCTCAAAACTAGAAACACCCACCTTTGGATTGGAAGGAAATAATTTTTCACTCACCATATGTCCAAAGGCACCTTCAACTCCACAATATCCAACTTTATCATGAGACTGCAACGTTCTTTGATAGGCTTTCGATTCTTTCATAATGAACTTTATAAAAGACTCATAATATTCTTTATAATCCGGATTTTGAATAAACTGCAGATTCTTTTCAATTACAACCTGCTCTCTACCTGAATCTAGAATTGGTAAATCATTTTCTATTTTATACGCAATCACATCCTTAACAGCATCCAATCGTGCTTCATACAGCTTGGCCATTTCACGATCGATCGCATCAATTTGTGTACGTGCTTGTTCTAACTTATTCATTAGTTCACCTCGTGAATATCATACCATAGTTTTCATATATTTTCTGAAAATGAATGTATCTTTATTAGATCCATATATTAAAATTAGAAAGTCAAACGACTTTCTAATTCATAATACTTTCAAATTCATCAATTAAAGAATCAAACAATTCAATCGCATCCTCCACAGGTTTTGGACTTGCCATATCGACACCGGCCATGCGTAATAATTCAACTGGAGACTTTGTACATCCTCCTTTTAAGAAGGACAAGTAAGCATCGATATCGGCTTGTGTTCCATGAAGCAATTTCTGTGATAGAGCCATAGCTGCACTAAATCCTGTCGCATATTGATATACATAGAAATTCATATAGAAATGCGGAATACGAGCCCATTCCATGCTGATTTCATCATCCACAATTACATCTTCACCATAATAGAACTTATTTAAATCTGCATATATCTGATTCAATGTATCACTTGTCAACACTTCATTATTGGCTGTTTTTTCATTGATGATCTTTTCAAATTCTGCAAACATACACTGTCTAAATAATGTCGTTCTAAATTGTTCCATAAAATGATTAATTAAATACGCTTGGAATTTAGGATCCGAATTTTGTTTGCGCAAATAATCCATCAATAAAGCTTCATTACATGTACTCGCAACTTCAGCCACAAATATTCTATAATGACGATCTAATGGAGCCTGGTATTTAGTTGACATATATGAATGCATCGCATGTCCCATTTCATGAGCTAAAGTAAATTCTGTATCTAGAGAATTCGCAAAGTTCATCAACACAAAAGGATGTACTCTTTGCCCACTAGAATATGCGCCTGATCGTTTTCCTTCATTCTCATATACATCGATCCAACGTGAATTCAAGCCGCGTTCATAAACCTTGGCATATTCTGTTCCATACAATTGAATTGAATGTAGAACATCTTCTTTTGCCTGCTCAAAAGAAACAGGAACATTACACTCATTGACCATTGGTACATATAAATCGTACATATGAAGCTTCTCTTTTTTCATCACTTCTTTACGTACTCGCATATACTTATGTAAAACATGAATATTTTTGTGTACCGTTTCAATCAATTGTTCATACACTCCTGGTGAAACATTATTCGCATCCACTGCACACTCTAAGCTTGATGCGTATTTGCGTGCTGTACTATTAAATTTCAATTGATTTGTCTGCCCATTCAAGCAAGCAGCCAATGTATGAATCATTGAACCATAGCCTGCATAGAAATTACGATAGGCACTCTCTCTTAACACTTCATCTTCCTGCTCTAACATATGGATAAATGTACCTGTTGTTAAGGTGTGTTTATTTCCTTTTGAATCAATCGTATCCGCAAATTTTAAATCTGCATTATTCAACATACCAAAAATAGAGTATGGCGTATCTGCCATCATAGAGCTAGATGCCATTAATTTTTCTTCACTCTCTGATAATACATGTTCTTTTAAACGACATACTTCTTCTAGATATACACGATATCTTTCTAAGATAGGTTCCGCCAAATAAAAAGCTTCTAAATCTTCAATACTCATGATTTGCACACCACTAAAAGAAAGCTGTGTAGAAATTTCTACAGCTATTGAATTGGCCTTCCCTTTTAATCCTTGATTATGTGCATTGGCAGTATCCTGATCTGATAATAATGAGGCATACCCTAAACAATCATCTAATAAACAAACTAATTTTTCATATCCCTTTAAGAATGATAATAAGTTTGCTGCATCATTTAATTTTCCATCATATACGCAAAGCTCATTCCCTAATTTTTTACATGTGTCTAAACAAGCTAAAAATGCAGCTTCATCTTTAAATATATCTTCTGTTTTCCAAGTATTTTCTACCTTTTGTTCATTACGTTTCACAATAAACAACCTCCATTAATACGTTTATTGTAGCACATATTTCCCCTTTTCAAGTCTTATGATTCTTTTATCCTCACAAAGTTTCTTTAACACTCTTTGTAGCTGTCTTCTACTACAATGCAGATTACGACAAGCTACGCTGACATTATCTAACGTGAGATGTAACTCCATATAATTCATGACCTTCTCTTCAACACTTTGATTCATAATTTCATTTGTGGACTTATTATGCAGTTTATCCACCAATGAATCCAACAAAAAATGAAGAAATTTCAGATCCTGGTTTAATCTCAATTGATTTTCCTCAATTGATAATGCGATCGTAAAAACTTTTGTATTGGCTTGGGCAAAATAAACAGGCTTTTCATGACGAACAAACTCCACATCTCCTAGTACACAAAGTGCATTGGTTTGTGACACAAAAAGCTGTTTTCCATTTGAATCAATGGAATAAATAGACACTTCGCCTTCTACTACAAACTGAATCTCTTTTGTGTCTTTCAATGGATGAATCATCATTTCTTCTTTTTCATATTCCATCAAATAAAAAGGATAAGAAAAATCAAAATAATCTTGTATGTGATATTGATTTACATATTTTTCTACATTTTTTGAATCATATACTCGTTTCATGGCTTTATTGTGCCATATGTCACAAGCATTTTCAAATGACTTTGGTATACTAGCTAAAGAAAGAAGGTAATATATGAACAATAATGAATTATTTGAAAATGCAAGCATCCCTAAAGCCTATTTCACAATGGCTTTACCAGTTGTCTTCAGCATGGTAATTTCTTTAGTATACAACATGGCAGATACATATTTTGTAGCTAAGACAATGAACACAAATCTTGTGGCCGGTGTCTCTTTATGTGCCCCCATCTTTACTTTCATGATCGCACTAGGTGACATCTTTGGCATTGGTGGCAGTTCTGTCATCTCTAGATTGTTTGGTCAACAAATGAATAAAAAAGCTAAGAATGTGAGTGGATTCTGTTTCTATGCATCCATTCTCTGTGGCATTGTTGTCACTACTTTTATGTTTATCCTGAAAGATCCTATGTTAAATTTTTTAGGTGTTAATAAAGAAACATGGTTATATGCAAATCAATACTACAATATAATTGCGCTAGGCTCCACCTTTATCATTCTTTCTTTAACTCCTAGTAACTTGATTCGTACGGAAGGCTTGGCAACCCTATCTATGGTTGGAACTGTCTTTGGTTCGATTCTAAACATCATTTTAGATCCCGTCTTTATCTTTAGCTTCCATATGGGTGCACAAGGCGCTGCCTTGGCATCTGTAATTGGATATATTATTTCCGATTTTCTTTTGATTTATTTCACAAAGACAAAGGCAAATCGTTTAAGTGTTTCCTTTAAAGATTGCCATGTAGAAAAAAAAGAGTTCTTAGATATCTTTACCATTGGAATTCCTGCTTCTATCACAAATTTAATGTCGAGTATTGGTATAGCTTTGACAAATCGCTATTTAGTTGTGTTTGGCAATGAAAATGTTGCCGCAATGGGAATCGCCCTAAAAGTGAATATGATCCTGTTATTGATCATGGTTGGATTTGCGTTTGGTGCACAGCCACTTTTAGGGTTTAATTATGGAGCCAAAAACACAGAGCGCCTACGTGCATTCATTAAGTTTGACATTTTTATCGAAGTCACATTTGCGCTCATTACTGCCATTATTCTAAGTATTTTTGCTCCATATATCATCCAATCCTTTATGAATGATGCACAAATTATTCAAACAGGAAGCCTTATGTTAAGACTGCTTGTTCTATCTAGTCCGTGTGTAGGTATAATTTTAGTCTTTACAACTCTATTTCAATCGGAAGGAAAAGCACTTCCTGCCTTAATTTTATCCATTTCTAGACAAGGTGTTATTTACGCAATCTGCATTGTCATATTGTCTAAATTATTCTCCTTCCATGGAATCTTGATTTCTCAGGCTGTAGCCGATGTAGTAACATCTATAATTTCGATTCTTATTTATTCAAAACAAAAGACTGTAACAAGATAAATTCACTTTGTTACAGTCTTTTCCACATTATTTAATACTATCAACTAATTTTTTTACCAACTCTACGTCCACTACATCATAATCATTTTCATGTGGACTTTCTAAGTAACTATAAGAAACGTCATTTTTAGTTGTCGTAGTATCCGTCTTATAGTTCTTACAAGAAGAATGTACCTGATATACCCCTGTATAATTCATCATTATTCTTGCATTCTCTGCATTCATTCCACTTCCTGGAAGAATCTGTATCTTTTCTCCATATTGATTATTCAATACCTTAATCAAATCAATACCTTCCATAGCTTTTTGTTTTTGTCCACTTGTTAGTACTCGATCTACACCTAATTCAATTAATGTTTCAATAGCTTCAAACGCATCCGGCGTTACATCAAAAGCTCTATGAAATACGGCTTCTTTTTGATAAGAATGCACCAAGTCTACCATTTCCTTTGTATATTCTTTATGGATTGAGCCATCATTTCGTAAGAAGCCAAACGAGATTCCATCTGCTCCATTTTCTAAAAGAATCTTAGCATCCTCAAAGATGATATCCACATCTTCTTTTTCGTAACAAAAACCAGCAGCACGTGGACGTACCATACAAATCACAGACAAGTCTGTTTCCTTTTTAACACGTACTAAACTAGCTACACTAGGTGTAAGCCCACCAACACTTAAAGCACTGTTTAATTCAACCCTCTTTGCCTTACCTTTATATGCCGCAATACAATCTTGGTAACTACCTGCACATATTTCAATTATTCTTTCCATTCGCCAACCTCACAATACTTAATGCGTATATTTTCGCATTTAAAATCAAATCACTACGATCCATCCACTCATTTGGGTTGTGACCAATACCTTTTTGACCAGGAAAACTAGGTCCAAAAGGAACAATATTCGGCATAATTTTCGCATACGTTCCTCCTGTAGTTGTAACGGGTGTACCATTCATTCCAGTCACATCTTCATAAGCAGATTGAAGTGTCTTACACAAGAAGCCATTCTTATCAAAATACACTGGATCATAATTATGTATACATTCTAAATGTAATTTTTTACTTAATTTTGATTTGATTGCCTTCTCTATTGTATCATTACTCACACTTGCAGGATAGCTAAATGAGAAATCAAATCCTAGTTTTCCGTTTAAATCCACCAATCGCTTATTATTTAACTGTATCCTTCCAAATTCAGGGTCCTCAATATTCAGTCCTAGCTTATTCGCATAACCATTATCCGATAATATGTAATCATTAATAAATTGATTGAATACGACCGAATTTTTAACATCCGTACTTATACGATAGGTGCTTCTTCCTCTTTCTGCATATACCACAGGATATTTACAATCGGGTGTCCATCCCATGATAGGTGGTTTTCTTACTTCAAGATAATGCTTTAAATCATTAAATCCTGTTTCTTCGTTCGTACCAAATAATATATGTACTGGATATTTCAATTCTATACCTAATTCTTTAATGGCATATAATGCATATAAACAAGATAGAGTTGGACCTTTATTGTCTAAGATACCTCTTGAATAAATTCTTCCATTCTCATCTTCATAAGCTGAAAATGGTGGATGATTCCATCCATCGCCAACAGGCACAACATCTAAATGTCCCATAATGCCAATATAGTCTTCACCTGTACCATACTTAGCAATTCCAACCATGTGATCAACATTTTCTGTTTCAAAACCTAGTTCACAAGCTAATTTCAATGTTTCTTCTAACGCCAAATTCACGCCTTCACCAAAAGGCATGCCAGGTTTAGCTTCACTTTGGACACTATCAATTTGAACAATTCTTTTGATTCCTGAAATCATCTCATCACTAATTTCATCGATTTTTTTCAATAATTCCTCTTCCATCTTATTTCCTTACTAATGGAGCTGTGCGCGTTGCCATATAATTGTCCATCCATTCTTTACTGGCAACTTCAAATGTACATTTACCTTCTTCATCATGATTGACTAAATATACTGTTGGAGCTTGTTTTTCAGTTGCTACCACAAAGCTAAAGCCTTCAATATTTGTAGCGCAGCCCCATTCTCCTTTATTATTCATCGCAATCAAAGACATATCTCCTGCTTTTCCTCTTCTTCGTTTCAAATCCAAATCAAAGTCATGTACAGCTTTTTCACATGCCTCTTGCGGGTGCATGCCATCTTTCATCAAACGAACAATTTCATAAGAAACACATCCCTTCATAACATCTTCACCCAAGCCTGTAGCACTCGCTCCTCCGACAAAGGAATCCACATAGAATCCTGAGCCACATACAGGTGAATCCCCTAAACGTCCTGGATGTTTCATAAATAAACCAGATGTACTTGTAGCACTCGTCATGTGTCCTCCACAATCTAGACAAACCATCCCAACTGTATCATGTCCAGAGTATGGCTTTAATTCTGTGTTCACAATTTCCTTTGTGCGATTGTGATAATGAATTTTTGCCCGATCAGTCAATATCGTTTTTCTTTCAAAACCATGTCTTGAAGCATATTTCTCAGCTCCAGTACCCACTAGAAAATTATTGACATCGTAGTGCATAAGACTGCGTGCAATACTAACTGGATTCGCAAAATCTTTAATGCCTCCTACACAGCCAAATTCTAATGTATCCCCATCCATAAAGGCTGCATCTAACTCTACTTCCATTTCTTCATTTGGAAGTCCTCCATAGCCTACACTTTTATAGTATTCAAAATCTTCAACAGCTTTGATAGCTTCTTCAATTGAATCAGCTGCATTTTCTTCATTTTTTAACATAGAATCTGCCTTTTGAATACCTTCTAATGCCATTCTCCATGTTGCGATAATTCCATACATACTAAATCTCCTTACTTTGTTAAATTAAAACTACACGTTACAAGTTCCATTACTTTTTCATCACTTATAGTATCGTCAAGTACGACCGATATCCACATTCTATGATTCATATGATAAGCAGGATAAATGCCCTTTATTTGATGTAATTCATCTCTTTTTGCCTCATCTATCTTTACATTCATAATGTTTAGCATATGACTATCTCCATTTTTTAACAGAACATCTAACGAAACATACATAATCAGTGAAAACCATTTATTATTGTCTAAATGACGAAACACTCCATTGTCATCCTTCCATGGAAAATCTGGTTTTATTCCATAGGTTTCATATATTAAATTTGTTATGCGATTAGCCTGATTACACGCAAAGAATACGTCTCTACAACATGCATCCGCAATTCTTTTTAATATATCCTTATATGCTTCACGAACTTTATAAACATACTCTCCATCATAGGATTCAATTCTTAATGGCATGTATTCTTCATTGCTAAAATTATCGATAACCTCTCCCTTTATAGTGCCTAAACTAGACACATATAGAATGGCTTTAAAATTTTCATTCATAAAGTCTTCACTATATACATATTTATCATTTTCAAAAGAAAAACCAATTGTTTTAAGTTTCTCAAAATCAAATTTCTTCTTTAAAAAAATTTCGTCTTCAATCTGTATCATAATGTATCTTCCCATTCAAAATTTGATTTTCCTGCTCCAAGTTCAAAAAAATATTTCCCTATACCTAAATCCACTTGAGAGAGAGTTCCATTTTTAACTTTTAAACTCACTTTATTTCCCTCACCATTTACTATATATGGCTGTCTATTTAATGCACTTGGTGCTAAAAGTAAAGCCTTGATTCCAGACGTAAACCATTCCGGAGCATCTCCTTTGTAATGGCTCACTTGATCAGCTGTCTTTGATTTATGTGGAACACCTTGCGTCTTTCCATATCCAATCGCAATCACACCATTCACTCTTACAGCTTTATTATCTAAATGTTTAAGAGCATTCTTACCATTAAACATGCCGCCACACCACCATGTATTTAGTCCAAGGCTTTGGGCATATAAGATCAAATCTGCACCACAATAGCCTATTTTTTTATCTAAATCTGAATTATCTTTACCAGCTAGAATGATATAGTTTTGTACGCTGTTATTTGACATCAGCCTAGCCAAACTAGAAAGCCCATCTGAGTTATTGGTAATAAGTTTAAATGTTAAATTATACACGCAATTATTTCGTTCAATACGATCATTCAACAAACCAATTAAATCCATATCTAATGGTTTATCTAAATATTTCCGTACTGTGTGTCTTTTTTCCATCATCATTTTTCTCCTAAAACAAATCTAACATTGTATCCAAATACATTTCTTCACGAACATGGATCTGATATTGTGGTTTTACCATATAATAAAGAATAAACTCTAATAATAGAGCATTTCCTAAGTCTCTTCCTTCGATTTTAAAGTTTGAAAATCCCACAGGAACATAAACTTTTAAAATATCGTCCAAACTAATAAATCCCGGACTTTCCATAACTCTAGAAAAACGATATCCTTCATTAGAATGAGGTGCTTTGCATATATAATCTGTACAATCGATGCCTAGGTTTTGTTTAGAAACAGTCTTATAACATTCTTTGCGATCTTTACAGCCATACCAGCAGCATTCATTACATAGAAATTCTACCTTTTGTTTATATACTTCAGAAAGTGAGTTTAACTTCTCAAATTGCTTATTCAAGCGAAAATCAGGTACTACATACTTAAAATCCGGATTTTCTACTTCTTTTTTAAAATCATTGAAATCGGTTAATACTTTTGTGGTTGAAGATACAAAATATAGATTCGGATATTTCCTTTTCAAATATTTCATCAACAAATCCGAATGAATAATGATTCCATTATTCTTATCTAAATCCAACAATCGACACAATTCATTGCATTTTATATCGGATAAGTGTTTTTCTTCAATCAAAGAATTACTAAATGTAAGACGCGAAGATATATTATATTCTTTCATCAAAGCGAATACATTTTCTGGTTCACTATCTTCGTAGCTAATGCGTCCTCCTGACCATATACAATTAGATGGCGAGCCATAAATAGAGCCAATCTTACACCAGTCATAGAAATATTCTCGTTTATTTTTAAATAGGGGCAAAAACTTTTTATAGAATTCATAGAATTCAAATAAGCCCGGTAAATGATAATATACATTCATATTTTTAACCTTATTCTTTAGAACGAATATATTCCATTGATGCATATAATGGAACATTTTCCATCCATCCTTGTTTCTTATAGCCTAACATTGAAAACCGTACAGGACATAACGCATGATCAGCATCATATACCGTTTTTAAACTTTTTGATTTAACATTCTCTTCTGCTTTTACTTCTATTGGATAAACCACATCTTTTTGAACAAGAAAATCAAGTTCTAGTGTAGAATTTTCTTTTGAATAATAGTACAAAGTCTCCTTATTCGCAATTAGTTCTTGTGCAACAAATTGTTCAGTAAATGCACCTTTATATTCAGAAAAAAAGTTTTCATCTGTTAGAACTTCTTTTGCGGATACGTTTGCCATAGCTTGCAACAAGCCTAAGTCTAACACAAACAATTTAAATGCATTAAAGTCCTCATAAAATTTCAATGGCTTTTCTATTTTATTCACGCGATTTACTTTATGTATTAATCCTGCATGAATCAACCAATCAATCGCATCCTCAAATTCTTTTGCACGACCACCCTTTTTTAATGCGCCATAAACAAATTTTTTATTCTCTTTTGATAATTGCGAAGGAATTGATCTCCAAACCATTCTTACTTTCGCTAAAAGAGCAGGCGGAATATGTTTAGCAAAGTCTTGTTCGTAATCTTCTAAAATTGTATTTTGTATACTTCTAACTTCTTTTAAATCATAGTTTAAAAAATAAGAATCTACCACTTCCGGCATTCCACCCACATAGTAGTATTGGCGCAATAAATCTGTATATGTAACAGATAATGATGAAATTGCTTCCCATCTATGCGACTCTAATAACTCTAAAAGGTGTACTTTACCAGATGCTTCAATAAATTCTGAAAAAGTCATCGGATACATTTTTAATCGATCTACCTTTCCTACCGGGAAACCAGTCCCTCCATGAAGACTAACTCCCAAAAGACTACCTGCAACTATGATATGATATTGCCTCGCTTCCTCACAAAAATATTTTAATGCGGTTATCGCGAGGGGCACTTCCTGTATTTCATCTAATACTATTAAAGTATCTTCTGGAACAATTGTTTCGTTTGTGATTGCACTAAAAGAACGAATCAATCTTTCTATATTAAAATCAAAAAACAATGACTTCATTTCTGCAATACGATCACAATTTATATACGCTACATTTTTATACTCATTTATACCAAATTCTTTAATAACCCAAGTTTTTCCAACTTGTCTTGCTCCATCAATAATAAGGGGTTTTCTCAATTTATTTCTTTTCCATTGCAATAAGTCTTTATATATGCTTCTTTTCATCTATATCACCATCCTTATTTTACATTTTTATGAGGGAATATTCAATTTTGATTACATTTTTATGAGGGAATAATTTAAATTAATTACACTTTTATGAGCGAATAATTTAAAATAATCACACTTTTATGAGCGAATACAGAAAAAAATCCAACCTTTCGATTGGATTTATTGAATCTGTGATTTTAAATACGCAAAGATGAATTCATCAAGATCACCATCTAATACCGATTGAACTTGACTTGTTTCAAATCCTGTACGCACATCTTTAACTAAGCTATATGGATGCATGACATAACTTCGAATCTGGCTACCCCATTCATTAGCGGACTGCACCCCTTTGATTTGGGCAATCTTCTTTTCCTGCTCTTCAATTTCTAATTGATATAAACGAGATTTCAAGACACGCAAACATTCTTCTCTATTTTCATGTTGACTGCGTCCATTCTGGCATGTAGCTACAATACCCGTAGGTTTATGTACCATACGAACTGCACTATCCGTTTTATTGATATGCTGTCCTCCAGCGCCTGAAGCACGTTTTGTTTCAACAATTAAATCTTCTGGTTTAATATCAATTTCAATTTCATCATTAAATTGAGGCATAACATCTAAGCTCGCAAAAGAAGTATGTCTTCTGGCTCCTGAATCAAATGGTGAAATACGTACTAAACGATGTACACCTTTTTCAGATTTCAAATATCCATATGCCTTATCTCCTTCGACAAGGAAAGTCACACTTTTAATACCAACTTCATCCCCTGGTAAATAGTCTAAAACTGTTACTTTAAAGCCATGCTTTTCTGCATATCTTGTATACATACGATAAAGCATACTTGCCCAGTCACAAGACTCGGTTCCACCGGCTCCTGGGTGAATTTCAAGAATCGCGTTATTTTGGTCATATTCATGACTTAATAAAACTTGAATCTCAAAATCTTCAAACTTTTTATCCATATCCGCATATTCTTCTTCAGCAATCATCATTAATTCTTCATCAAATTCCACCTTTAATTCATCTGCTGTTTCATTTAATGAAGTTAATTGTAAATCTAATTCTTCATATCGATCCACAATGTCCTTTAATGCGTTTTTGGCACGAATCACTTGTTGTGCTTTTTTCTGATCCTGCCAGAAATCCGGTTCTAAAGTTTGTTTATCATACTCTTCAATCTGCTTATTTTTACTAGATAAGTCAAAGTGACTCACCTAAAGAATGCAATTTCTCTAGGTGAGTACTCACTCCTTGTTTCAATTCATATAGTTCCATTACGCAGCATGCTCCTTATGAATACGTACCTTCAATAAGAAGAATGTAATTTCACGATCAATTCTTTGATTCATTTCTTCAAACATATCAAAACCTTCTTGAACATATTGTTGTAGAGGGTTGTTTTGAGCATAAGAACGCAAGTAAATACCGCTACGCAATTTATCCATCATATCAATGTGATTAATCCAGTTACGATCAATATTACGTAATACAACTGTTTTTTCAAATGGAAGGAATTGACGTTTAACATCTTTGATTTCTGCTTCATATTCATTCCAAATCTTATTTACACAATATTCTTTTGCTTCTTCATAAGATTTTCCTTCAAGCTCACTAGCTCGGATTGCCTTATCTTCAGCCATACCCATCATTTCAATTGATTTTACAACACCTGCAACATCGATTGTTTGTTTCTTTTGATCCGATAAATTCGCTTGTAAAGTTTGTTCAATTGTTTTTTCAAATACAACATGAACCATATCATGTACTTCATCTGCTTCTAGAATACGATTACGTTGTGCATAAATAATTTCACGTTGACGACGCAATACATCATCATAGTCTAACAATTGTTTACGCATATCAAAGTTATATCCTTCAACACGCTTTTGTGCCATTGTGATTGATTTCGTAACAGCCTTAGATTCGATTTGTTCATCACCCATTTTTTCAAATAGTTTTTGAAGCTTGTCACCACCAAAACGAACCATCAATGAATCTTCTAAAGATACATAGAAACGCGAGAATCCAGGATCCCCTTGACGACCAGAACGTCCACGCAACTGGTTATCAATACGGCGAGATTCGTGTCTTTCACTACCAAGCACAGCTAAACCACCTAATTTACGTGATTCTTCTGTTAATTTAATATCGGTACCACGACCAGCCATATTTGTCGCAATTGTGACTGATTTTGGACGACCTGCCTTTGCGATAATTTCGGCTTCGCGAGCATGGTTTTTCGCATTCAATACTTCATGAGGAATATGTTCCTTATTTAATAATTGAGAAATAACCTCACTTGTTTCAACCGCAATTGTACCAACCAATACTGGCTGTCCTGTTTCATATAAACGTTTTACTTCACGTACCAATGCAGCATATTTATCTTTTTTATGTGCATAAATTTCATCTGGTAAATCTTTACGAGCTACCGGACGGTTTGTAGGAATAACTACAACCTTCATGTTGTAAGTAGATAAGAATTCTTCTTCTTCAGTTTTCGCAGTACCAGTCATACCCGCTAACTTTTCATATAGACGGAAGAAGTTCTGGTATGTGATTGTTGCCAATGTAGAAGTTTCTTCTTTAATAGGAACGCCCTCTTTTGCTTCAATAGCCTGGTGTAAGCCATCTGAATATGCACGCCCCGGCATCATACGACCTGTAAATTGATCGACAATGACAATTTCCTTTTCATCACTAACAACATATTCAACTTCTCTCATCATAATATAGTTGGCTTTTAAAGCTTGGTTAATGTGGTGAACAAGTTGAGTATGTTCAATATCATATAAATTCTTGATTTTAAAGAATTTTTCTGCTTTATGAACACCATCTTCACTTAACATGATTTGACGTGTTTTTTCATCAATATCATAATCTCCAGAAATTAAAGTTTTTTCATGAGTAAACTTATCTGTTTCATATTCTGGAGCCACTAAAGTCTTCACAAAACGATCTGATTGAATATATAAATTTGCGGTTTGTTTTTTACCACCTGAAATAATCAATGGTGTACGACTCTCATCAATTAATACAGAGTCAACTTCATCAATTACTGCCATGTGAAGTCCACGCATTACACGATCTTCAACTTCTGTAACCATGTTATCACGCAAGTAATCAAATCCTAGCTCAGAGTTTGTAGTATATGTAATATCACATGCGTACGCATCACGTTTTTCTCTTGGTTTTAAATCACGTGTGTTTACACCTACTGTTAACCCTAAGAAACGATAGATTTCACCCATCCAAGCCGCATCACGACCAGCCAAATATTCGTTGACGGTAATGACATGAACGCCTTGTCCAGCAAGTGCATTTAAATATACACACATTGTGGCAGTCAAAGTCTTACCTTCACCTGTTTTCATTTCTGAGATATCACCTTTATGCATGGCAATAGATCCCATAATCTGAACTTTATAAGGTTTTTCGTTAATAACACGATATGCAGCTTCTCTTGCAGTCGCAAATGCCTCAGGAAGTAAATCGTCTACAGTTTCTCCATCCGCAATTCTTTTTCTATATTCATCTGTTTTTGCACGCAATTCATCATCTGAAAGTGCCTGCATTTCTGGTTCATATTTTAATACTTTATCTGCAATTTTTTCTAACGCAGATAATTCACGTTGTTCTTCTGAAAATAATTTTCCAAAAATTCCTGCCATAATATAAGTTCTCCTTTTTAAAGACTATACTATATTTTACCATAGAAACGACGCGATAAATAGGGCCTTACCGACAAAAAAAGAGAATTTTACATTCTCTTACACTATTTTTCTTTCGAACGGATCTGAACTCATACCCTTTTCTAAAATTTCTTTTGCCCATTCCTTAGCACCAAACAAAGAATGATCCTTATAATTTCCACATTCCTTTTCTTCTGTACCAGGAACATCTTCCCATTCTGTTGTTGTGATAAGTTCTAAAGCTTCTTTTACGGCAATCGCAACATCTTCACTTGAGTGTTTTCCCCATGCTAAAAGATGAAATCCTGTACGACATCCAAATGGTGAACAATCCAAATACCCTGAAATCCTTGGACGCAAATACAATGCGAATAAATGCTCTAATGTATGCATAACTCCGGTTGGAATTTCTTGTCGATTTGGTTGACACAAACGAACGTCAAAATTCGATACGATATCTCCATTCGGTCCTTTTTCCTCACTAATCAAACGAACATAAGGTGCTTTTACTTTTGTGTGATCTAAAGTAAAGCTTTCAATTTCTACTTTTTCCATAAATACTCCTTTACTTGTTTCAAAAACGGCATAAACGCACTTGGTAAAGCGATATGCTCTTCAATTTCCTTGACTGATTTATAATTTGAATCTTCCCTATCTACTATACACAACGTAGCAACCATATGCCACTCTACATGTGAAAAAATATGTATATAAGGCTCTAATTCAATACTTTCTATAATCTTCTCCGGTTTAATTTCATCAAAACCATAAAGTCCAGCTAACAAGCCTGTATCCGCTCTTTTAACTACATGGATCTTATCTTTATACACCAATATATATAAGTGCTTATATTCTATTCTTCGAGCTTTTTTCTTAACCTTGTAAGGCAGACTTCCAGGATCTTTGGCATCACAATACTTTTGAATCGGACACAGTTCACACCTAGGATTTTTAGGAATACAGACAAGTGCCCCTAATTCCATCAAAGCTTGATTATAATAAGAAATATCTTCTTTTGAAGGAAGACTTTCATCCACTAATTTCTCTATTTTCTTCTTTACACTTGTTTTAGTAACATCTTCATGAATATCATAAATTCTAGAAAAAACGCGAATCACATTTCCATCAACCGCACTCACTCTTTGTCCATACGCAATAGATGCGATAGCTCCCGCAGTGTAAGGTCCTATCCCTGGTAATTTTAATAATTCTTCTTTTGTATAAGGCAGTTTCCCACTATATTTTTCCACACATTCAACGGCACATTTCTTGATGTTCTTACATCGCGAATAATATCCAAGTCCTTGCCATAGCTTAGTTAGCTTTTCATCATCACAATTTGCAACACTATGAATATTGGGTAATTCCTTTATCCAACGTTTGTAATAGGGAAGCATAGCCTCAATACGCGTTTGTTGCGCCATAATCTCACTAATCCATATTTCATAAGGATCTTTTTTTAAACGAAATTCTAAAGGACGATGATTTTGGGCATACCAATTGATTAAATCTTTTTGAAATTCTTTCATAATCAAAAAATAAGCAGGGAATTAAACCCTGCTATAAATCCATTGGCAGTTTCCTGTAATCTTTACATCACCGCTATTCGCATCAACAAATACTGATTCGCCCTTATTTACTTCTAATGTTGTGCCTTCATTTTCAATTGTAGCACTACCTTCAATCAATAAAATTGATCCAAAGCTCTCATTATCCACATGAAGTGTTGTTGTACCATTCAATGTAGATTCATAAGTTGTAAAGTATTCACAAGATGCCAAGCGTACTGTATCACAATCTCCAACTTTTTCTTCAGGACCACAAGGCTTGAAATCCGATTCGATTGGAGTCAAGTTTGAAACATCAATTGCCTTTTGAATATGTAATTCACGAGGTTTTCCATCTTTTCCAACACGGCCAAAATCATACACACGATACGTTGTATTTGAGTTTTGTTGGATTTCACAAATCTGAATACCCGCACCAATCGCATGGATTGTACCAGACTTGATAAAGAAAACATCTCCTTTGTGAACAGGAACAGCCTTCAATACCTCTAATAATGTATTATCTTGAATACGACGTTCAAATTCTTCTTTTGAAATTTCTTTATTTACACCAAAATACAAGAATGAATCTGGCTCACAGTCTAAAATATACCACATTTCAGTTTTGCCATATTCATGCTCAACACGCAAAGCATATTCATTATCAGGGTGCACCTGAATAGATAATGGTTGTTTCGCATCAATAAATTTAATTAGTATTGGGAAGAATTCAAAAGTATTTCCTTTTGTTCCTAAAACACTCTTACCTTTTTTCTCAAGATATTCAGGAAAAGATAAGCCTTCATACTCACCACTCGCAACAATACTTGGTCCATCTGGATGTACAGACAATTCCCAACTTTCTGCAACTGGATCCATATCTGTCTTTTTACCATATTTTTCTTTTAATTTCGTTCCACCCCAAAGATAATCTTTAAAAGCAGGATTTAATTTAATAATTGACATACTTATGTACCTCTTTTCTAGATTTATTATAGCTAGCCACCCAACACTTGTCTACATTTGTGCAAGCAACAATTTTTGACTAATTACATGTCTATCCCAAATATTAAAAATAATCAGCTCTCATATCATTTATGCTTTCATCAATAGCTTTTTAATCGATTCTTCACTTACCGAGAAGATCGATGCGATAGCTGTAATTCCAAATCCCTTGTCCATCATTTTTTGATACATCTCAAGTTCTTTTTTCTCGCTGCCTTGTTCGATTCCTTGTTCGATTCCTTTTTTAATTCCTTCAGCTTCCCATTCCTTTGACTTTACTTCCAGCCATCTCTTTTCAGCTTCACACATCTCAATCTTCTCCTTTTCCTCTAATTCCTTTAAATCCAACCATTCTACATCCGTCAATGTCTTCACTACTTTTAATACACTGCTCTTTACAAGTCCAAAGCTATTACTCTTTCCTTCATAAATAGACTGATCATAAATACTTCGACATATGTAGAATAGATTATGCACGTCTTCTTCATTAAAATTATATGAAGTATTTCCTGTGATTTCAATCAAATTCATTTTGTAGTCATGGAAATAGGATTTGAACCTTTCATCCACCTCGACTAACTCAGAAAGCTGTCTAGCTGCATTCCATGGCTTTTCTCCTGTATAAAATACTAGAATGTGTACCATGGGTAGTTTTTCTTTAGCCTTATTCTTCTTTGACTTCTTTAACATTCTGTCATACGCTACATACTCATATGTTGCTGCTCTTACAACCATGGACATATCCACACGACTTTGATTCTCAATAATGAATGCACTATAAACATTTCCATCATTGTACTTACGAATCACATCCACATGCTTTTCTAGATCCATATTCGAATCATTCATCTCTGAATCAAGTTCCATACAGTTTTCAGGTTTAAGAACTCTTTCTCCATTAAAAAAGTACGCATTAAAGAAATCGACAAAATAGGCATTATTTTCTAGAAACTCCTTCATTGTTTTGTCTTTTAATTTCATCTTTTCTTTCCTCCATATTCTTAAACGCTTTTTGAGGAGGTTTTTTTAGAAAACATACACATTTTGATAATTTCACATAATTAATTCTGATTTCACAATATTTACCAAAGTTATACTAAATTTATGACAACATGGAATGTTATTCTATAGATGTCTTAAAGATAAGACAAATGAATATAGAAAATAAACCAATATTCATATCTCTCTCCTAAAAAAAATAATAATAAACAAAAGAGAAGCCATTCTAGACGCCAACACTAGAATGGTTTTCTTTTATGCTTCAAATTCTTTTGTATATTCATTATCAATCGCAAAGGAATGATCCATTGGACCAGAACCCTTACCTAAATCCAACATCGCATTCAATGCTCCGGAAATATAATCTTTTGCATGTTCTACAGAAGCATCTAAATCAAACCCCTTTGCAAGGTTTGATGCGATTGCACTCGATAAAGTACACCCTGTTCCATGTGTATTGGGATTATTAATACGCTTACCTTTAAACCATGTATATGAATTGTTTCTATACAATAGATCATTCGCATCATTAATTTGATGTCCGCCCTTAACTAAAGTAGCACATCCAAATGTTTCGCTTATCTTCTTAGCCGCTTCTACCATAGTCATTTCATCCGTGATTTTCATTTCAGAAAGTACTTCTGCCTCCGGAATATTTGGTGTAATCAATGTAGCTAAAGGCAACAATTCTTTTTTCAATGTTTCAATCGCTTCCTCACTAATCAATCTCGCCCCACTTGTAGCTACCATGACAGGATCCACCACAATATTTATCGCATCATATTCCCTTAACTTTTGTGCAATCACCTCAATTAATTTTGAGCTTGAAACCATTCCAATCTTTACCGCATTCGGATAAATATCCGTAAATACTGCATCTAGCTCTTGTACTAAAAATTCAGGTGTTACATCCATAATTCCGGTTACTCCTAATGTGTTTTGAGCTGTCAATGCTGTTATAGCACTTGTCGCAAATACATGGTTTGCGCACATCGTCTTGATATCTGCTTGAATACCAGCTCCTCCACTCGAATCACTTCCCGCAATCGTTAATGTACTTTTCATTTAAAACTCTCCAATCTTTTATTTTAATCACTTTAAATCCAGCTTTTTTTGCTGCACTTATACAATAGTCTGCATCTTCAAACACAAAAATGTTTTCTGGTTTTTGTTTCAAGATATCTGCACAAGCCAAATAAAAATCTGAATCGTCTTTTGCCTTATTTACTTTAGAACAAGTCACAACGGCTTCAAAATAATCTAGAACATCTAATCGCTTTAATGCCACTTTTACAAGTTCTTCATCACAGCTAGTCCCAATCACATTGACTGAATCATAATTTGAAATAAATGTTTTAAAGCCAGGCATTAACTGAACTTCAAACTTATAAAAATCTGATATTAGATCCAACACCTCTGAAATAATCATGTTCTCGGATTTATTAATTTTATAATGATTCTTCAAATACTTTGCACTCTGCTCTAAACTCATATCTGAAACAATTTGATTTAAATTTACCTCCGGAATCAAGCCAATACCTTGTATATATCGACTTGCCAAAGTATTCCACACTTCCATTGAATCAAGTATTGTTCCATCCACATCAAAAATAGAATAATTCATTTTCTCTCCATTAAAAAAAACTGCAGAAAACCAATCTGCAGCTCACTATCAAAAAAGATATTTTCCCTACGTTGGCATTATCCAAATCAGGTCATAGGGTCTAGGACAAACCTACTCTCAGCCTAAAAGCTCCCCTTTTTTAACAGTAATATTATAAGTCTTTCGTCGCAACTAAATCAACACCCGTACCACAAATATCCGAAACAATCACATCTTCACGATGTACTGGTGCCTTAACAACAACATGATTCAATTCTTTCATCACATCAAAAATCTTTTCTTTGGGAATATCCCCATTTGTCTTAACACTCAATCTTTCAATTTCCGCACCCACAATTTTCACAGTACTTGTAACAACACGAGTTGGATGTGTACACTCTTTTTTTCCATAAACAGCACCCCTAGGACAACCATTTCCTGTTACTTTATAATCCTTTTCTTCATCAACTCTTAAATGGCAACCTTTAGGACACGTTATACAAATTAACTCTCTCATTATGCACCCTCCTCAACAGAAACAACCAATTCTTTATTTGATTTTTCTAATAACATTTTAGGAATAGATACCTTCTCCATTTCACTAGGAATTACATGTTCTTTTTTGAATTTTGCAATGATTGTATCTCCATCCTTCACAACAATATTCACATTTTGCGTTGGTCTTCTTACACGGAATGAAAGCTCAACACTCTTTTCTACATTATCCTTACGAATATATTGAGGAACTACATACGAAATATTATTTCCATTTACCGTTCTAACAACATTCTCTTTAGATACTTCACCTTTTAAAATATATTGACCCGCACCCATGCCAGCCTTTTCACTTTCAGAACTTACAAAATCCACTAAATCATGCACATGCACTACATTGCCTGATGCGAATACGCCATCCATAGAAGTCTCCATATTTTCGTATACAACAGGGCCATGTGTTCTTGGATCCATTTCAATGCCTAATTCATTCGACAACTCATTTTCTGGAATCAATCCAACTGACAATAATACACAGTCACAATCAAATTCCATCTCCGTTCCTTCGATTGGATTTCGATTTTCATCCACCTTAGAAACCACAACCTTTTCCACTCTAGACTTACCCACAATATCCGTAATCGTATGACTCAAATACAAAGGAATATCATAATCGTTTAAACATTGTACAATATTCCGATTCAAACCATTTGAATACGGCATAACCTCTACAACAGCCAAAACTTTTGCGCCTTCTAAAGTCATTCTTCGAGCCATGATCAAACCAATATCACCACTACCCAAAATAACAACTCGTTTTCCAGGCATATACCCTTCAATATTCACATATCGTTGTGCTGCACCAGCCGTAAATACACCAGAAGCTCTAGTTCCTGGAATCGCAATTGCACCACGCGTTCTTTCACGACAGCCCATATTTAAAATAATAGATTTAGCCTGAATCATTAAATATCCATGAATACTACTTGAACAATACACCATTTTATCTGGCGTAATCTCAATTACCATTGTATCCAATAAAATATCAATATCTGTCTTATTTACTTCATCAATATATTTACCCGCATATTCAGGACCTGTTAATTCTTCTTTAAAATGATGTAACCCAAAGCCATTATGAATACATTGATTTAGAATACCACCTAATTCCTTATCTCGCTCAATAACCAAAACAGAATTTGCACCATTTTTCTTTGCCGCAATCGCACTGGCAAGACCAGCAGGACCACCGCCAATGATTACTACATCATAATTATTATTCATCGCCATTCTCCTTTGTTCTTCCGCACAAAATATAAGAACCATTCTTATCTAACATGATATCAAGTTGACTAACACCCAACTCTTTAGCTAGAATTTCCTGTACTCTAGGTCCACAGAACCCCGATTGACATCTTCCCATGCCTGCATTACATCTACGTTTGATTCCATCTAAACTAACTGGTTTGGGACTGCGATGAATCGCATCAATGATTTCTCCCTCACTGATAGTTTCACAACGACAAATAATACGACCGTATTCAGGATGCTTCTCAATATATTCTTTTCTTTGTTCATGTGACATTTTCTTAAAACGAACTACTTTTCTTGTAGAAACATAATCCTTTTTTAAATTTAAGAAATAATCTTTTTCCTGCATCATTCTAACAATATCTAAAGCCGCTGCACTTGCACTACTTAATCCTGGACTTGCCATACCTGCAATCGAGAAGAAATTGTGAACATCTTGATCTTCTCCAATAATAAAATCACCCGCATCACTTCGTGCTCGCAAGCCTGCAAATGTTCGAATATTTTCTTGAAACTTGATATTTGGCACAGATTTAACTGCATTTTCACGAATTATCTTTAATCCATATGCCGATGTTGAATAATCATCCGAAACTGTATTTGTACTTGTAGGACCCACAATCAGATTGCCATCCACTGTAGGAGCCACCAACACACCCTTACCAATCTTAGTTGGACATTGGAAAATTACGTGATGAACAAGATTTCCCTGTGATTTATCTAATAAATAATATTCTCCCTTATTTGGCGTGATTTTATAATCTGGATTTTTGACTAAACCAGCCACACGATCACACGTAACACCTGCACAATTGACTACCAATGGAGCTTTATATTTTTCATTCACAATAAAGATATCTCCATCTTTTTGAATACTTTTAACTTCTTCATTTAAATGAAGTTCTACACCATTTTTAATTGCCACTTCACTTAATGCGATTGCAAACTGCCAAGGATTAATAATACATGCACTTGGTGCATATAAAGCGCTTGTACAGTCTGGATTTAAATTAGGTTCCATAACAGATAGCTCTGGCTGTTTAATAATACGCTGATTCTCAACACCATTTTCTACACCGCGCTTATATAGCGTTTCAATGGTCTTATCATCCTCTTCACTAAATCCAACGACCAAAGAACCAATATTCTTACATGGAACATCTAAATCTTTACATAAAGTAGGAATGATTTTATTACCCCAAATATTATATTTTGCCATCAAAGTATTTGGCATTGGATCATAACCCGCATGAATAATGGCACTATTGGCTTTAGTAGTTTCGTCAGCCACATCATTATTCTTTTCCAGCCACAATACTTTTCCACTATATTTACTTAATTCAAACGCTAAAGAGCATCCACTAATTCCCGCTCCAATTATTATACAATCATACATAGTTCGCACCTCTTTCAAACTAACGATACGCTTATTTTTATTCCTTTTCAAACGCGCAAAAACTGGCAAAGTTATTAATCATAATATTGATTAATAACTAGACAACGAAATAAAATGGTGTAAGATTAAAATAGATATTGATTAATGCTTTGATTAGTAATCGATTTATTAATCAAAATAAATCAAAAGAGGTTTTATTATGGGAAAAAGAAATAAAGTAACTACACGTGATATTGCTCTGGCTACTCATGTTTCGCAATCTACCGTTTCAATGATTTTAAGCGACAACAAAAATGTTTCATTTAAAGAAGAAACAGTAAAGCTTGTAAAAAATACAGCGAAACAAATGGGATATAAAAAGCCTGTTGTAAAGAAAAGATATTCCAATTCAAAGAATACTATTGTCGTAATATGTGCTAACTTATCAAATTCATACTATTCTATGGTCGTATCCAGCATTATCCAGCAGGCTAGTAAAACGAAGACACAAATTCTGACCATCTCCACCCTGCGCAAAGATGAACTTGAAAAGCATGCCATAACACACTTGAAAACAATCAAACCTACTGGCATCATTCTTTTGTATCCTCCTAAATTTGTCGATGAATGGAATCAGCTTTCAAAACAAATTCCATGTATCATCATTGGTGACAAGCCAAAGAATTTAGATTGTGATTCCATTGAACTTAATAGTTTTAAATGTGGTAAACTTTTAGGTTCTCATTTAAAACAATTAGGACATAAAAAAATAGCTTACATCTCCAGTCCTTTAGATACAACTGAAATTGGCAGAAACGAACGATATGAAGGTGTGAAAAGTATTCTTCGTGACACTCAAGTATTCTTTAGTTCTTCTAAGCAATTTGAAATGTATGCCATTGAAAAAAGAGAATATGAAAATGGATACCATCTCACTAAACAAATTCTAGACAATCAATTTGATGCCTATATTGGAAATAACGATATGACGGCTCTAGGAATTTTAGCTTGTTTAAAAGACAATAACATCAAGGCAAGTGTGGCAGGTTTTGACAACATTCCAGAGGCCAACTTTCCTCAAATCCAATTAACAACTGTAGATCATGGTGGCTGTGAAAAAGGAATGGAAGCTGTAGATATTCTTTTAGAGCAAACAAAAAGCGAACGAAAACGTATCGTCCATATGGAATATGAACCACAGTTAATCATTCGCTTATCTACATTTAGTCGCAAGAAATCATCATCTCAATAATTTTATCATTGGTCTGAAGCATACCTTGAGAACCTAATGTTCCAATATTCTTAATTGTTTCATCGACACTATGAGCAACGATTCCATCTCCTGCATAGAATTGTTGCTTATTTTTATACATATAATATCCCATTATACCCGCATCTACACTAGATGCGATCTTTGCAGCACAGCTAGCCTTTGCCCCATCACAAATTGTTCCCGAAAGAATGGCTAACGCATTCACAATTGTATGTTGAATTTCTTTATAATCACCATTATGTAAATAAGCAATACCAGCGCCCGCTGCAGCTCCTGCACTTACAGCACCACAGAATGCGGATAAAGTACCAATACCCGTTTTTATATAAATAGCTGTTAAATTTGACAATACTAAAGCTCGATACAATTTTTCTTCTGAACAATTCAATTCTTTGGCATACACAACAACAGGAACACAACAAGTGATTCCTTGATTGCCACTACCTGAATTGATCACAACAGGTAACTCACAACCATTCATTCTCGCATCAGAACCTGCGGCAGCATAGGCTTTTGCCCTTGTCTTTACACAATCCGAATCCATATTTAAAATCACATGTCCAATATTTGCGCCATATGAATTATTAATGCCTTCATTAGCGATAGCCATATTGCAGGTAATTTGTTGGTCTAAAGTTGCCTTTACATCTTCAATATCTACAGTTTGTGAAAAATCCCAAATCTGTTTCATGATCAACGCACTATGATCTGCTTTATACTCTAAGTTCGTTGTCTTATCTTCATAGATAACTTCCCAGTTCTTTTCTATTTGAACAATGTTTGTATGTGTATCCACAATACGAACACTCGCATGTTCCTGTTCATAATATACATTGATTTCTAGGTCAAAGACATGTCCCTGTTCAAAATGTTGAACTGTTATATTGGTATTCTTGACATATTCAGGCAACGCTTCTATCTGCTCTTTTGTTGCAGTAGAAAGCACCTCAAGTTTGGCATCCGCATCCCCATATAATGCACCCGCTGCTGCTGCCACTTCAATTCCTTTTAAACCATTTGTATGAGGAACAATAACACTCTTTACATTTTTGATAATGCTGCCACTTGCCTTAACTACAATTCGATCAGGCAAATGATCTAAAACCTGCGTTGCCTTAGCACACGCATAACTAATCGCAATAGGTTCTGTACAGCCCATTGCCATAACTAATTCTTCTTTTAAGATTTGTACATAAATTGAATATAATGAATCTTCTTTATTCATGATCTTTCACCCATACACACACCAACTTATCGTCTTCCATTTGTGTCATACCAAAATACACTGTATCCTTTTCTTTTACACCAAAATCTTGATGTAGAGCCGTCAACACAGTACCATACATCTTCCCATCCTGCATTCCCTCAAGTCTTATCCAACATGCTTCTGGCTCTTTTCCTTCTTCTAGAAAATAAACCATAACATCATCTGGATATTCTAAATGTCTTGATGGATCTAATTCTTTATATAAACGCAATTCTTCTAATTCCTTTGATACTTGCGTTGCCTTTGCGACAATATCGATTTTATCTTGAAACAAATCCACATTCACATTATCTAAAATTTCAATATTCATTTCTTGCACATCAAATCGTGGGATTTTACAAGAAACCCCAATAGGAACAATACGATATTCAATATTTTGCTTTTTTGTTTCTAAAGCCATGATTTCAAATGTGAATCCCGCATTATGATCAATATACCCATACATTAAAGCTCCATATAAATGATCAAGCTTCAAGCCCATCTTTTCTAATAGTTTAACCATTTTCACACCGTGAATCTCCACCATTTTTTGGTTCATGTCACGAAAACTCATTTCATATACTTTCATTCCTATTCACCCTCATACACATCTTTTAATTCTATAAAATTATCTTCAAAATACTTATTCAGTTCTACGATATCTAAATCTTCATCTATTGGAAAATCCGATACTTCCATATCATTTGCCTCTACAAATTCTTTAAACAATTCCATTGACTGATAATAATAATCCTGAAACTCTTTAAAGATTTCCCATAACGAAAAGCCCCGACCATTGATAACTCTAGCCTCTTCTTCTATATCATTCACTTTTTCAACATGAATTTCAATTTCAAAAGGATCTTCTAAATCATACAACATTTTAAAAGTATCTCCCTCTTTGAAATCAGGTTGAATCAAGGATGCACAAGGCAAATGATTGAATTGTTCATCCTCACAATTTGGACATACAAAAGGAAGTCCATTGCTTTCAATCACAAAATCTAAATATTCTTCAGACAAATAAGATGCCAATGTATAATAAGCTAAATCCGCTAAAGAAATTGATTTAGGCAAACTCACATATCGATACATTAAATTATTATATCCTAATACTTCTGTATATATTTTTATCATGACTGACTTACCTCTACTGAATAATTGCCAAAATTAATATTTGCCTTTCCATACTCTTTTACAAGTTCATAACGAATCTTTGCGAGCATATCAAAACCATCTAAGCTTGTCTTGCTTGGAACCACCACTCGCAAATCAATACCCGTTGTTGAAAAATTAATAACCTTAACTTCGATAGGATCATCACTTTCAACTTCATATTCCTTCATTGTTTTTACAACTAGATTTTTTAATATATCAATCGCCATATCAATATCTGTTCCATAAGAAACTTCAATTTCCAAATAATTGTTTTTTCTTGTATCTTGAAAATAAGCATTCTCAATCGTTGCCGAATTCAATGTTGCATTCGGAACAATGATTCGATTACTTTCATACGTACGAATAATAGTATGGCGAAAACGTATACTTTCAACATACCCAATCAATTCACCTTGATTGACTTTGATTAAATCGCCTTCAACAAAGGGCTTAAATGTCAAAATCATCAATCCACTACATAGATTTCCAAACGCATCCTTAGCGGCAACACCTAGAACAAGGGCAACCACTCCACTGGATGCTGCTAAATACGACATAATAGGTTTTGTCTGTTCGAATTGTCCTAATATAACCATACAGTTGATAAAAACCAGAACATATTTTACCAATCTGGCAAAGCTCGTTTTGTTTGTGACATCCTTTTTAAATAAAACCTTACGAATCCCCTTGTAGATTACAATTGAAACTACAATCGAAACAACGGTTACAATAATAATCGATTTCATGCATATCATCTCCAATACAACTTTTTCTGTTCTTCCGTAGTCTGATTAATAAACTTCTTTTTTGTATATAAAAACTCCTCAAGATCCATATAAATATGTAGAAGCATAGCCCTAGACTCAAATTCAATTTGTGTCTTAGGGAGCTCTGCCCTTTGTTTATCTTTCAACATTTGATGAAGAGAAGTAATCTGTGGTTGCGGATCATTCTGTTCATGAATAAATGGAATTAGATACTCAATATATTTTGCCAATTCACCCGCCTCTTCAGGCATTTGACGAATCTTACGAATTTTATAATGAAGCATATGTAGAATATCACACTGCAAGGCACGCATTTCAAAATAACGAATATAGTAGTCTGGCAAGCTTGAAAAAGTATTGTCTTGATACTCCATCGCAATATGAATATATTTTTCAGCTTGTTCCTTAATATCTTCTAGTTCCTTCCAAATCGTCGTGTTTCTTTCTTCACTTTGAATATAATGAACAATTTGATACATCAAGCTTTGAATCTTATCTTCCATATATTGCATACAAGAATTCAAATATTCTTCTTCACCACTATAATCATGCACTAAGTTCAATAAAAATGCGATAATAGCACCAATCAATATTAAATAAAATTCATTCATCATAAAGTTCACACTAAAATCTAAATAACTCAAATAATGAACGGCAATCATCGCATTTACACTTAATGTATTCTGACATTTCATTTTCTCACTATACCCAACTAAACACGCAATCACAAGTCCAAACGCAACCCAATGACTCGATATGAGTTCAAAAAACAGAAAACAAAATAGAATCGTTACAAAAAACGTTGTAATTCTACGTAACACAAGCTTAACTGTCCCCCATTTTGTCGTCAATAAAGATAATAACGCAATGGTCCCTGCACTTGTTGGATTATCTAAATTAAAAACATTTGCAATAAAAATAGCTATTGCACTACCAATTCCTATTTTTAAAGCAAGTATAAATACTCTTTTCGTTTCTCTTTTCATATGCATACATTTTATGCGAAATTAAAAAAAAGGACAATAATAATTGTCACTTCTTATCTAATACATCCTTCACTTTTTGTTTACCACTCTTCAACAAACGAGCGACACCCTCTTCACTCATTTTTAATCGATTTGCGATATCCTTTTGTTTTAATTTTCCCAAACAATGCATGATTGTAACTGTCTTTTGATTTTCTGGCATGTCATTTAAACAATCGTCTACATCGGATTGTCGATATTGAGGCAATTCGCGTAAAGCCGTAGTCACACCTGAATTTTCTTTAGCACGCATATATTCACGAAGCTGTTTGTTCAACAGGACAGTAATCCATTTTTTAAAATTTGCATCATCAATTAGCTTGTCCATATTCATAAATGCATATGTATAGGTTGCCTGTAAAATATCATTAATTTCTTTTTCTTCTAGACCAATATAGCGCTTATAAATGGTCTGCACCAAATACTCTCGTGTCAATGAAATAAGCTCTTTTTTCGCATCCGCATTCTTATTTCGTACACCTTCTATTATTTTTAAATCAATATCCATATATTTTTATCCTTTATATAAGTTTTTTTTAGCATACAACACAACATTTGATAAATCAACAAGAAAAAGGCAATCCAAAGATTGCCTAAGCTCCATAATATTCATCTAAAGTTAAGTTGTTCTTATATAAATATGTAGCTAGATCCACACCAACATATCTTAAATGCCAGCTTTCAGGAGCTATTTTAGTCTTATCTTCCTTATCATCCGGATAACGTAAAATAAATCCATATTTATGCATATTTTTTAATAACCAACCATAATGTGAATTATATCGAACAGCATCTAAATCACTACAATCATTATCCATACGAATATCTACAGACAAACCGGATTGGTGCTCACTATATCCTGGTCTTGTCCAATAACGATCTGCATACTCTTCACCATAGCTTGCAGCTCCATTATTAAACAAATCCGTTTGGTAAGCGTAAGAACGATATGCCGAACAAGCATTCAAAATAAATCCTTCTTTTTCGGCTGCATCAATCAATTTATTAAATGCCTTTGCGGCAGGCTTACGCATACGCACATTCGCATTTTCTCCACTCGAAGGCACTTCAACCAAATCCTTTGGCTCATAATCTTCTGGCAATCCTGAATATTTATTTACAAGAATATAAATAGAATCCAAATCTGAAACCGTGATAGTATTCTCATAAGGCTCTTTGCTCTGATCGACCTTTGTCACTTTTGGCAAATTCGTTTCCGTATCTTCTTTTTTAGAAACCACTTCCTGTGTTTGTTGCGGCTGACTCACCTTATTATCATTCGTTCTTTTCATAATCAATGCCAATAATAACGCAATAATCATAATCAATACGATTATCACAAACACAAGAAATTTTCTTACTCTTCTTCTTTTCTTTTTCAAATCAAACACCTCTTTAAACTGGAATAAACAACACTTTATTATAGCCCCCACAAATCATGCCCAATGACGCACCCTTAGAATTGGATAAATTATAGTCTTTGATCATGACTTTTTTACATGCCCTCGCATCTAATATAGCTTCATATTCCACTTTTCCTCCACCTATTGTGTCAATAATTCCATCTTTATACACGAGCATCATACTTCCAACACCTCTTGGTGCCGAGCCTTTTTTCTCAATAATAATGCATAATGTTCCGTGAACATTGGATTCCAACAATTCTTTAGAAACACTCGAGCTAAACTTCGCATTCTTGATTTCAATCAATTGAGCCAAAATACTAATCGATATTTCAGCTGGCGTCTGTGCCCTGATATCTAAACCAATAGGTGCATGTACTTGGGATATTTTTTCTTTTGAATAGCCTTCTTCAATCAAAGCATCAAAAGTTTTTTTCACTTTCCCTTTACTGCCAATCATCCCTAAATATAAATGAGGTCGCCAAAGAACCTTTTCTAAACATAGACGATCATCCTTATGACCTCGAGTTACAATCACATAACATGTATTGTCTTCATTTGGCAATATTGAATCCATTTGATTATATTCCATACAATGAATTTCATTTGCGGTTGGAAAACACTCCTTATTCGCAAACTCTATGCGATTATCAATTACGATTGTATACAGTTCTAGAATACTGGCCATCTTGGCTAAATACTGACTTACATGCCCACACCCCAAAATCACCAGCTTAGGTTGTGTTTTAAACCAATCTTCACAAATGCAATCCACATCTATATCTTCTTCTAACAATGTTTTTAGACAACGCGTATATAGATTCGAATCCCCATTCACATGAATTTTAACAGGTTTATCTAGCTTCTTTAAATACACACGAATCAAATCCTGCATAATTTTAGGTGTAACCAATTCATTCGGATCAATATCCATTAACGTATATCGATGTATCACATTCTTTACAGGATTACCCAATCCTTTCAGATTGGAAATCAATACAATTTCATCCGAATCTAAATCAATGACAGGTTCCTTTTCATTCGGATATTTTAAAGGTAAATGTTTAGAACCATCCGCTTCTATCAAAATCACATCCACCATTTTTTTAAGTTGATTCAACAAGTTCAAATCTAAGGCACAAATTTTTTTATCATCACACAAATTTCCCGCATGACAATACCCATACTTTTCAATTTGATGCATTATTTCATCCAAACTAGGATTGACTAAAGTATCCTCTTCTATCAACATATGTGTCGTTGTACACATTAATACTGTTTTTCCCTGTGATACATATTTATCTTTTAATTCATGGATATATGTTGTTTTTCCACCTGAACCAATAACACTAATAATCATTTGAAATCTCCCGAATCGCACAAATTGCTAAATCTATATCTTCAATTGAATTTTGAAAAGATAATGATAAGCGAACTATTCCCTTTTCTTCTGTTTTTAAATGTTTATGCATAAGTGGTGCACAATGCGCACCACAACGCGTTATAATACCATACTTATAATTCAGTACATCACTCACATAAGCACTATCTTTATGTGGAATATTGAATGCCACAATCGAAGTAGAATTTTGTAAAGACGAATAAAATTCTACATATCCTTCTAAACCTGAATATAGTCTTTCTAATAAAAAACGTTCCTTTTCAATAATCTCTTTTTGATGCGAAGCAACATATTGAACACCTGCATTTAAAGCCGCAATTCCAACTAAATTCTGTGTTCCCGCCTCTAAATGCTCTGGATATGCATGGGGCATTTCTTGACTAAAAGAATCTATACCCGTTCCACCAGAAATCAAAGGTTTTACTTCAATGTCTTTTACACAAAAACCACCAATACCACCGATACCTAAAAGGCCTTTGTGTCCACTAAAACATAAGATATCTATGTTTTCTATAGACACAGGAATATGTCCTGCACTCTGTGCTGCATCTACCATCAATAACACACCATGTTCTTTACAATAGTGTCCAATTTCTTGCACATCAAAAATTTCTCCAGTCACATTTGAACTGTGAGTCATAACAACCATTCGTGTATTTAGCTGAAATTGATTTTTAATATCCTCTAGATAAGGCGAACAAATTGTTAGTGAAATGAACCCCTTCTTTTCTAACTCATATAAAGGGCGAAGAACACTATTATGCTCTGCATACGTCGTGATCACATGATCCTTTTCTTTTAAGATTCCTTTGATGCATGTATTTAAGCTTTCCGTATTTCCACTATTCAATATCACACGATGAAAATCTGGTATTTGAAAAAAATTAGCCACGTTTTTTCGTGTTTGAAAAATCAAACGCGAAGCATCCATATTCGCACTGCGATTGGCATTTCCAGCTACCTCCATAGCTTCTATGACAGCTTGCTTCACAGTATCAATTTTAGGAAAACTCGTTGCTGCCTGATCAAGATAAACCATGCAATATAGCCTCCAAGACGCCTCCTGCTATGCAGCGTGCTTTATCTGAAATCGTAAAACAATTCTGATATTCACCGATTCTTGGATCAATATCTGCCATTTTAAAGCCTGTCGTTACATAATATCCATCTTGAATCAAGCCCCGAAGTAGCCCTGACATGCTCGCATAAACAGGTGTCTTGTCTACATACGCAATAATTTCATTCTTTTCCACAATATCTGTAATCTTTTTTACATTGTGACAAGCACCCTCACAAGGCGAATGAATCACTCTTTCTTTAGAATATCCCTTAATATTTCCAGGTACACCCGTATTTGGCAATGCGCAACCATCGTAAATCAATCTTCCTAAATTATGTCCACGCATTGTTTCCACAACAACATGTACATCTTTGCCCGCACAAAAACCTGGGCCAAGACCAATTGTAATAGGCGCCATATCCATTGTTGTTCCTAAATTCTTTTTAGCTAGAATCGCATCCACTAAGGCCACATGTTCTATTTTCAAAATCATTTCTCCATTTGGATCCACCATCATTGCCACTTGATTCTTTGACATGACTTCTTTTGCTTCTTCAATTGTAGAAACTAAAATACACGTCATATCTTCAACAGAAAATTCACCTTCATATACAGCTTGGCAAAAAGCAACATTTCTTCGTATCGCGCTTGGCTTTTCGACTTCTAACACCAAGACTTGAAATCCACTCTTCACAAGCTTATAGATTGTTCCTGTCGCAATGTCTCCTCCACCACGCACAATTACACATTTATCCATAATCCTTACGGCTTGATAATTTTATCAGCCTTCTCCATTCTCTCTACAATATCATACATATTTGTGACAGATCCTACTTGTAACTCTTCTTTTAAGTGGAAGAAATCCAAACAAGTTCCGCAACTTACAATTTCAACTCCATTTGATTCCAAATATTTCAAATCCTCTAAAGTCTCATTCTTTGTTGTTGTGATTTTTACACCCTCATTATAAAAAATCATTTCATCTGGTAAAGCATCCTGCTTTGTCAAAGAAAAGATGAATGATTTCATTAATAAAGTGCCTAATTCCGGGTTTGATCCCATCACATTGCTTGCGCAAACCACTACCATTTTAGGTTTAGCACAACTACAATCTGCATATGTGTATTCCACTTCAAAATCAGCCTCTTCATCACCCTTTGAAATTTCAACAATATAATCCTTGCCCTCTTGTTTTGAACTTACCGAATAGTTCTTCACCTTCGCAAATTTAGTTAAGTTTTCAACCGCAATTTCATTATCTACAATTGTTGAAACTACATTCTCCTCTTTCAAAGCATCCTTGGTTTTTACGACTGGAAGTGGACACTCCAATCCTCTACAATCTAAAGTTTTCATCTCTCTACCTCACATATACATTATATTCATTTTTATCAATAACTTCACCCACAACATATAGCTCGAGATTGTTTTCTATAAAATTCTTTTTTATATCCATCAAATCTTCTTTAGATACACTTGCCAACAATCCACCACTGGTTTGTGGATCAAATAAAATCTCTTCCGTAAAGAAATCACAATCAAAATAAATCTTACCCTCTACGCTGTTTCGATTCGTCTGTGCAGCCCCACTCAAATAGAACTCTTCCACATATCTTTTACAATCATCAAAACAAGGAATCGAATCCTTGTAAATTATGGCACTGTTCTTGTCATCTAACATTTCATTTAAATGTACTAATAGTCCAAAACCAGTCACATCCGTTAAAGCATGCACATCATACTTTTTTAAAGCATCACACGCATACTTATTTAGCGTAGTCATGCTTTTAAAGACACGCTGCTGCATACTTTCTGAACAATCGTCCATGCGCAAAGCATTTAAAGTTAATCCTACTCCAAGTGGCTTTGTCAAAATTAAGACGTCTCCACTTTCAGTCCCATTATTTTTCTTTACGTCTTTCGGATTTACTAATCCTGTTACACTCAAGCCATATTTAATTGAATCATCACGAATAGAGTGGCCTCCTGCCAACGCACACCCAGCTTCAACCAGCTTAGAATTTCCTCCCTCAATGATTTTACCTAAAATATTCAAATCCTCATTATCCGGAAAACACACAATATTTAAAGCTGTTTTAGGCGTACCATTCATCGCATAAATATCGCTCAATGCATTCGTTGCCGCAATCTGGCCATATAGATATGGATCTTCTACCATAGGTGGAAAGAAATCCAACGTGGATACAAAGGCATGACTTTCATCAATTTGATACACAGCTGCATCATCCCTAGAATCAAAGCCAACCAACACATTATCATTTTTATAAGAATCAATTTTTTCTAAAATGTGGCTTAATTTTTTAGCCCCTAATTTAGCACTACATCCACCACTCTTACAATATATTTTCTCATTCATTAAAAATTCACCCTAACTATATCCTCATATGAAATGTTATTTTCCTCTAAAAAAACTCTCCACTTTTCAATATTTAGATCCTTAGACATAAAACACATACCACATCCAGCTTTAACACAGCTTGGAACAGGAATCATACGTCCATTCTTTGTGATGCTTTCTAGTTCTAATACATCTTGAATACTCTTAAAAGTAATAATCAACACTTTTTCTTTATTCATTTTCAAATATTTCCTTAAACACTTCGTCCGTATACATATCCACTTTTTCTTTGAATACTTTATATTTATGAACCAATATTTTCCCTTCCGGTGTTAAAAAAGAACCACCACCATGATTTCCTCCACTTATCGTATGAACTAGCTCATAGCCTAAATCCTCTTCAGCTCTTTTAATGATTTTCCAAGCCTTTGAATTTGACATTCCCATTTCTTTATAGGCCCTCGATAAAGAGCCATATTGATCGCATAAGTCTAAGAGTTCGACAACGCCTTTGCCAAAATCCATTTCTTGGTTGCCAATTTGAATCTTTAATTTATATCTCATTTTCCAAAACCACAATTTGGATATGTGCAAGCCTTACATCCTAAGCACAATCCACCTTCTCCTAAATCACATAACTCTTCATAGGTAACTACATCTTTTGCGAGTAAACGAGGAAGTATTAAATCAAACACCGTTCTTTTGGCATACATGACACAGCCTGGAAGCCCCACAATTGGTACTTCGCCTTTATAGGAAAGTAAAAACATAGCTCCAGGAAGAACAGGCGATCCATAACTAATTATATTGGCTCCGGTATTCTTGATTGCAAGTGGCGTTTTGTCGTCTGGATCCACACTCATTCCACCTGTACAAAGTACAATATCTACACCTTGTTTTAATGCTTCATTAATTTTTTTGGTCACCATTTTATCATCATCATCGCAAATTTCATGATAAACCATTTCACAACCAAACTCAGCTAATTTTTTCTGAATAACGGGTGTAAATGTATCTTTGATTCTTCCCTTATACACTTCACTTCCTGTTGTGATCACAGCTGCTTTTTTTAATACAAAAGGCTTAATTTCTAGAATTGGAGAAACAACTAAAGAACGGACTTTCTCCATTTTTTCCTTTTCAATCACCAAAGGAATAATACGCATACCTGCCAATTTATCTCCAGGATGAACCACCATATTTCCATGTCGAGTCGCAATCATCATTTGTCCAAATGAATTCACAGTAAACAAAGATTTACGATCCACTTTAAACAAACCATGGATGTCACTTTTTAATTCAATCTTACCCTCTTTGATTTCACCATACGACATATATTCATTTTTACACATGTCTAGCAAAACCATAGCTGCATCATTTTCATGCATCATACTCTCGTCATTTTCCCAAACATATAAATTTTCTTTCCCCACCGATAACAATAAAGGAATATCTTCTTCTGTCACGATATGACCCTTACGAAAAAGGGCATCTTTTGTGACACCCTTTATAATCTGCGTTATATCATGACAAAGTACATGCCCTACGGCATCCTCAGTTTTGATTAATTTCATATTACTCTCCTTTTTTGAATCCGTATTTCTTAAATACTTTTAATGCTTTATCGCTCTTTAAGAATTTAATTAATGAATCCGCTTCATCTTTGTGCTTTGTACTAGAAACACGACCTACTGGATATAGGACTGGTGTAGCTAATAATGAATTATCGCACTCTGCCACTACTTCTACTTTATCACTACTTGCCGCATCTGTCGCGTAAACCAAACCAACTTCTGCATTTCCTGCTTCAACCTGAGACAATACTTCAGTTACATTTCCAGCTAAACTTAGACGATCTTGAAGCAAATCCCATACACCTAAATTTGTCAAAGCCTCTTTTGCGTAGCTTCCTGCTGGCACAACCTCTGGATCTCCAATCGCAATCATAGAAGCAGCACTAATATTGTCAAATCCAGTTACTGTTGTATTGCTGCCTTTTCCTTTGATCAATACTAATTTATTTTCTAATACATTTGAAATAGAATCCGCATCTACTAAATTTTCATCTTTTAAAGCGTTCATCTGTGTTGTAGCTGCACTAAAGAAAACATCTGCATCTAAACCTTTTTCAATTTGAAGCTGTAGCTTTCCACTACTATCATACACACCTTCGATTGTCACATTTGAATACTCCTTTTCAAACATAGGAATCAATTCATCTTCAAATGCATTCTCTAAACTTGCCGCAGCTGCAATTGTTAGTTTTACTTCTTCTTTCGGTTTATTTGAACTACACCCAAATAAACTTGTGGCCATCACTCCAGCCAATAAAATACTTAAACCTTTTCTCATGTAATTTCTCCGTCTTTAATCTTATATTTTAGATCACACAAATAATTCACTTCTTCCTTATTGTGTGATACAAAAATAACGGGTTTTGAGATTCGAAGCTCGCTTTTAAGCTCCTTTAATAAATCTTCCTTTAAATCTTCATCCAAAGCACTAAACGGCTCATCGAGCAATAATACATCGGGCTCATACGCCATCAAACGAGCTAATGCCACTCTTTGTCTTTGTCCACCTGACAATTGTTTAGGATATCTTGGAGCAAGTTCACTAATTCTAAATTGTTTCATCACTCTTTTAACAACAAAATCCACATCGTTCACTTTTCTAGCTTTTAATCCCATACTAATATTTTCATATACATTCATATTAGGAAATAAAGCATAGCTTTGAAACATATACCCCACGTTGCGTTTTTGAATGGGAATATTGATTTTCTTTTCGGAATCAAATAAAACACGATTATTCAAAGTAATTCGCCCTTTATCTGGTGTTTCAATACCTGCAATACATTTTAATGTCATACTTTTACCTGAGCCTGAAGCCCCCATAAGGCCTAATATATTGTCTTCTACTTGAAATGAAATATCTAAATCAAACTCTGCAAGCTTTTTGTATATTTGTACTTCTAACATTTAGAAACTCCTTTTCTTCCGAACATACAATTGATATAGATTCAACAAGATTACAGCTGTAAAACAAATACCAATAATTACCCACACATAAAAGGCAGCAGAATCCATATCTCCACTCATCACTTCACTATAAACAGCAACCGGAAGTGTCCTTGTCTTTCCTATAATGTTTCCCGCAAGCATTGCCGTTGCCCCAAACTCACCTAGACCACGCGCAAAAGCAAGTACTCCACCACTAATAATTCCCGGCAAGGCATTGGGAATTAACACCTTTAAAAAGATGCTCCATTCACTCATTCCTAGAGTTCTTGCGACATAGACCAAATCCATATCCACCTGTTCAAAAGCCCCCCTGGCATTGCGGTACATAAGTGGAAAAGATATCACAACAGCTGCAATCACGGTAGCGCTAAAGCTAAATGCGATACGAACACCAAATGCATTCATAAAGAACTTGCCTACGGGTTGATTCACGCCAAAGATCATCAACAAGAAAAAGCCAGCTACTGTTGGTGGTAAAACCATAGGCAAAGTAAAGAGTCCATCAAATATCATTTTCAATGCTTCACTTTTTCGTGAATAGATCCACCATGCAGCTAGCAAACCAAGAATAAACGTAATCACAATTGTGATACTTGCCGTTTTTAGAGATATCCAGATAGGGGTTAAATCCAAGTTATTTCCTTGCACACTCTCTCGCTTCCCCTTTCATGATTTCTAAACCATGTTTTAATGGGCCTAAAATAATATCTAAGCTTTCCTTTACTGCCTTAGGACTTCCTGGTAAATTGATAATCAACGTTTGATTTCTTAATACACTTACACCACGTGACAACATAGCCTTGTTGGTATATTTCATCGATTCATAACGTAATGCCTCACTAATACCCGGAACATTGCGTGTCATAACTTTCATTGTGGCTTCCGGCGTCACATCACGAATACTTAACCCAGTTCCTCCGGTTGTAAGAATCAAATCATTTTGGCAACGATCACTTAAATTGATCAATTGCGAAATAATTTCATTTTCATCATCCGCAATTACCGTTACACTCGTCACATTGTATCCATGTTCTGTCATGATTTTTTTAATCAATGGACCACTCTCATCTTTTCTTTGTCCTACACTAGCCTTATCACTTAGTGTTAATACGGCTACGCGCATTCTAGAATCCTTATTTTCAATGACTTCAACTTTATTTCCAACACAAATATGTCCACCATGTATTACACGAGTAAACACCCCTAAATGAGGCATAATACACTGTCCTACTTGATGATAAATAGCGCAATGTGAATGACAGCTTTTTCCAATTTGAGTAAGTTCTAGTAATACGTCTCCAATCTTAAATTGTGTTCCTACAGGATAATCTGTGAATTCAATACCTGATACAAGTAAATTTTCACCAAAGGCTCCATCCTCTACATTGGCTCCTTTGGCCTTAAATTCTTCACGCTTTTCATATGATAATAAAGAAACCTGGCGATGCCACTTGCCTGCATGTGCATCATTTTCTAATCCATGATCTTCAATAATTTTAATATCTTGAACTGGATGTTTTTCCGTTCCTTTTTGTTTGCTGATACAAATAGCTTTAATTATTCCTTCCATACAAAATCCCCACTCTTTCCACCTGATTTAGAAACCAAATGTATATTCTTGATTTCCATATCTTTACTTATAGCTTTACACATGTCATAAATTGTCAGAAGACAAACATTCACACCTGTCAAGGCTTCCATTTCTACACCTGTTTTTCCATTACACTTAACTGTACAATAGGCGTAGATCAAACAATTCTCTTTATCGATTTCAAAATCAATATTTACTTTATTGATCATTAAAGGATGACACAAAGGAATCAAATCACTCGTCTTTTTTACACCCATGATTCCAGCTATTCGAGCTACACCTAGTACATCCCCTTTTTTCATATCGCTATGTTCGATTTTCTCAATAATCTCTTTATTCACTAATATACTTCCAACAGCACAGGCGCTTCTTGAAGTGATATCCTTTTCACTTACATCCACCATACGTGCGTTTCCTTGTTTATCAAAATGCGTTAATTCCATTTCATCCTCCAATTTCATTCATCACCGTCGATGAATTTTCCTTCTCAAAATGATGTTCCTTAGGCTTCTTGAATATCCACTCTCTCATCACTTTTTCTAATTCTGATAAATTATCTAAATATGGCTTTAAATCCACACCATCCATATGGAATAAACATAATTTCAATCGTCCTACACTACTTAAGCGTATACGATTACAGTCTTGACAAAACTTATTATGTAACGCTTCAATAAAACCAATATAGCCTTGATAATCTGTTATTTTATAATAGTGTGCCGGCCCATTTCCAAGCTTTTTATCGTACACATTTAATGTATAATTCTTTTGTACATATTCAATCAATTCATCCATTTTTGTGTTTCGATCACTATTCTTTAATGGCATCAGTTCAATAAATCGCAGCGCAATCTTTTTATCTTTGATGAGTTCCAACATAGATTCAAAGCGTGAAAATGAAAATAGATTATCCACAACACAATTCACTTTAACCGCAATTCCAATCTTATAAGCATATTCCAAATTCAAAAGAATTTTCTTCAAATTATTTATCTTACATATCTTTAAATATTCAGATTCATCTAATGTATCAATTGAAAAATTTATACAATCAATACCAATCTTTTTGAGTTCATCTAAATCAGAAAACGAAAATAAACTTCCATTGGTCGTTAGTGTTACTTGTTCAACACCATCTAATTCTTTCAATCTACGAATAAATCCAATATATCCTTTACGAAGTGTGGGTTCTCCACCCGTAATTTTAAATCGCGTGATTCCTAATAAAACGGCACATCTACAAATATCTAAAAGTTGTTCATACGTTAATATATCCGAATGACAAAGATGTTTTGCGATATCTGGCTTGCAGTAGTAACAAGCATAGTTACATCGGTCTGTTAATGAAATTCGCATATAATTTATGTTTCGTCCAAATGAATCTTGCATAATATCCTTCCCGTTATTCTCATGCGAGAATAACCAACTGATTCAATTTTATCATTGAATCTACATTTTATCTACTTTAAAATGGAATCATGAAACGATGTACGTGGTGTAATCTAAACAATCCAAAATATATTGAATATCATGATAACGAATGGGGAAAACTGAATACAGATGAAAAATATCTATTTGAAATGTTGATACTTGAATCTTTTCAGGCAGGACTAAGCTGGCAATGTATTCTAAATAAAAGAGAAGCTTTTAAAGAGGCTTATGAAGACTTTGACATTGATAAAGTGATTGAATTTGATGAAGAAAAAGTAGAACAATTAAGAAACAATCCTAATATCATTCGTAACAAATTAAAGATCAAAGCGAGTATTTCAAATGCGAAGATTTTTAAATCCATTCAAGAAGAGTATCAAACTTTTTATAATTATTTATGTACTTTTACACATGGGAAGATTAATTATGAAACAGGAAAAACCACATCGACTCTTTCGGATTCCATATCAAATGATTTAAAAAAAAGAGGCATGAAGTTTGTAGGAAGCACCATTATATACTCCTATCTTCAAGCCATTGGTGTTATTTATTCTCACGAAAAAGATTGTTTCTTATACAAAGACTAATCCCATGTTTTCCATACATTTGGTTCATAACCTACTGTCGCCAATTTGCCGTTACGCACGATTGGCGTTTTTAGTATGTGCTGGTTAAGATACACCTTTTCCTCTTTATTCGATAAATAATTCAACATCGTCAATAATTCTTTATCCTTCGCCTTTGGATCAATCATAGAATCAATTCCTACTTGTCTTAATACACTCTCAAATTCTTTCTTACTCATTTCTTTTTCATCTAAATTGATAAACTGAAACTTAATATTTCTTTCTTTAAAATAGCGTTGTGCTTTCTTTGTATCAAAGCACTTGTTCTTCCCAAAAATCTGTATATTCATCGCATTAACCTCTCTACCCTTTTTTGTACTTCATCATATAGTGTCTCAATCTCAAATCCTACATGAAAATGTCCATCTTCATATAGAATCTTTCCATTGACCATCGTATATTTTACATTGGATTTAGATCCGCTGTATACAATATTTTTTGCGACATTATTCATTGGCTGCATATTCGGTTGATGTAAATCTAAAACAATTAAATCTGCCAACTTTCCAGCTTCTAATACCCCACAATTTAAATTTAAAGCCTTGGCTGCATTGACTGTAGCCATTTTTAGTACTTCATATGCATCGACTGCAGAAGCATCCTTCTCTTTATATTTTGCCAATCCCGTCACTAAAAACATTTCTCTAAACATATCTAGACAATTATTACTTGCCGCACCATCCGTTCCTAGACATATGTTAATCTTTCGTTGAAGCATCGATTGGATTGGGGCTATACCACTGGCAAGCTTTAAATTGGATGCAGGATTCGTGATAACATTTAAGTGTTTTTCTTCAAATAACGCTAAATCGTGTTCACTCATATGCACACAATGAAAGGCTCCACCGCCATAGTCATATACACCTAGATCACATAAGTATTCAACAGGACTGCGTCCCGTCTTTTCTTTGCATGTATTAACTTCATATTCTGTTTCACTTAAATGTGTATAAACAGGTGCTTTATATTTATGAGATAATGCAGCTACTTGTTGAATTTTTTCTTTAGAATTAGTATATTCATGACTAAAACCTAGTATATAAGAAATCAAACTATTTTCTTGATTGTATTCATTGAAGCAACGCTCTACATCTTCTACAGATAGACAAAAGTCATTGACCGCACCACACAAAACTGTTCTATAATTCATATCAAGGCTTGCGTGTAAAATAGCTTCTGGATTAATATACATATCAAAATTGGAAGTGATGCCGCTGGTTAAATATTCTAATATAGCTAATTTTGAGAAATAATAAATATCTTCTTCTGAAAGCTTTGCCTCAATCGGAAATACTTTTTCATTCAGCCACTGCTGTAAAGGCATATCATCGGCCATGGATCTTAAAAATGTCATTCCAGAATGGGTATGCGCATTGATAAAGCCAGGCATAATTAGATTCTGGCGTACATCTATTTCTCGGTCAAAACAAAAAGTAGAAGCTTTCACTTTTCCTACATATATAATCTTATTATCTTCTATCCAGACTTCTCCTGAAAAAATATCAAAATCCTTCATCGTGAGGATTCGTGCATTATAGAATCGAATACGCATATGCATCCCTTCTTTCTAATCTAATCATCCCACAAATAGAATCAAAAAAAAAGAAATAACTTTTGATTATTTCTTCTTAAAAATCGATTTTATTAATTCGATAATCGCCACCACCAGCAGGAATATAAAGGACATCGCAAAATAACCGACTAAACCTGCCAAAATATCGTTAAAGTCCATTTCTCCCGTGTGCGAATACCATTGACCTATTTCAATCGCAAAGGTGATAACCACAAGTACGGTAAACACATAGAACCAGCTAATTAAAACTGTTAGATGTTTTTTTGCCATCCACTTAAATAGTGGATAAATCACTAGTAACATCGCAATTCCTAATAAACCAATAACTATGAAATGCAACTGCTTATCCGATAGTTGAGATTCATACGCATCATTCATACTTAAAATACGGCTATGTGTCTTATAGATGATGTCGATCAATATGTCGACAATCCTTTTTAAAGTTGAAGTATTATCCATCATGCGTGCATTATACATGATATCGTTCGATATTTCAAATTTCGAAAAATTATACTATTATTGTATCAAAGGAGAACTTATATTATGAAATACGATTTTACAACTCTTTTAAACCGAAAAGGACACGATGCCCTTGCCCTTGATGTTTTACCTATTAAAGATGCAGAAGTTGATCCAAACTTTACTCAAATCCCTATGTGGGTTGCAGATATGAACTTTCCTGTTTTTGAGAATATTCAAAGACAAATGATCAACAGAATCAACGAACCTCATTTTGGTTATTTTGAAATGCCAGAAGCCTATTATAAAGCCATTCAATTTTGGCAAAAAGAGACACATAACATGGATGTGGAAAAAGAAGCTATCGGATATGAAAATGGTGTTCTTGGTATTTTATCCAGTGCACTTGAGGCTTTTAGTGCTAGTGGCGAACCCATTTTAGTGCAGTCACCATGTTATATTGGATTTATTCATACATTGAATAATTTGGGTAGAAAAATCATTGATAGTCCATTAAAGAAGGATGATAATTGGTCTCTAGATTATGAGGATATTGAAAAGAAAATCATTGCCAACAATATTCATTTTGCGATATTCTGTTCTCCACACAATCCAACGGGAAGAGTATGGAAAAAAGAAGAAATACAAAAATTTATAGATATCTGTAAAAAACATGATGTTTTAGTATTTAGCGATGAAATCTGGTCCGATCTAGTACGTAAAGAAAACACACATATTCCTACACAATCCGTAAGTGAAGATGCCAAAAATAGAACCATTGCAGCATATGCCCCTAGTAAAACATTTAATCTTGCTGGTTTAGTCGGCTCTTATCATATTGTTTATGATAAATATCTTCGTGACCGATTAAATAAGCAGGCTTCTTTATCTCACTATAATTCACCAAATATTTTAAGTGTTCATGCCCTAATCGGTGCTTATTGTAAAGAGGGATTGGATTGGGTCAATGAATTAAATGAAGTGATTGCGAACAATGTAGATTATGCGATGGATTTTATCTGCACTCATTTCAAAGGTATTGAAGTCATTAAGCCAGAAGGCACTTATATGTTATATCTAGATTGCACAAAGTATTTAGATACACACAATATCACCATGGATGAACTTTTAAAGAAAGGGGTTCACTATGGTGTATGTTGGCAGGATGGCCGTCCATTTATGAATCCAAATACGATTCGTATAAATTTAGCTTTACCAACTTGTTTAGTAGAAGAAGCATTTTCTCGTTTAAAAGAATTTGTATTTAAGTAAAAGAAAGAGGAATCTGATTATGAAAAATACAACAAAAAAATTAGTATCCTGTGCTTTATGCATCGCCCTAGGCGTATTACTTCCAATGGCCTTTCACATGATTCCAAATGCTGGAAGTGTATTTTTACCTATGCACATTCCTGTATTGATTTGTGGATTATTTTGTGGTGCACCCTATGGTTTGGCATGTGGAATCATCACGCCCTTTCTTTCAAGTATGACAACAGGCATGCCTCCAGCTATGATTTTACCTCAAATGGTCATTGAACTTGGTGTATATGGTTTAGTTACTGGTTTATGTGAAAAACACATCAATTTCAAAAACGAAATGTCAAAATTATACATGAGTTTAATTATTGCGATGCTTGCAGGAAGAATTGTGAATGGTTTAGTAAATACATTTGTACTAAGTACACAAGGCTATACACCATCTGTATTTATGATGGCTAGCTTTATTACTTGTCTTCCAGGTATTATCATTCAATTAATTGTAGTTCCAATTTTAGTTCGTATATTAAACAAAACAGTAGCCTAGGCTACTGTTTATTTCATTTCAATCAATTCGTATTCTCGATTTCCCAAGCCAATCTTTTGGGCATGTTCTAAACAAGATTTCCATTCCGATTCAGGCGTCGAATTTGTGAAATGGTCATGATGATCACAGAAGTTTGGATCATGTAGATGTTTATCTAATTGTGATCCTGGCATCGGTTTTGCCTTCATACATAAATCTACACATGCTTGATCTAGGGCAAGCGGATCGAAAGATGCCAACATTCCAATGTTTGGTAAAATTGGTAAATCATTTTCGGGGTGGCAATCGCAGTTTGGTGAAACATCCACAATTAAAGAAATATGGAAGTTAGGGCGTCCATCCACAACGGCTTTTGTGTATTCAGCCATACGCTTATTTAATAATTCATTCGCATTGTAGTTATTAAATGAGATCGCATCAAAGTTACATGCACCTAAACAACGTCCACATCCAACACAATTTGTTTCATTGATATGCATCTTATGTGTTGTTTCATCATATTCCAATCCATTATTCGCACATTCTTTAAAGCATTGTTTACAACCACGGCACCGTTTTTCATCAACATGCGGAGTACCTGAACAGTGTTGTTCTTTTTTACCAGCACGCGAACCACATCCCATACCAATATTTTTTATGGTTCCACCAAAACCTGTTGATTCATGGCCTTTAAAATGTGTCAAAGAAATAAATACATCCGCATCCATAATAGCTCGACCAATCTTAGCTGTTTGACAATATTCTCCACCAACAACTGGCACTTCAATATCATCCGTTCCTTTTAGTCCATCTCCTATCAAAATTGGACATCCTACAGTTAATGGTGTAAAGCCATTTTGCCAGGCACACTCCAAGTGTTCCAAAGCATTTTTTCTTGATCCTGGATACATTGTATTACAATCGGTTAAGAATGGTTTCCCACCTAATTCTTTTACCACATCCACAATAGCACGTGCATAATTTGGGCGTAAATACGCAATGTTCCCTAATTCTCCAAAATGCATTTTAATTGCGACAAACTTTCCGTCTAGATCCAAATCGGCAATTCCTGCTTTTTTTGCCAACAATTGCAGTTTTGTCGGTAGACCCTCACCAAATTTACGGGCATGAAAATCCGTATAGTATACTTTAGATTTTTCCATCGAATATCACCTCAATTTTATTTTACAATTCATAAAAAAATGATACAATGCAAAAAATGAAAAAAGGAAGTGTGATTATGAAAGAATTATCAAAAAGAACCGAGACATTCACAGATTCTGTAATTCGTCGAATGACTCGAATCGCAAATGAATATGATGCGATCAATCTGTCGCAAGGATTTCCTGATTTTGATCCACCAAAAGAAATATTGAATCGACTAGAACAAGTTGCTCATGAAGATTATAATCAATATGCGATTACTTGGGGTGCCCAGAACTTTAGAGACGCCTTAGCTAAGAAACAATCAAAATATATGAATCTAGATTTAGATTCAAACAAAAACATCGTTGTCACTTGTGGAAGTACCGAAGCCATGATGAGTGTTTGTGATCCAAATGACAAAGTGATTGTCTTCTCTCCATTCTATGAAAACTATGGAGCAGATACCATTCTTTGTGGTGCTGATCCAATTTATGTTCCTTTACATCCACCTGTATTCAACTTTGATAAAGAAGAATTAGAGAATGCGTTTAAACAAAATCCGAAAGCTTTGATTTTGTGCAATCCAAGCAATCCTTGTGGAAAAGTCTTCTCAAAAGAAGAGTTGGAATATATCGCTAGTCTTGCCGTAAAATACGATACATATGTGATTACGGATGAAGTATATGAACACATTGTATATGCTCCATACACACATACATATTTTGCCTCTTTACCAGGTATGTTTGAAAGAACTATTTCTTGTAGCTCCCTATCTAAAACGTATTCCATTACTGGTTGGCGCTTAGGCTATTGTATTGCCCCAGAAAATATCATCGAACAAATCAAAAAAGTACATGACTTTTTAACCGTTGGTGCGGCAGCTCCACTTCAAGAAGCAGCTGTAGTAGGGCTTGAATTTAGTGATGCTTATTATGATGAACTACAAAAGCTATATACACATAAGAAAGATCTATTCATCAATGGCTTAAAAGAATTGAACATTCCACATACCGAACCGCAAGGAGCTTACTATGTCATGGTCGATATCAGTGAGTTTGGTTACGATTCAGATTTAGATTTCTGTGTGGATCTCATTAAAAACGTCGGTGTAGCTGCCGTTCCTGAATCTAGTTTCTTTAAAGAGAAGGAAAATCGCTATATTCGTTTCCACTTTGCGAAAAAAGATGAAACTTTACTTGCGGCATTAGAGCGATTAAAAGATATGCGTGCAAAAATGCCTTAGAACAAAAAGAAGCACCGACTGTCATAATCAGTGCTTCTGCTACATTTCTACTAAATATATTTTCTTAATTAGTGCCATTTTTTTTACATAGGCTTTTCCCATATTTTCTAAAAAACAAAATTCCTGTAACTGTTACTGCAATCAAATCCGCAAACGGTTCTGCCAAAAAAACAGCTTTCACCTGTCCTGGTAAGACGTGAGGCAGAATGAAAATAAGCGGTAACAGCAATATCACCTTTCTTAATAAAGCAAGAAAAATAGAAACTGTCGCATTTCCTAATGCAAGAAATGTATTCTGACAGGCATATTGCAATCCCATCATCCCTACTATCGCAAAATATATGCGAATCATTTTGATACTATATTCTGCTAATGAAGCATTTGAAGTAAAAAGTTTAATAAATGTATCGGGAAATAATAATATAATTCCCCATAACAGGCAGGCATATATCATGCTGACAGCAACTAACAACTTAAAGTTTTCTGAAACTCTATTCCAGTTTCCTGCCCCGAAATTATAACTTGTGATAGGCTGCGCTCCCTGTGAAAATCCCTGCAATGGCATGGTAACCATCTGCATAATAGTTGAAAAAATAGTCATACTTCCCACTGCCAGATCTCCTCCATACTGTAATAAGGAACGATTGAAAGCGATAGAAACAAAACTTTCTGTCGCAACCATAATACAAGGAGACAATCCTAATTTCATGGATGCGAATATCCTTTTTCTGTCGAAACGGATGTATTTCATTCTCATTTTGACAGAATTTTCGTGCCTCACAAGAAAAAGCAGAGCAATAAAAACCGATACCATTTGCGAAAAAACAGATGCCATTGCTGCTCCTTTTACTCCCATATTAAATCCAAATATCAGCAGCGGATCAAGAAATACATTTAGTATCGCTCCCGTCGTCACGGATACCATTGTAACAGCAGTAAAACCCTGTGCAGTGATAAATGCAGTCAGACCAATCGTTAGTTCAACAAAAATAGTACCTGCTAAATAAATGTTTAAATATTCTCTTGCATAAAAGATCGTATTGCTGCTTGCTCCAAAAAAGAACAGTATTTTTTCAGAAAATACCAGACCTGTGATTGTCAGCAACACACTGACAACAATCATCCCAAAACAACAGGTTCCTAAAATTCTTTCTGCTTCTTCTTTATCATTTCTGCCTAGAGCCATGGATGCAAGAGGTGCACCTCCTACACCTGTCAGCTGTGCAAATGCAGAAACAATCAATGTAACAGGCATACAGATTCCCACTCCTGTCAGCGCTGTGCTTCCGATGTCTGGTATATGTCCGATAAATATACGATCTACCATGTTATAGATCAATACAACTAACTGTGAGATTACAGAAGGAATTACCATTTTCATAAACAGACTGGATATTTTTCCTGTTCCAAGATTATCTGACATAAATTCTCTCTCCATCCTCCGGAATCAATAGTTTATCTGAAAAACCATTCTTCTTGGCAAATGCTTTCAATTCTTTTCTCGAAAGTACCCAGTGATTTTCAGCTTCCATGTGTGTGGCAATCAACTGTGCTGACGGAGCTTTCTGATGAACAAGGAGTACATCTTCTTTCCCCATGATCAGCTGTTTCTCCATAGCACTGTTAGCTCCTGCATTTACAATGATAACGGACGGTTTATATGACTCTATTGCATCCGAAACATCTTGATTCCATATGGTGTCTCCCGCAAGATAAATCGTTTTTTCTGAAACTGACCGAAATACAACACCACAGACATTTCCCAGCCGTTCCAGATCTTCTTTTCCTACATACCCATGCTGCTCCTTTGTTTTTGTAAGTATTACATCATGAAAATCTGTGTGTTTGTCGAGAATTCTGACATCCTGAAAACCATATTTTATGAGAGTTTCCTGATCTTCTGTGTTTTGTACAAATACAGGAATCTTTTTTTCTAAATGTAGTGCAGCTTCTTTATCAAAATGATCTCTATGCAGATGCGTGATGATTACAGCATCTGGATGACATATTTCTTCTATCGGAACCGGAAGATCTACCAGTGGGTTATATTCCTCTGCACGGAGCAGGCTCGGAAATGGAGGATACGTTGCTTTTTGAGCAAATACCGGATCAATTAAAAATTTCAAACCAGCATAATCTATAAACAGTGTGGCATTTCTTATCTGTCTGACAACCATAATAAAAATCTCCTTGCATAATTCTCTTACATGTTGTAAAGTTTATTTACATACTGTTAAGATTTTAATATATCTGTCCGGCAGTGTACACTACAAAATCGTTATAATTCAAACATTTTTTAACACAATTTCTAAAACTGTAAGGAATTTTATAGCAGAGGAGAATTTATTGGACTCATTAAAAAAACGAAAAACAGACAGAAGAACTCTATATACGCGGAAAGTTATAAAAGAAGCTCTTCTGGAGCTGTTAAATGAAAAAAAATTTGATAAAATATCTGTATCCCAATTATGCCAACAGGCTGAAATCACCAGAACCACTTTTTATTCTCATTATAATAATATTTCTGAAGTACTGGACTCACTCCTTGATGACGCACTTGAAATAGCATCCGAACATACCAGTGCAGATGCTCCTCTTCCTGTATGCCAGCGTCTTACAGAGCTTCCAGAATATCGTGTTCTTTTCCTGGATGAAACATTATTCAGCTACATTATCCAGAAGATATATCATTATGAAAAACCTTTTCTTATCCCGAAACTGATACAGAATGCTTCTCTTTCTGAAAAAGAGGCGGAGCTATTGTTCTGCTTTCTTCTGAACGGTTCCTTCGCCGTTAATAAAAATATCGGTTGGGAAAGAAACGAATTATGGAACACATTTCAGAGTATCCTGATAAAATTTATTCACGGTGGACTGGATCGACTGTCTGGGAAATAAAAAAATAATATAAAAATATTGGTAGTATTAGGAGGAAATCTGCCGGAGATGATGAACTGTATCATAATCCTGAGATTCCCCTTATACATAAATCAGTTCGTGTTTGATAATATCCGTGACCCGGTCACGGATATTGTTGCAGTGGCGTACCCATTCCATAGGATTCTGTCTCTTCAGTTCCTCGGTTACTCCCTCCGCACTTCTTATCTGTTCTTCAATCAATTCATACCATTCCTGCGCCTGTTCATTCAGGTCTGCCAGGTAACTGTCCAGTTTTCCAGTCAGCAGAAGATAAGAATACATGCCTGATTTATAGTTTTTCATATAATCTTTCCGAAGCATTCCCCAGTACCCAATTGGTCTGGTTTCATCTGGCAAGTCTATCATTGGCAGGTAATAATCTCCTACCAATACATAATCTAATCCATTCCTGTCATCATGTAGTATTTTTCTCTGATCGCTCATGTCCTTCTCCTCCATCAAATCTTTCTCTGCTCTCTCAGATATGCTTCAAATATACTTCTCCGAATCAACACTTTCTTCCCAATTTTATATACCGCCCCGGCTTCATGTGCCATACGGACAACGGTGATGTTAGCATATAAATAGGACTAGTCAAAAAGAGAAAATTTACACCAGTGGTACAATAGAAAGAGGATGATCTACAGACAAAGGAAGGCAAAAGAAAATGGCAAATAAAAAGAAACAGTTTGATCAAGAATTTAAACAAAATGTAGTCAATTATTGTTTAACACATCCAGATCTAAGTCGTAAAGAATGTGCGAAAAATTTAGGTATTGGAGAAAGTACTCTATATAGATGGAAGCAAGAAGCTAAAGCCAATAACAACCAGGCAACATTTACAGGTTCAGGAAATCTAACAGAGACCGAGCTTGAAAACAGGCGTTTAAAACGTGAATTAAAGGATACGCAAGATGCTCTTGAAATTCTAAAAAAAGCCCATCAAATCATGTAAAATGATTTGTATGGGCGCTTTTCATTTGCCAAGTCTTGTTTACATATCTATTTAATTCTATACTTCAATTATGGACACTACTTATCATTCAAACATTCCAATTGAAACTCTATCACTATTAGATTGTGATGTTCGAAACTTCGATTTCAATCACCCTATCAAGAATATCTTCTTCGATAATATTGAATACATTCGAAAATTAGATGCTTCCGGTAAAGCTCGTCCTTGTATTTTAGACAATGTAGAACGTTCATTACTTTGCCACACATGTTATCTTGGCTTTGATCAGTTTGAATGTCCCGATTGTGACAACTGGAATATCGTTCCTCATTCCTGTCATTCTAGATTTTGTAATGCCTGTGGTGTTAAATATGCCAAACAGCTTGCAGCCAAGGCTACTTCTTTTTGTCTTGACTGCCCTCATAGACACATCGTCTTTACTATTCCCGAAGAACTTAGAAACTGGTTCAGACAGGATCGTACTCGACTCAATCTATTGTTTGTTGCTTCTAGAAACACCATTTCCTTTCTCATCAATAAATCTCTTGCCGATAAACTCAAAAAGAAAAAGCTGTCTGATACCCACTATATATTCAAAGACATTCCTGTTCGTAATGAATTTGGCATGATTGCCACTCTACATACTTTTGGAAGAGACCTTAAATGGAATCCACACATCCATCGCCTTATTCCTGAATTGATCTATTCCTTTAAAAAAGATAAAATCAAAACATTTCATCATTTCAATTTTACTAAACTTAGAAAAACTTTTCAGTTTGAACTAATGCGACTCATCCAGGAAGTTGGTGGATTGAAGAAACCTGAAGAAAAGAACAGACTCTATAAGAATCATCCCAAAGGATTCTATGTCTATGCCAAATTCAAATCCAATGACAACGATTCAAACAATGCTTCATCTAATAAAAACAGTAAAGATATTCAAGGCTGCGTAAACTACTTCATTCGCTATGCCGGAAGGCCTGCCATGGCTGAAAACAGAATCACAGAATACAATAAAGAAACAAAGACTGTCAGCTGTTTCTACAATGATCATAAAGATGAGAAAAGATATGATGTCACAGATAATGTGATTGATTTTATAAACCGCCTTATTATACATATACCGGACTACCATTTCTTAACAACTCGATATTATGGATTCTATGCCAATGCTTCTAAGAAAACCCTAGATAAAGTACATGCACTTCTTGGAATCAAAAAGAATAAGGATTATTCTCGTGAAACAAGAACCAAAGCACTAAAAAACAAACTCGATAAATTCAAATACCGCACTCATTTAATAGATTCTTTTAATAGAGACACAATTCAATGTAAATGTGGTGCCATTATGCAGTATACTTATACATATAATCCATTGGAGGACAAGAGAAATGACAGAACATACAGAAAAAGATGTATTGATGAAATGTACAAAATGCGGTTACGAAGAAGAAGTACCTAGATGGTTGATCGACGAATTATTTCCAAATGAACCTGAAGAAAACTATATGATGCACTGCCCTGAATGTGATCATAAAATGATTGTAAAAATAATTCAACAACTAAAGATGAATACAAAATGTTGGCTATTTCAATAGTCCTTTTTGTCGTTCCTGATAATTCATATCTTGTGATGTTTTAGCACTATTTCACATGTCGTATTTCTCTGTTCCGAAGCCAAAATCTTAATATATAAGAAAACCGTTGGGTAGTAATCCAACGGTTTTGTCTTTTATCACAATTACTCACGAATTTTAAAAATGTTCAACACACGTATTTAACGAAATTCACAAATGTTTATCTGTATATTTTAACGAAAATGAGAAATGTTTCATTGAAACATTACGGTGATTCCATTGTGACTTTCAAAAAGCCAATTTCATTAAGCCGTGTATCGCATCAAGAGAACGCTAATTTCTTTCATTAAAAGTTTACTATTTTTCCTTTATTTATCATCACAAGAAGAAAAAAAGACTCACAGAAGTGAGCCATTTATTAAAATTGAGATTTAGGATTCTTTCCTTGAATAAAATCACGAATATCTGAACATAATTCATGAACATTATCTTCACCAAGATAAATCATGTGTCCACTTTGGTATCCTTTCCAGAATACACGGTCTTTTGGAAGTCCTGCATGATCCATTGTGTGCCATGCATATCCAAATTCAGTACATAGATCAAACCATCCATTCGCAAAGAATGCTCGCATTCCTGGTCTTCGCGTCATTGCATAACGCAATTCTTCTCCGGTTGTACCTTTCTTTTCTTCTTTATCCCAATGCATATAATAATCGGTTCCTGGAATAAAGTTACGATCTAATTTTACATTTAATTTTGGAAGTAGATCTCCTGTAAAAGCTGCATAGAAGAAGGTATCATAACGATCGGCTGTCGCATCATCCCACAATGCCTTTTTAATTTCATCTTGTTCTGGCTCTAATAAAGGACGAGTGACACGACCATCATAACGAGATACAGCTTTTCCTTTTGCCTTTAACACTTCTTGACGATAATCATCATCATCAATTTTTAAACCATGACGAATCAAGTATTCTCTAGAAACACCTGTATAATAACTTACCTTTTCTAAGATATGTTCTTTTTCTTCTTCTGAAATAGCTTCTCCTTTATAAAGTGCAAGCACATAATCATGATCAGCGAAAGCCTTAGCTTCTTTTACCCAGTCTTCTACACTTTGATCGGTTGGATGATTGTGATACCAGTTTACACCTGCATATGTAGGGAAACCTAAAACGCTTGTTTCAACCGGTAAGCCTTCACCAAAGTATTTACCTACAGTAACTGTATTTCCAATAAATACAATACCATCAAAGGCAATACCATAGCCTCTTTCTCTTCCCATAGTTGCGGCAATACCAGCGGCAACTGCACTACGAGTACATCCATAACTTTCACCACATAAATATTTTGGTGACAAGCCACGATTATAACGACGAACCCAAGCTTCAAGCACTGTCAATAAAGCTTCTACATCTTGTTCAATACCAAAGAAATCTTTCTTCTTACTTTCATCAATCAATACACCATATCCAGTTCCAACAGGATCAATCAATACGATATCGGCAATATCAATCAAGCAATCTGGATTATCAATGACTTTGTATGGTCCAAAAGCACTTTCACGATCCACCTCATCATACTGCATACGACGTGTTCCTAAAAAACCTGCATGTACATACATACAACTAGATCCAGGACCTCCATTATACGCAAAGATAACAGGACGATTGGATGTATCTTCTACATCACTTCTAAAATAGGCATAAGTAAAAATAGATGCGACTGGATTTCCATCCGGTCCATAGATAACATTGTCTTCACAAATTGTATGATATGGAATTTCTTTTCCTGACAATGTAATTTTTCCATCCGACTCAAAACGAGCTGGTTTAAAAGTATCTGGTTTAAAGCTTTCTGTTTTGTACATAATTCGTTTCCTCCACAATAATTCCATTATAGAACGTAGTGAAAAATAGTCAATGTAAATTATTACATTTTTGTAAATAAAAATGAAAAGAGAGAAACTATTCATTTCCCTCTTCATCATATGTATCTAAAAAATGATGTCTTGCGCTATCATCTTTATAGGCAATTACCGTTTTAAGACTTACATTTTCGACACTCTTAAATATATTCTGTTCTACAAACGGATTGACTTTCTTCAATTCCTTGATTAAGTTTTTCATTTCTAAACGCTTCGACTTAGACTGTGTTAAGCATGTTTCATTGGCACAAGCCTCAGTAAACTTGCATGCGCATTGAATGAAATACAGATTGTTATGTTTAGCCCAAGTCTTAATATCCTCTTCACGAATCAAATATAAAGGGCGAATGACTTCCATACCCTTAAAGTTATTTGAATGTAGCTTTGGCATCATCGTTTGGATTTGTCCACCATAAAGCATCGACATTAAAATGGTTTCAATCACATCATCATAGTGGTGTCCCAAAGCTATTTTATTACATCCCAAATTCTTGGCATAGTTATACAAATGACCTCTTCTCATTCTTGCACATATGTAACATGGATTTTTTTCTATATTAAAAACATTGTCAAAAATATCACTCTCAAAGATTTCCACTGGAATATTTAGCTTTTTGGCATTCTTTTCAATAACCTCACGATTCTCTTTTGAATAGCCTGGATCCATCACAATATATTTCACATCAAAATGAACAGGTGAATGTTTATGCAGTTCTTGAAAACATTTCGCCATCAACATCGAATCTTTTCCACCCGAAATACATACCGCAATACAATCGCCTTCTTTGACAAGCTCATAATCACGGATAGCCTTCGTAAATTTTGACCAAATCTTTCTTCGATACGTTTTAATAATACTTCTTTCGACTTGAGCACAAAAATCATCTGATACATTTGTGTTCATCTTATCCATAACAATCGAAACATACCCACCATCTACACTATATGCATCATATCCTTTTTCCTGTAATCTTTGTGCAACAATATCACTGACATAGCCTTGAGCGCAAACGACAATAATCTTCTTGGTTGAATCAAAGTCCGTTTCCAATGCACTTTCTCCACTTAATACAACACTGTTCTCGATTGGATTTTTAAAGGCTTCTTCGGCATCACGTATATCAATTAAGATATATTCTTCTTTATTTAATTGTTTTAATTGTTCTACTGAAATTTTCATGAAACCATTCTAACATATTATTGAAATTTTGGTTAAAAAAGCACAAAATAAAAGATAAATTAATAAAGGAAATTTGATTATGACACAAGATATGACACAAGGCAAAATCATGCCTATGCTAGTTCACTTTTCCATTCCCTTAGTTTTGGGCAATTTATTTCAATTAACATATAATGCCGTTGACAGTATTATTGTAGGGCACTTTGTAGGAAAAGAAGCTTTGGCCGCCGTTGGAATTTGTAATCCAATTACGACACTCTTCATCCTGTTCTTAAATGGACTTTGTATGGGCGCAAGCATATTGATTGGCATGTATTATGGGGCTAAAGAAGAAGAAAAACTTGCTCGTCAAATGAGCACAACTATGCTTGCAGGACTTGTATTTTCACTTGTATTAACACTAATCTGCATATTTTTTTCACCACAAATTCTTAAATTTATGCAGGTAGATCCATCCATTTTAAATATGACAACTACCTATCTTCAAATCATCTTTGCCGGTTTAGTCTTTACCTTTCTATACAACTTTTTTGCGAGTACACTACGCGCTTTAGGCGACAGTAAATCACCCCTATATTTCTTAATTATCAGTTCCATTCTAAATATCTTTGGAGACTTATTCTTTGTGGTTGTTTTACATGCAGGAAGTAAAGGATGTGCCATTTCTACTGTGATTAGCGAAGCTTTATGTTGCCTATTCTGCGTTCTATATATACAAAAGAAAGTGCCACTTCTACAACTTGGTAAAAAGTGGCTAGTATTTGACATTTCATTATTAAAACGCACCATTGCGTATGGCTGGGCAAGTGCTATGCAGCAGGCTACTGTGCAACTAGGAAAGCTTGGTATTCAAATGATTGTCAATACGATGGGTGTATCGGTTGTAGCTGCCTTTACAGCCGTCAATCGAATTGATGATTTTGCGTATACTCCTGAACAAAACATTGCCCACTCCATGACGGCTTTAATGGCACAAAATAAGGGCGCCGGAAATAACAATCGTATGCAGGAGGGATTTCGTTGTGGAATTGTTTTAGAAATCATCTACGGCATCTTTATCTTTCTAGTATGTTTTATCTTCGCAAAACCATTGATGTGTCTATTTGTACAAGATGAAGAAGTTATTATGCATGGAGTGACTTATCTTCATTTAATTTCCATCATGTATATTCTTCCAGCCTTCACCAATGGAATCCAAGGCTTCTTTAGAGGCATTGGCGATTTAAAAATCACCCTCATTTCAAGTCTAGTGAATATGACAGTTCGAGTTATCGTCGCTGCTCCACTCGTTTTAAATTTCCATCTTGGCATTGAAGCTTTACCATACTCATATCTAGCCGGATGGATTGGTATGTTGATGGCTGAACTTCCATTGCTTATTCGTACATACAAAGCTTATGAATAAGACTTGTGTATAATTGACACAAGTTTTTTGTTTTCCTTTTATATAAAGCATTTATTACAATTTGCACTATTTTTCCAACCCATATTTTTATATTTTATCCACTTTTCAAACCTTTTTTATGCCATTTTTAACAACTTTTCCAACTTTTTGATTCAATTATTTAGAAAACTTTAAGATTTATCACTAAAGAACCTTAATAATTATTCGTTATAGTAATCCTGGTGATAATTTATGACAAATAAAAATATACAAAACATAACAAACTTTGGATTTATCCTTATGATTCTTATTTGTGTTTATTTCTTTTCTCAAGGATACTTCACAAATCCACAACTTTTACAGGCTACACTGTCGAAAGTCGGAATTTTAGCACCCCTACTTTTTATTCTTCTACAAATCATTCAAGTGATTATTCCCATTATTCCGGGTGGTGCATCGAGCGCCTTGGGTATCACAGCTTTTGGAGCAATCAATGGATTCATATATAACTACATAGGTATTTGTATCGGATCCATATGTATCTTTTTACTTGTTCGTAAGTATGGTCAAAGAATCATTCTAAAATTATGTAAAAAGAAAGATTACGACAAATATATGAAGTATACATATGATCAAAACAAATTTGATACTTTCTTTATGTTAGCTATTTTCTTACCTTGTGCACCCGATGATCTCTTGTGTATGCTTGCAGGACTGACACATATGTCACTCAAAAAATTTGTCTGGATTATTCTTCTGGGTAAGCCCTTATCTTTGATTGCTTATTCTTATGGTCTTACGCAGTTGTTTCAAATTATCGAAAGGTGGTTATAATTATGTTATACATTGGAATACTATGTGCATGTATTGGATTTTATTTACATTATTAAATTAAAAGGAGAACTTTATGGAACATACAATATTAGTGGTAGAAGATGAACAAGGGATTCGTGAAGCCATTGGAATTTATATGAAGAATCAAGGATACAATGTGATTCTTGCCGCAAACGGAAAAGAAGGCTTAGAAAAGATTGAAACAAACGATATTCATTTAGCCATCGTAGATATTATGATGCCTGTTATGGATGGTATTTCTATGGTGATGGAAGCTCGAAAACAACATGATTTTCCGATTCTATTCTTAAGTGCGAAAAGTGAAGATATCGATAAGATCACAGGTTTAAATATTGGTGCCGATGACTATATCACAAAGCCATTTCAAAGTATGGAACTTGTCGCAAGAGTGCGTTCTCATTTAAGAAGGTACGAACAAATCTTAAATTTAAAGAATGAGACAAAGAACGAAGATGAATATGTGATTGGTGATCTTACATTGAGTAATACGACAAAAAGAGTGACACTCAATTCAAGGGATATTAAATTAACGCCAAAAGAATTTGATATTTTAAAACTATTGATTTCACATCCAGGACAAGTCTTTTCTAGTCAACAAATCTATGAATTAGTATGGAAAGAAGAAGCTATCAACACAGAAACGATCATGGTTCATATTCGTAAGTTACGTGAAAAGATTGAGGCCAATCCTAAAAAGCCTATTTATATCAAGGTGGTATGGGGTCAGGGCTATAAAATGGAGAATATACAATGAAAAAGAAGAATATTTTTTTAACAATATTATGTGCTTTATGCATCATTAGCTCTTGTGTAGTGACAAGCTTTTATCCAAATGTTTCTACGGCTACACCAACAAAGCTTCCTGAAACTTTAGAGCAGAATCTTACAGCTTTTATTATAGCTAAAAAATTGGAACAAGATCCAAAGTATGAATATATTACGTTCGAGAAAGATACACCGGAAGACATTCAGAAGGATATAAAAAAAGGATTAAACTTATCTTTATCTACCGCAAAAAATATTTTTGAGAATGATCCAAACTTCTTTTATACGTGTGATGTAAACAATAAAATCACTTCAAAACAATTTAATGTGAATGTAAAGAAAAAAGATACTAGATATTATGAAACATTAGACTCTAATACTCTAAATGCGACGGATGATATTGTGAATCTTATTAACTATAACAGTGAAAAGTATTATGAATACTGTGGTGGCACATATTATTGTGATGGAGAGCCATTTCCAGGCTATACACTTCATATGCCAAGTGATGTCGTATTAACATTCTATATTCCAGCTGTTTTAAATTATGATAATACAAGTCTAGTTGACTTCTTAGATTTAGATGCCGATCAATATACCTATTTCTTCATGACTTCCTTCTTGATTTGTAGCACTATTATTGCTCTATATGTCTTTCTTAATAAATATACATATGAAAAGGAAGCTTATATCTTTAGACATGTGAATAACTGGTTATTTGAACCTGCATTCCTATTATTTCTAACAATTGATGCACTGCTAGCCAGTGGTACATGTATATTAACTACCTATTCAATTGAGGGAACTTTCTTAAATATCTTGAATCGATATCATATTGAGTTTAGTCAACCTATCGTATATTTTACGAACATTCTTGCGTGGTTCATCACGCTATTCTTTATTGGATTATCTGTATATTGGCTAAAATGTCAATTTACGACATCTATAAGAGATTGGTTCTTCCATAGAACTTTGGTTGGTAAATTTATTCTTTATTTCTCAAATAAAGTAGAAGGAATTATTTCTACCGATTTATCAGATGAAATCCTTAAAAAATATATTATTTTCTCAACTTGTTTGATTGTGATCCTTGCATTTATATCCTTGTTGAACATTCCATTCTTCTCTTTCTTTATCGTTGTTGCAGCCTTAATTGGTATCAGCGTTGTGCTCTATAAGAAAATCAAGAATGTTCAAAATCAATATCAAGATATATTACATATGACAGAAGATCTATCGAGTGGTAATTTTGAAAATATCAAGCCTGCAGATTCTGGATTATTCCAATCTTTAAACAATAATATCTATCAAATTAAGGATGGTTTTGAACAAGCTGTAAAGGAACAAGTACAGTCACAAAATTTAAAGACCGAATTGATTTCAAATGTATCGCATGATTTAAAAACACCATTAACAGGTATTAAAAATTATGTAGAGTTATTAAATGATCCTAGTATTAGTGAGGAAGATAAAAAAGGTTATTTAGAACGATTGAATCAATATACAGATCGTTTAAGCATTCTAATCACAGACTTATTCGAGGTATCTAAAGCCAATAGTGGTAATATTGATTTAGAATATTCTGATATCAACATCATTGAATTTATTGAACAAGTTTGTGCTGAAAACGAAGAGCTTCTACAAGCTAAAAATCTTCAGCTTGTGACAAATCTTCCAGAAAAAGAAATTCATGTATGTTTGGATGGAAATAAGATGTATCGTATTTTTGAAAACTTATTCACGAATATTTCTAAGTATGCACTTGAAAACACACGTGTATTCTTGGATGTGAAAGATATAGGAAATTCAGTTGTGATCACAATGAAAAACACTTCGAAGGCACCGCTTGATTTTGATAGTGATATCACAGAACGTTTTGTGCGTGGCGATAAATCAAGGCATGAAACTGGCAGCGGTCTAGGTCTTGCGATTGTAAAGAGTTTTACCGAAGTACAGAATGGCACGTTTATGATTGAAACGGATGGTGATCTCTTCAAATCGATTCTTAGTTTCCATAAATCCTAAAAATAATTATAAATGAAATAAAGTGGTTAAAAATCCTAGATCAAAGGATTTCAGCCACTTTTTTAGTTTTGTAGTCAGAAAAAGTATAGAAATCCAAAAAATAATGATTAGAAAATTCATTATGTCTTAAACTGTTAATTAATTAGAATACGATACATGAATTCGTGTATAATAGAAGAAGTGGACTTTTGGAGGTTATTTATGATTTTAGAACAAATTGATAAAGACTTATTGAAAATGGCAGAGGAATCGGATGTCGTTTTAAAAGATATTTATAAAAAAATTGATGATGTATGTTTATACAATTCAGATCGTATCTTAGCTGCATTTATTGAGAACCACGTTTCTTATTCTGACTTTGCGGATATCAACGGATATGGTAACTATGATGAAGGTCGTGATAAAATCGAACGTATTTTTGCGACAGTACTCGGATGTGAAGATGCTTTGGTACGCCCTCAGATTATGAGTGGTACAAACGCTTTATACTTAACTTTATCTGCCCTATTAAAACATGGAGATACAATGATTTCCATTTCTGGTGCTCCTTATGATTCTTTGCAGGAGATGATTGGTTTATGTGGTGATTCTACACAATCCTTAAAAGCCAATGGTGTAAAGTATGAACAAATTGATTTAGTAAATGATGATTTTGATGATGATAAGATTGTTGAGCGTTTAAAAGAAAACAATGTAAAATTAGTGGAAATCCAAAGATCTAGAGGATATGCTCACCGTTTATCATTAACCATTTCAAAGCTTGAGCGTATCATCAAAAAGATTCGTGAAGTAAGCAAAGACGTTATTATCATGGTGGATAACTGCTATGGTGAACTTGTTGAAAAATTAGAACCAGGACATATTGGTGCTGATGTTGTGGTTGGATCTTTAATGAAAAACTTAGGTGGAGGAATTGCCTCTACTGGAGGATATGTAGCTGGTAATAAAGAATGGATCAATATGGTAGCTGAACGCTTAACGGCTCCTGGAATTGGTAAGGATTTGGGTGCAAACTTTAACTTAAACAACTCTTTCTTTAAAGGGATCTTCATGGCACCAAATGCTGTTAAGAGTGCTTTAAAGACAGCCGTTTTTACAGCCTATATGTTAGAAAAATTAGGTTATAAAAACGTATCTCCTGCTTATAATGATGAAAGAACGGATATCATTCAAACTTTAGAACTGGGTTCAAAAGAAAATCTTGTTAGCTTTACACAAGGCATTCAATCCACAAGTCCAATTGATTCATTTGTTCGTGTTATGGCTGCTCCAATGCCAGGCTATCCATTTGATGAAGTTATGGCTGCCGGAAGCTTTACACAAGGAAGTACCATTGAATTAAGTGCGGATGCTCCAGTCGTTGAACCCTATACTTTATATATGCAGGGTGGATTAACATTAGAATATGGAAAACTTTCTATTCTCCTTGCCCTAACAAATATGAAAAACAACTAAGATGCCAAGTGCATCTTTTTTCGTTTCAAACGATTGTTGAATCGTTGCATTATTTTGTGCAACGATAGTAGAATCGTCGCAAATTGATTCAAACGATACTTCAATCAATAAAGAATAAAAGTGGTCAACCCCCTTTAAATATAGGGATTTAACCACTTTTTTAACAGCTACCCATCTGTCCACCATCAATACGAATGATAGAATTGTTGATGAAGTTAGCTTCATCACTAATTAGAAAACGAACAAGATATGCCACTTCTTCTGGCTTTCCATAACGTTTCACCATGATTTTTTCTGTTTCTTCCTTTAAGAACTCTTCGTCATAGCCATCTAGTTCATTATCGGTTCCAATAAATCCGGGTGCAACACAATTCACATTGATATATGGTCCAAATTCAGCCGCAAGATTGTGTGTCATTGAAATCAAGGCTGCTTTTGAAGCATCATAATCGATACACATTGGATAATATGTGTTAATTCCATTGGTACTTGATATATTGATGATTCTTCCATATTCTTGATCCAACATGTGTTTATAGACTCTTTTACTACAGTTAAAAGCACCTACTACATTGACATCTAATGTTCTTTTAAATTCTTCGGCATTTTTTAAATGAAACAAATTAGAAAGATCTACAGCCGCATTATTAATTAATATATCTACGCCACCCATCTTCTCTTCAATTTCACTAACCATAATATTTACTTGATCTACATCCGATACATCAGCACATATAGTTAGGCAGTGAACATGATATTGAGATTCAATTTTTTCTTTTAATTCTTTGGCAGGCTGTTTCGAAGTTAAATAGTTAATGACAATATCATAACCATGCTTTGCGAGTTCCAATGCGATTGCACTTCCAATGCCACGAGCACCACCAGTAATTAAGACAACTTTATTCATAGTTAAAAAAAGAAGAGCGATTAAGCTCTTCCTGCATATTTTCCATCTGTTGAGAATACAACGATTTTTTCACCTGGTTCGATGAATTGTGGAACTCTTAATGTTAATCCAGTATCTGTTGTTGCATCTTTAGTTTGGTTAGATGGTGCACCTTTGATTGCTGGATCTGTTTCAGCTACTGTCAATTCAACTTTTTCTGGAACAGAAACAGATAATAATTCTCCTTCGAAGAACATCAAAGATACTTCAGCACCTTCAACAATGAAATATTTGTTGAAGTCAACTTGTTCAGCTGTTAATTCATAAGTATCGTATGTTTCTAAATCCATGAAGTAATATGTAGAATCTGCTTCATATGAGAATTGAGCTGCTTTTTTAGAAATGTTAGCTTGTTCAAATTTAGTTGAAGCATTGAAGTTTCTTTCTTGTGTATTACCTGTTTTTAAGTTTTTCATCTTAGTTTTTAAGATAGCCGCACCTTTACCAGGCTTAACATGTTGGAAATCTAATACTACCCAAGGATCACCATCAACGATTAAAGTTAATCCTGTTTTAAAATCACCTGCAGAAATTGCCATAATTTTTCACTCCTATTTTCTATAAATTTTTTTTACACGCTTTATTGTACCATATCCTCATCATTTTTAGAAGAATGAGTGTGATACTTTCACTCTACTTTATTCTCTTTAAATAATTTCATCATTTCATTCGTTAAACTAAATTCACCTGGTTGAAGAATAATTTCATCTCTTTGAACCCAATCTGCATATTTCAATTCATTCGTGTCCATGTTAATTTCATCATTTCCCTTCACATTACAGAAGAACCCTAACAAAATATCATTGGCGCTTCCCCAAGGCTGTGATTTGTAGTAACGAATATTATTCACTTTGATTCCAGCCTCTTCCATAACTTCACGTTTTACCGTTTCTTCTACGGTTTCACCAATTTCAGTAAAACCTGCAATCAAAGCATTATACTTAAATCCCGTACGATATTTTGTCAGCAACAACTTATCCCCGTTGATTACACCCACAATAACAGCTGGCATAATTCTTGGATACACTGTATTATGACACTCTGGGCAAACCATAGCTCTTTCCTTTGTTGAATGCACCATTTTATGTCCACATCTTCCACAGAATTTAGTATCTCGATACCAATCTGCCAAATGCTTCCCAGTGATTGCCGCAAATAAATTGTCTTTTGGGCCAATCCCTTCAATACGCAAACTTCTCTCTTCAACATAACCATATCCTGATGGAATCTGATTGTCTTCTAATCGCATATCACATAAGAAATATTTCGTACTATCAATTGAAAACAAATAACGATACTCTACATTTTCAACTTGTATATCACTTACTTTAGGAAAAACAACTTCCTTATTCTCAAAACAATTTAAATGAATTAAAATCTTTCCATTCACAACACACAACAATACATCCTTTTGTGTTGCCTGTATATTGGGATCAAATTCATTGTGTAATTTATGTGGATAAATATCTTGTACCATTTTTTCTACCTCGCGGATATCATTCTATCACATTTTTATTTTCCATTCTCTTTAATTCTGGCATGATTGTTACTAACATTGTTACGAAACAAAGAGTTCCACCAATCACATTCGATACAGGTTCAGCCAAGAATACACCATCTGTTCCCATATGAAGGTAGAGTGGCATAATATATGTAAGTGGCACGACAATAATGACTTTTCTTAGTATAGAGAAGAAGATGGCTTGTTTCTTTTTATTTAATGACTTAAATACATTTTGACCAATATACTGCAAATCCATGAATATGAAGGCCGCAAAATATTGTTTCAAAGCTGGCACTGTATTCCTTATTAATACAGGATCGGAACTAAAGACTTGAATCAATATATGTGGAATCAAAATAATAAAACTCCAAACTATAGCGGTATAGCCAAAGACAAGAATAGATATTACACAGATTGCCTTACGAATACGACTTGCTCTTCTAGCACCATAGTTGTAGCTTAAAACAGGAGAAGAACCATCATTGATCGCATGAATCGGTGTTTCCACTAATTGCCTTACACTTGAAATGATGGTCATCACCGAAATATAAATATCTCCTCCTGTAACAGATAATACGTTGTTGCAACAAATTGAAACCAAACTGTTTGTGAGTTGCATGATAAAACTACTGCTTCCTAAGCTAACAATATTTTGCGCATACCTTTTACAAACGATCCATTCCTCTTTTTTAAGTAATCTTACTTTTAATTCCGAACGATTCTTTAAAAACCAATACACAAATATAGCTGAAACACATTGAGAAATAACAGTTGCGATGGCAGCACCTTGAATGCCAAGTCCAAATAAGAAAATGAATATAGGATCTAACACTAAATTCATAATGGCACCAATCAAAACTGAACACATACCTGCTGTTGAATAGCCTTGTGCATTGATAAATGGATTCATCCCCAAAGTAAGCATGGAAGGTAGTGTTCCTATTAGATAAATCATCATATATGGATAGGCATATTTCATGGCTGATGAGGATGTTCCAAATAAGGTTAATATAGGCTTCAACAAAGGATAAAGAACAATCATTAAAACAATCGAGCACAATACTAACATCGTGAAGGATGTATTCATGACTAAGTTTGCCTTTGTACTATTCTTTTCTCCACGACTAATGGAGAATAATGGAGCTCCTCCACTGCCAAATAGATTTGCGAATGCATTTATTATCACAATTAAAGGAAAACATAAGCCAATAGCTCCTAATGCATATGTTCCAATATTTGGAATACGAGCAATATAAATACGATCCACAACGTTATATAACAAACTCATAATTTGTGCCACCAACAAAGGTAAAGCAGCATTTATAATATTTTTTGTCACTGTATCATTTTCAAAATCAATCCGTTTCATAAAAACCTCACTAACGACTAAGTATATCACTTAATTTAAGATAAGTTTAAGAATTTTATCATTGTTTACTTATGCTTTGAATGGTATAATCTGTGAACTACAAGGGAGAGAGCATATGTTTACTACAAAACATTTTATATGGATAGGAATTTGTATTCTATTTATCCTAATTATGAATCACTATGCGAAAAAAGAAGATTTCACGCTACAAAACGCTTGTTACTTCTTTATGTTTATATGTTTATTGAGCGAAGTCACAAAAATGATGTCAGATATGATTCCAAGTACACATGGGGGAATGCATTTAAATCCACAATCCCTTCCATTCCATATCTGCAGTATATTATTGTTTATTGCGGCCTACATTACTTTTGGAAAAGATGGCCCATTGAAACAAAAAATGATCAACTTCTTTGCGGTTGTTGGTACTTGCGGAGGAATCGCGGCTATCTTGATCCCAACGTATGGCGTTGAGTTTAACGTAGCCAATGTATATCAATGCTTCATGTACCATGCAGCACTTACATGGTTTTCTTTATATTTGATTCGTTTCAAACATGCAAACCTAGGTATGCAGGCATTTAAAGACAATTTAGTCGTGTTATTTGCGTTATTGATTTTTAACCTATATATGAATTCTATTTTGTCGGTCTATGATACAAACTTTATGTTTATTGTAAGACCACCATTAGAAGGACTTCCATTCCTTAACCTAAGTCATGGATACTATATCTATTTATTTAGAATCATCATGCTTGGAGTGATTGGACTTAGCCTATTCCATTTACCATTCATAGTAAAAGAAAGAAAAAGCTGTGAGACAGAAAGTGATTTTAACATCGCTTAGTCCACAGCTTTTCTTATACCAAGAAAAGCCTCCATTTTATGTAGGAGGCCTATATTATGAATCAATAATTGAATCCATATTAAATGTAGGAACTCACCTCATTGATGATGGATATGATGAATTCATTATGATTACAGCAGATCCACTACACATTTAGAGCGTACAACTGACTATCTGCACGCTTTAGAAACAAAAGGAAAAGAATGCAAAACCCACGTTGTAGCCGATGATGTAACAAGTGATACATTACGTGATTTACTATATAATGAATTGCGTTTTGGTGTTCGCACTCTAATCTTTGTAGCCAATTGCTTCTTATTACCACGTGTCTATTTGACATTAAAAGATTACCGTAACCTAATGCCAGATACAATTGGATTAATTGGCTTTGACAATACAGAATGGACTAACTTCTCAAGTCCAACTGTAACAACGATCGTACAGCCAGCCTATGATGAAGGCTATCAAGCTGCATCGATCTTAATTGATTCATTAAAAGGAACCAATGAACAGATTCCAAATCAAATCTTAAAGTGTTCTATAAACTGGAATAAATCAACCAAATAACACAATTAGAGATTTAAAATGATACCCATATTTTCTTATGTTTTTTTCTATCATCAAGAATTAAATTCGTATCTTTAATTTTTCGTTAGTTTTTACATTTTATCAGTTATATCTGATAAAATTATATTTTTTATACTAATTATCAGTTATAAACGTGATATACTATAGTTAACTACAAAAGGAGGCTTTAAATTATGATCAAACGTGAACTATATATGAGTCGTATCCGTCCATTCATAGGAACAGACTTAATCAAAGTCATAACTGGTATTCGTCGTTGCGGAAAGTCCGTCATGTTAAAGCTAATTCAACAAGAGCTCACGGAGTCTGGTATCAGTCCAAAACAATTTATCTCTATCAATTTTGAAGATATGAACTACTCCCACTTACAAACTGCACAAGCACTGCATGATGAAATCCTTGCAAAAGCCTCAGAAATGGAAGGCAAAGTTTATCTATTCTTTGATGAAATACAAGAAGTCAAGGACTGGGAAAAGTGTATCAACTCTTTTCGCGTATCATTAGATTGTGATATTTACATCACAGGCTCAAACGCAAATCTACTATCTAGTGAACTAGCAACTTATTTGGGTGGTCGATATGTAGAATTTGTGATATATCCATTTTCTTTTAAAGAGTTCATGGAACTATATCGTTCGATTACTCCTGACGCATCCATTCAGCAATGTTTTCAAAAATACCTTATTGTCGGAGGTATGCCTTACCTTTCAAACATTCGTTATGCAGAGGCTCCGTCTAAACAATATCTTCAAGATTTATTTAACTCTGTCCAGCTCAAAGACATCATGAAACGAAATAAAATTCGCGATGTTGATTTATTAGAACGAATCATTGCCTATGTGATTGCGAATGTGGGAACAACTTTTTCTGCATCCTCACTCGCAAAGTTTTTAAAAAACGAAAAGCGAACTGTATCTCCAGAAACGATTTTGAACTATATCAAGTACTGTTGTGAAGCTTATTTATTCTATCAAGTGAAACGAGAAGATTTGCAAGGTAAGCAAATTCTTTCTTCTAATGAAAAATATTATATTGCCGATCACGGTATCCGTGAGGCTATTTTCGGTGGTAATATGCGAGATATCAATCTTATTTTAGAAAATATCGTATATCTAGAATTATTGCGCCGGGGATTTGATGTAACTGTAGGAAGAAATGGCAATAAAGAAATAGATTTTGTATGCAACAAACAAGGCGAAAAAATATATGTTCAAGTCACTTATCTATTGGCATCCCAAGAAACAATTGATCGTGAATTTGGTGCTTATGATCGTATTAAAGATAATTTTCCAAAGTACGTTGTTTCTCTTGATGAGTTTAACATGAGCCAAAATGGCATCAAGCATCGAAACATACGTGATTTCCTACTAACAAATGAATGGAACTAAACACAAATCTAACTTTTAAAAGGTCTCAGTCAAATGTTGTCCGAGCCTAATCTCATCTACAAACCATTTTGGGGTATATGCCGCCCCTTAAATTCTTGGAGGGCAAATTCACCTAACCCCATCCATATTTATTGCGCCATTATAATATGAATCTTACGTCATAGAATACTCAGCCTAAGCCTTTGACTATGCCCTTAGCGGTCCATTTGCGAACTTGTTGTCACTTAGTTTCCACCAACCTAAGCTCTCTTTAGACACATTTTTTCGTTTGATCTCCGCTTCATCGGTTTTGTTGGGATTATAGTAATACAAATGAAAACGTTTTTAACCAATTTTACATTTTTACAATCTCATCGACAAATTATTAGATGAATTCTTTTCTAGTATAAAGTTGTTGTTCATACGAATAAAATGATATAATCTGATAGGTTGTGAGGTGTGTGAATATGTTATTTAAAGAAATAACTGAAACTGAATTTAAAACATTTTCTAAAGAATGGCCAGACAACAACTTCTGGCAAACTACAAATATGGCGCACATGAGAGAAAGAAGAGGTTGTACAACTTCTTATGTTGGAATTATGGACAACGACAAGCTAATTGCAGCTAGCATGTTGTCATTTGTTCCAGTTTTCTCTTCTTATACTTTCTGTCAGATTTTAAGAGGCCCATTATTAGATTATTCAAACTTAGATTTATTTACTTTCTTCCATGAAAATCTAGTTCAATTCTGTAAAAAGAAAAAATGTCTATATTTCCATATGGACCCTTATTTAATGTATAAAGAAAGAGATATTCATGGTGATATCGTAGAGGGTGGAATCGATAATTCTCCTATCTTTGATCACATTATGTCACTTGGGTATACACATGAAGGATTTACGCGTGGAATTGACAATGATAGAGAGCCTAGATGGATTTATACGATTGATACGGAAAATATCACAAAAGAAGAATTGTTAAAAAAGATGGAGCGTAAAGCTATGCGTTCGGTTCAACATGTTCAAAAGTACAATATTCAAGTTCATGAAATTGATGGCGATCATTTAAAGGTATATGAAGATATCATTCGTGATACATCTTCTCGTCGTGGCTTTGAATTTAGAAGTGATGATTACTATAAAAATGTATATGAATGTTTTCATGATGATGGGTATGCTCAATTCTTGTATGCTGACATGGATATGAATGACTATATCAAGAGCTTAGAGATTGATTTAAAGAAAAATCAAGATATTGTAGATCAATCGGCAAAGCGATTAGAGCAGCAAGAAAGTCCTAAGATCCGTAGAAAAATGGATTTAGCAAATGAGCGAATTCAGGGTATCAACAAAAAAATTGATCATGCACATGAAATCATTAAGGAGGATGGAGAAAAGATCATTTTAACTGCTGGCTTATTCTTCACATATGGACAAGAAGTATTATGTTTAATGAGTGGTGTATATGAAAAATATATGCAATTCTGCTCTCCATACGCTCTTCACTGGCACATGTTGAAGCATTGTATTGATAATGGATTCAAGCGCTATAATCTTTATGGTATTAGTGGAATCTTTGATGAAAGTGCTCCAGACTATGGTGTTTACTTATTCAAAAAAGGCTTCAATGGAAATGTCATTGAATTAATGGGTGACTTCGAATATGTTGTGGATTCAAAGATGTATAATGTTTATCAAACATTAAGAAAGATCAAGCATACAATCAAAAAATAGCTCGAACAAAGAATCAGTCTAATCACTGATTCTTTTTATTTAACTACATTATTTTATTTGGCGCTTACGATATTACTTAAAAAGTAAAGATGATTAATAAGATTAGGTAAGAAGAAGTTAGCCCAGACCCATCGGATTAAACTAGTGTCTTTACATCAGATAAATTCAGAGGAACTACTTTTTCCAGTAGTCTTTCTGTATCTGTATTATAGGTATTAATTTGGGCTTAATTTTTTAAAATTCATAACTTCATTTCATACACATTTCATAAATGATTGCTAATATAGTGTCGGATAAGGAGTTGGTTGTTTTGATACATAATGCTTATGCATATATCACAAGAAAAAAAGTAAGAACGGGTATCTTGTTTTTGATACTTATGGTTATTCTAATCAGTCTTTATGGATGTTTGAGTATACTTTCATACAACGCACAATTAGAACGGTCTTTATATTCTGCAAGTCATAGTTCGATTGTAGTACAAAAAAAGGATGGTTCTGAATTTGAACATACATCTTTTGAAAATTCTGTGTATGAATATGAATTTGTTTCTAAATTAAAAGAAGCTAAGGCTGTTTCTATTAAGCAGGGTGTAACACTGGATTCTTTGCCTGAAGAATATAAGAATGTGGTTTCAGTAGTTGGAACTAATAACACTTCAAAAAATGTTTTATTTCGTAGTGGCGTGTTTACTTTAACTTCCGGAAAAAATATTGATTCTAAGGATAGAAACTCTATTCTTATTCATTCGGATTTAGCTAAGAAGAATCATTTAAAAGTAGGGGATACAATAGTTTTAAATTCTCGTACTTATACCATTAAAGGCATCTTTGTAGGTAAGAAACATGAAACCTATACAGGTTTATCTTCCGATTTAAGTGAGAATACTATGTTTGTGGATTATAATTCTTTGGATACTAAGATGGTTACTAAATTGACTATAGATTCAAATCGTTTAAAACAAGTTCAATCCTTATATCCTTCAAGTGAATATATTGTGTCTAAAGATACGAAAGCCTATGAAGTGGCATTAGAATCAGTACAAAGTGTAAAACACATGATTCAAATTCTATCTTGTTTCATCATTGTGTGTGGACTTGTTGTCTTATCTTTAGTCTTAGTTCTATGGCTAAGAGATCGCATCCATGAAATTGGTATCTTGTTGTCTATAGGTAAAAGTAAGGTGGAAATCATTATCCAATTTATATTCGAACTTGTATTTATATCTATTCCATCAGGAATCATTCTATGTGCTTATAGTGTAATCAAACATAATGCGTTATGCTTCATATTAAGTTATGGCTTGCTGATGAGTATTATTATCGTTTCTGTACTAATTGCGAGTCTTATGATCATGATCAAAAAGCCAAGGGAAATATTATCAAAATTGAGTTAGGAGAAATAAATAATGAGTATATTAGAAATAAAAGATGTAACGTATGGTTACACAAAATTAGAACATATTTTATTTGAAGTGAATCAAAACTTTGAGTGCGGTAAATTTTATGCGATTATTGGAAAATCAGGAGCTGGTAAATCAACCTTATTATCTTTATTAGCTGGACTTGATGAGCCAGACTCTGGTGAAATTTTATTTGAAGGAGAAGATATTTCAAAAACGGGATATACAAATCATCGTAAGAATCATATTTGTCTTGTGTTTCAAAATTACAATTTGATTGATTATTTAACACCATTAGAAAATGTACGCTTAGTCAATTCTAAAGCTTCGCCTTCCATTCTTTTAGATTTAGGACTTGAACAATCCCAAATCAATCGTAGTGTAATGAAACTATCGGGAGGACAGCAACAAAGAGTTGCGATTGCCCGTGCCCTTACAAGCAGTGCACCTATTATCTTGGCAGATGAGCCAACGGGAAATCTAGATAGCGATACGGCTAGTGAAATTATTGATATCTTAAAGGCCCGTGCTAAAGAAAGAAATAAGTGTGTGATTGTAGTGACACATAGTAAAGAGGTAGCGGATGCTGCTGATGTTGTATATGAATTAAAAGATAAAAAGTTAAAGAAGAGGGGGAAATAGAATGTTTAAAAATGCATTTAAATATGTAACTCGAAAAAGTGTGAAGTCAATGATTCTATTTCTTGTTGTTCTAATTATGTCAAGCCTTTGTTTAGTCGGACTATCTATTAAAGATGCAACAAACAAAGCGTCCAATACATCATTAGGCTCGATTACCAATAGTTTTACAATGGAAATTAATCGTCAAGTCAATTTTGGCACACCTAGAGGTGCGGGCAATGTTAAGGGGAAGGACATTGAAAAGATTTGTGCTTCTAAAGACATTGACTCGTACGTGAAAAGAATCAATAGTGTAGCTGACTTAGTCAATCATGATATTGTTTTAACTTCGAATGAAAATAAAGAGCGTCTTTCTAAGTTTAAATCAACAGTGATGCTTACTGGAGTAAATGAATCAAAAAAAGAAACAAAGTTTGTATCGCAAGCCTATAAATTGGTCGAAGGCAAACATTTAAATAATAAAGATAAACATCAAATCTTGATGCATAAAGATTTAGCTAAAAAGAATCATTTAAAAGTTGGAGACAAGCTTTCTCTACGCTCAAATATCTATGATGCAGATAACGAAAAGGGTGCGGATGAAACAGTAGAAGTAACTATTAAGGGTTTATTTGATGGTCATAATCAAGGTGGTGTTACAGCTGCACAAGAATTATATGAAAACAATCTAATCACGGATTTGGATACGGCTGCCAAAGTCTATGGCAATACACCAAAAACTGCTGTATATCAAGATGCCACATTCTTTGTGAAAGGAAATAAAGATTTGGATCAAGTTATTAAAAATCTAGGAAAATTAGATATCAACTGGAATGAGTATGTATTGGTAAAAAGTACATCCAATTATCCGGCTCTACAAAAATCAATAAGTGGTATGTATAGTATCGCAAATAAAATGTTTATTGGATCTTTGATCTTTGCGGGTATCGTTGTTACTTTATTGTTGCTCATGTGGATGAATGCACGAAGAAAAGAAATCGCAATTTTAATGGCTTTAGGCATTTCTAAAACGAAGATTTTTATTCAGTTTGTTCTAGAACTATGTATGGTAACCATTCCTGCCTATATTTTTGCGTACTTTATCGCTAGTAAAACAGCATCAGGTCTAGGCACAAAAGCATTGAATCAAGTAAGCACTAGTGTTGCCAAACAAATCGCAAAAGAATCTGCCTCAAATCAACTTGGCGGTGGAGCTGAAGTGGATGGTTTTAATAAGATGTTGACGCATATTGATGCTACTGTTGAACCAAAATATATGGTGTATGTTATTATATTTATGTCAATTGTAATGTTAGTCGCACTTATTGTGGCTACAACACACTTGTTAAACAAGAACTGTAAAGAATTAATGAATGAGGAAGAATGATGAAAATATTGGTAGTGGAAGATGATACACTGATTCGCGAAGGATTAAGTGAATTTCTATCGGAGTCTGGATATAGTATTATCCAGGCAAAAGATGGTAAAGAGGCATTGGAAAAGTTTAATACAGATATTCATTTGGTGATATTGGATATTCAAATTCCATATATCAATGGATTGGATGTGTTAAAAGAAATTCGTAAAAAAAGTGATTTGCCCGTTTTAATCTTAACGGCTTTCAGCAATGAAGAATTCAAAATTGATGCCTATACAAACTTGGCTGATGGCTATATTGAAAAACCATTTTCACTACCCGTATTAAAAGCTCGTATTGACGCGCTTCTTCAGAAACAGGATATTTTTGCATATAAAAATGTTTGTGTGAACTTCAAAAGCTATACGGCTAAAATAGATGGTAAAACGATTGATATTAATGCCAAAGAACTAGAGATATTAAAATATCTTTTAGATAATGCAGGGATTGCCTTAACTAGAGCACAAATATTAGATCATGTTTGGAAAGATAGTGAAGAAGTTCCTTATGATCGAGTTATTGATGTATATATTAAAGAATTGCGTAAAAAACTAGGCTTAGATTGCATTACGACCATTCGTAATGTGGGCTATAAATTGGAGAAATAATGAAAAACTTAAAGATATTTCCTAAAATATGCATACAAACATTCAGTGTCATCGCTATTATTGTCTTATTTATCCATCTCTTTGTATATTTAATTTTTCCAAGAACCTATTTGGATGTAAGAAAAGAAGAAATCTATACTAAGGCCAATGAAATTACAGAAAACTTAAATGGCAAATCTGAAGACTATATTGAACAAGCTTTAGATTTCTATTCCAACACTAATGAAATCAAAGCGTTTATTAAAAAGAATACTTCATCAAATGAAGTAGAAATCAAGAATGATTTAAATGTCGATTTAAAGAGTTCTAATAACTCTTTAATTATTGAGGAAAGACAATTAAAGCTAGATACAGGAAAGACCATTCACCTCCAATTTGTTTCAACGGCAGACATGCAAAGCCAAGCCAAAAATCTAAGTTTACAATTTCTTCCTTACTCATTAATCATATCCCTATGCTTTTCGGCCATTGTCTCTTTGGTGTATGCCAAATCCATTAAAAATTATGTGGTTGAAATCAAGAGTGTAACCGATCAAATGATGGCATTAGATAAGAAGGCTCATCTAGAAATTGATTCGAATGATGAGATTGGTCAATTGAAGGCACAAATTAATGATTTGTATGAAACACTTCTTGATTCCATTTCCCATCTAGAATTGAAAAATAAAGAGATTCTAAGATTAGAGAAAATAAAATACGATTTCTTTAAAGGGGCCAGCCACGAATTAAAAACGCCTTTGGCAAGTCTTAAAATTATCTTAGAAAATATGAAATACAATGTGGGTAAATATAAAAATAGAGATTTTTATATTGATGACTGCATTGATTTAGTCGATCACTTAACGAAGAATATCCAACAAATTTTATCGGTATATTCCATTGAAAATCTAAAAGACGATGAAGAAATTGTTTGTATAAAGAATGAATTAAGTCGTGTACTTCAAAAATATGATGTATTGATTCACCAGAAGGAATTAAGAATTCAAAATGATGTAAAAGATGAAACAATGTATATTGGTAAGACGGCTCTAAATATAATTTTATCCAACTTAATTAGTAATGCGATCAACTATACGCATGAAAAGGGTATGATTCAAATTGGAATAAAACAAGACTATTTCTATATTCAAAACAAACTAGATCCAACCCAACCAAAAGGAAATGGTCTAGGATTATATATTGTTCGTAATCTATTAGATAACTATAAAATGAAATATGAAGCGATTGAAGGAGAAGACTTTATCTTCAAGATTCAATTTAAGCAATAGGTCTTTTAAATTTGTTGGATTTCTTTTATTACATTAATTTAAATTCTATACACCTGAATTGAATACAGGCAATCAGCACCTTTATCATTCCAATCAATATCCTCTTCATCATCAAACCAGAACAATTTCTCAATTACACTAAAACATTGTTCTTAAGTTAAATTCTTTTGTTTCAATCTATTGAATATTCCATGGTGGCGGAGCCCCCCCAATCCATGAAAATAGAGCCACCCTATCCATTTGTACAGAGCCATGCAGTCCATTGCTCAGAGCCACTAAATCTACGAAGAGAGTCACTTCAAACAAATCGTCTTATTCACATTCACTGATGGTTGTTAATAAGAATTCATCTAAAATTAATAGATCAACTTTGGAAAGTTTCTTCATATATTTTTTGTAATGCCCTTGCATCTTTGCTACTTCAATTTTCTGAAACAAGTCTGGCTGAATATTACGTATGGGCAAGTCCATCTAATACGAAAAAAAAGTCTAGTCGATACGGTGACTAAGTCCATTGAATCCGTTGTATAAGTCCACACTGCATTGTAGATATAAAATATTATCCTCCAGTTGTAAGATATTAACAGGTAAGTAAGTATACTTATCTAGTCTTGCAATCAGGTGTATAAATGGCTCTGATTAATGGATTAGGTGGCTCTCAGTGTGTGGAATACTCATCTATCTTCATTAAATTCAAAATACATCATCATAAGCGATACTCCTTCTTAAGATAATTCTATTTTATCATGGATCAGCCGACTTATATTTGAACAAGAGAAATAATAAAATGAGTACCTTTTACGTACCTCAAGGCATCAAAAAAACTAGAGTATGCTTTATATAAAGCACTTCTAGCATTTATTCTTTATTCGAACTCGATTTTGTGTGCTTTTAAATCCATGCTACATATACATTATATGGCCAATGCACATGGTTTGCTTGGGGAAGATTTTATGAGTTATATGGCTATGATCCTGGCTTTACTGGAAATGGATGGGATTGTGTAGATGAACTACTAAAAGCACATCCAAATAAATTTGAAAGATCCACTATTCCCAAAGCTGGAGCAGTATTTTCTGGTATTGGTAAAAACCATGTTGGTATTGTTTTAAAAGTAGATGGCAACAACATTACAATTCAAGATGGGAACTATGATGGCATTACCAATACGTTTGAAGATGCAAAAAAGGACTGGCAAACAAACACCTACACTCTTGACTACTATAGATCAAGAATGGGAGGTATTGTATTCGCTAATTCAAAATAAAAGGTGGAGGTGAAATCATCATTTCCACTTGTTTGCATTTTGATGTTGTTCAACAACATTCTTTGCCTCTTCTTCTGTACAATACAATTTACTTTCACGAACTCATGTTCCAGAAGTACCACAATTACCATCTGAAAATCGTATAAAGTCCACCAGCATTACGTATTACAGTAGCTTTCTTGATAAAGACAGAAGAGGATACAAAGTAAACAACATCTCCTTCATTAAATCGTTTTTTCATCTCTTTGTATATAATCATCATCTAATTGAGCTTGTTTACAAATTTTCTCATACATTTCATTGATTTTTTCTTGATCTTCTTCCTCAATATTATCAAATATAATTTGAGGCTTCTCATTAATAAACAGTTTTTTTATTAATTCAATATAATCAAAATCCATTAACGTACCATCATCATTTTCAAATTTAGTAACTATATCTTTATCTTCTTTAAAAACTCTAATTTTCATTGGATTCACCTTCTCTAAATGATTTTAAATTGTATTTTTTTACACGTTTTTTCACTGATGCTTTGCCACCATCTGTAATTTCTGCAATGCTATCTATATTTTTTTTGCCATCGATAGAATCTTCCATCGCACCAGAACGGATTAGAATTTTGCCATTTATATTTTTGCAAAGAATAATATTCTGAGCGTCTGCTAACATAGGAATAGTTGCATTATGGGAAATTATCAGTAATTGTTTTTTTTCTTTACACTTTTTTATAGCATTGACTAAATCACCATTAATGTAACTTGTCGCAAGATTATCTTCTGGTTGATCAATGAAAACTGGCGCGTTATCTTTCGAATAACCTAAAATCAAATCTAGTAATACTGCAGTTTTCCAACCTGGACTTAATGAGTCAAAATTCTTATTATCCTTGGTTGTAATTACATATTTTCTTTTGTTTTCTTTTTGAATCTTTTTATAAATTGAAGATGCAATATTTTTTTTCTTTCTTCCATCTATTTTACTGGTAAAAAGTGATTCTGGTTTCATTTCTGATAAATGAATGATTTTGTTATTGGATGAAAGTACAGAATTAATCGCATCCAAAATAATTGTTTCATTCAAAATAAAATTGCTTTCAATAGACAGTATATGTCCATTTGATTTGATTGGATCAGAAATATATCTAAATGAAAATTGTTTGATTTTCTGTAATGATTTTTCGAATAAAATATAGTTTTTCTTATAATCTGAAATAAGCGCTAATAATTGCTCAAATTCTTTTTTCTTACTAGCCGCATCGGTTTTTTCTTGACTTTCCTGTTTATCGAACTGGTCTTTATACATTCTTATAGTTTCAATAACATTATTTGATTTCTTTTCTTTTTTCTTTGCTAATATCAATTCTTCACGAATATTTTTTATTGATTGTTTAATCTTATAGTAATCGATAAACGGATTAGTTTCAGCTATTCTCAAAATTTGTTCAAATTGTTCGTCCCATGACTGCAAATCAACTTCATCAATAATTGTAATGTTTTGAACATTTTGACTAGGCATCCAAATATCAAAATAATTTGTTTTCAAATCTGATTTTGAAAGAAATCTAGGAAAGTGTTTTATGTTTCTTATATTTTTCTCGGTTAATTCAATATTTGAAACAGCATTAAATAAATCGTTTATTGTATCTTCTAGTTTTTTTAATTCTGAATTTGCTTTTTTATCAAGATTGTCTTTTGACAAAAATGTATTACGGATAATATCGATATTTTCTATACCTTCTTCACTATTTTCATCAATTAATTTAATTATATAATTTTGATTTATATAATGGGGTGTATTGCCAGCTGGATTATCAACTTTTATTAAATCTACATGAAATTTTTGATATGTATTATCTTGAGTAAAACTATTATTTATAGAATTATATATTGAGTCCATTAGCAATGTTTTACCACTAGAAGAGCCACCTATTATTACATTTAATCCAGGTGTTAAGTCAATATCAATATCTATTAGTTCGTTTTTCAATTCAACATGCTTGATATAATCTGCAATAAATTTTGGTTGCATTTTTTGATAATACAGACGTGTTTTTTCTGATAAAGCTAATCTTAATCCTTGAAATGTCGGCTTTGAGTTAATCCATGTAGGTAAAAAATCTTCAGTATTGCCATTTTTGGAAGCAGGATACTTATTCGGATCATAATTATCAGTACATGTTATTAAATTGATAAAACTACTAATTCCTAATTTTTTAAAATAACTTTCTGTTTCTTCGACACCTTCATTACTTCTTGAGGTAAAACCATCAAATTGATTATAATAAATATTTCTTTCTAATGCTGTATCAAAACTGATATCTTTATCTCGTGGAAATGATTTGTCAAAAGTACAATGTGACTGTCCTCCATGAGGCAACATTAAATAATCATATTTATCAAATGACTTAGAGATTTCTTCTAAACTAGGTATATAATCATTACCTGTAACCATACATTTATTTTTGTATAATGTCTTAAGAATGCCGTTTATTGAATCAATGTTTTCTAGAATGCAATCTCGAGATATATCGAAATAAATATGGCAATGGTATGGTTTGCATTCCGGATAATTTCTTACATGCAATTCCACACCCAATAATACATTAATATCACTGCTATTTATTAATTTTGTATAGGCATTTTTGTTAACCACATTATGATCCGTTAATGAAATCAATATATCTGTGCATTCAACTCCACTATATGTTTTTATATGTTTAATTAAGGTATCTACATCATAATTCGAATTTAACTTGTCAGCATTTTCAGATGTATGGATATGTAAATCTGTATATATTGCATTCACGTGAAATCCTCCTTCCAGTGCGAAAACTATTTTAGCTTGTCAGCTTGTTCTATTTGAACTTGATCAACTTTAGAATAAAAATTATTTGTATAATTATAAATACATTTGTTTATAGATGCTATTTCTTTTTCTTCATTATTGAATGATAAACCTACTCCAACAATACCATTTTCTTCTAATAAGATTGCCCAATCTAAAATTTTGTTTCTTACAGCACATAAAATTCTGTTTAATTCAGATTTTGATGTCTGCATACAATACTTTGTTTGACCATTACAACTTTTATTTAGAAATTGTGTAACTATGCCGTTAAGTGTTAGTGATATATTTCCATCGCTATTTTTGTAAGCATCTGATATAGATGCAATTGATGTACCTATTGGCATAGTGGATAATATATCTTTAAATTCTCCATTCATAATTACTGGCACCCAACCATGATATGGATTCCAACCGTAAATTTCTCCATGAATCATTCTATAATCGGGGACCTTACTTTTATATCCATTCTGTTCTTCTAATATCCATTTCTTAAAATCTTCTAAATTTAGTTTTCTAGCTACTAAAAAAGCTTTTCTTAATAGTGTTTCAATATCAATAGAGTCATCTAATGCATCCTTTTGAAGTTGTATAACAATTCCTTCCATATGTTTACACCAAGGATTGAATAGCTTGTATAACCCCAGCAGCTATTAGGCTACCACTTGCATTAACAAATACTTCTTTTATAAAATGCAGAATTTCTTTTGATTTTGAAATATTATCTTCTTGATTGCTTTGTTGTAGCTCGCTAATTTGATTTCTGATTAAATCAGCATTTTTTTGACCAATATCTTTTTCTAAAATAGAATCATATTCTTTTAATTTTAAAATTAAATCATCTATCTTCCTGGTATATTCTAAATTATTATTAGTTACAACTTGATTAGAATTAGAAGAGTTTTGTTGGATTTGAGCATTAGTTACTGTTCCATAGAAGTTATTTGTGAATATATTTTTTGATGAGTCATCATAAAGCTTTTTCTTATTAAAATATGTTTGCCAGTTAGATAATATTTCAATATGGTAGGGGATATTGTCAGCCCAATAGACTTTTATTAAGTTTGCATCTACTAATTCCTTAAATAAAGTTCTTAATGCAATATCTTCAGAAGAATTAAGGGTTTCAAAACGTTTTTCCCAATAAGCGTTTTTATTGATATTGTTAATTATTTCCTGAAATAATTCCTCTGCTTTTTCCGAAATCATCATAATATCTCATCTCCTATTTTCAAAAAATTTTTTTTACAATCATATGGCCTAATTTGAATTCCTGTTTGAATTAAACAGTAGTTATCACTCGGAAGAGAAAGTTATAACGTAAACATTATTGTTTACTATATATACGCAAATTACACTATTTATATACAATTAACATGTATTATATATCTTTACTATTTTTATTGGTATCATTTTGGTAGCAGCTAGATACCTACAAGCAAATTTAAATATGTTTTAAATTATTTCACATGTATTCTTTTTTAAAAGCTACTATTTAAGTACTCTTCCGCATCCATTATTTTAAGATTAATATGTCAAAGTAACTTCCCAATAACCATTTTTCGGCGATCCATGTCGTATAAGAATACCAAGCTCTTTTAATTTCTTAATATTACTTTCTATATTTCGACTGGCAATGCCTATTCTATCAGCCAGTTTAATAGCTGATAATTGATTATCTTCCAAAAGCAGTTTAATAATCTTTTGCTGCGTATCGTTAAGTTCTATTTGTTTTTTTATTCCCGATACTTCTCCGATGCTTCTCCGATGCTTCTCCGATGTTTCTCCGATGTCTCTGCTTTCTTTCATCATCGGAAATGAATTACGGAATAATTCTACACGAAACATATTATCGAACTCCTGAAATCTAGGTTTCGGAAGTCCATACTCTTCAGCAGCGTTCAGGATTCTTTTTATTCCACTTCCCCATGCCTCAACGAGTCCCATTTGGCTAAATATATTGGCAATGCCTTTATTACGAATTTTCGAATGACCATTCATGACTTCCTCATAAGTCAATCCGTTATATAAGCCTCCCGGAGATGTCACTTCCAACCTGTCATCATAAATTGCAACCTGAATACAAGATTCATCCAACAGGTTACGATGGCAATGGGCATTAATGATCATTTCTCTGATTGCTTCCGGTGGTAGCTCATATCTCTCTTTTCGCACCAATCCGTCGATCGTTGCTCCGAGTCGAATGTTTCTCAATACAAAATCTACAGCTTCTTCGATTTGTGTATAAATCGGTCCTTTAAGTTCTCTCTTATCCAAGAATACCGCACGATCTGTTCCTTTGAACACCGCACATTGCGTTTTTGAAAACGAAAAATAATCTGATGTCAACAATGCATAAGCATTTGTTGCCAGAAGTTGTCCCTCACTCTGCTTTAAGATTTTCCAATTTATAAGTTGTTCTTTATTTACAGAATGATCCGGCATTCCTGCTTTTTTTCGGAACCTTTCAATATCCTGACAAAGCTTCTCCGTAGCATCTTTTGAAACAGGATAACCTACACAGGTAAGTTCATCCCATGAGATTCTAGCACCTTCCATTTCCAGCTCTTTTATCTTCTCCGGAAATGCCAGTCTTGATGTACCTGCCACACGTATATAAGTACCATTGTCTTTTCCCTTTGATTTCAGATAATACGGTCTGTTTTTCCCCGCTTCTACAGATACAACAACAACTGTTTTGCCATCTACTGTCTGTGGCTCAATATCAGGAATAATCTGAGGCACACAGGAATCAGAAACTGCATTAGCAATTCCATCCATCAATTGAAACAACACATCATTTTCAACACCAACAATTTGATGTGTTTTATCATCCACTCCAACAATCAGCTTACCACCTTGGGTATTGGCAAAAGCTACGATTGTCTTCATGTACTTTTCACTTTTATCTGGTAAAGTAACTTTATATTCAATATTTTTCGATTCTCCCGAAAATATAGTGTCTTTCACCATTATTTCACTCCTAATCTATACTCACACCATTGGTGCGAATAATTCTATTTCCAGAGTAAATTTCTCTGTATCATCAATATCATTATACGTTCCAGCCTCCTTTCCTAGCAAGTAAGAAAAAAACGTTTGTATTTTCAATTATGCTCATGGCCGATCAACATATAGTGTACAATTACCACATATTTTGCACTCGTTTTGGAGTCATTGTGAGTACATATTGAGTACAAGAGTGCGTCAGTTTAACACAATTCGATGAATTATTAGTGTCATTGTTTGATTATAATGCAAATATGTTTTTTTTATACTGCAACAAGAATGGATAATAATTCATTATGTCATAATCTATTTTACATCACTTTTATTAAATATCACCAAGGTTGCACAATACATTAGAATAGACCATACTACTAACATTAATACTGCATTTAGTGATGTCTGTGTTCCATTTCCTACTATCACAGTTAGACTGGCAAGAATACTAAATGGATTTAACATAGGAAAGAATTCGATTGAATATGTTATTTGTTGAGAATATATGTGAATAAGCACAATGAATAATCCTAATGCATAGCTAACCCATGATTTTCTGACAGAAATTGAGCACAACAATCCTAAATTTACTGTAAATATTATTTTCATCATCCCTAACCCCAAAGATAGAATTAAAGGAATAAAAATATATGTATTCTCCATATTAATAGGCACATAATTATCCATCGAAATAAGGTGCTCATAAAACATAGAATTTGCATATCCATAATTGTAAGAAGTCAGATTTGTTTTAAAGCCAACAAAATTATTCCAGTCAATCAACATATATGAGTTTAGCCCATCAAATCCATGTCGAAATCCTAGAATCAGCGCAGGAACAAACAAAGAGATAAATATTATCAGGGTATAACTGATTCCTATTTCTATAATTCTTGATAGTAAAAATCTGTTTGAGCTTCTTGAATTCAAATAGGATAACTCAAAACTTTTACTTTGCTTTTGCTGCCAAATAACAATTAATGTATAAAAAACACCAATTGGAATAACCATCAATGAAAATAGACTCCCTAGACGTAATTGGCGGCACAAATACATCCATGGACCTTGCGCAATATTCAATATATTTTTATTGTTTGCTGTTGCTATTTCATGAAATGCATTCTGAAGATTCATATAGGTATGATGATATGCATCTTCATAATCTCGGTTAAAGAACTTTTGCATGTCATTTAATAACGATGCATCAAAAGATATATCAGGATATCCTATTTTAGCAAGTTCATCTTTAAACACCACTTGACTTAACTGCTTATCCGTTTTTGCGAAACAATCCATTTCAAACATCTGATTCCACAAGTCATACTTCTTTATATCAGGATAATTTTCAAATCCTTTAACGCCCTCTTTTTTTAAACAATCAATTGCTTCATTTGCATTTTTACTCTTCCAATTTAAATATTCTTTATAATTATTTAACACTTCAACCTGTTCAGGTTTTATTGTTTCACCCAATTGTTTTTTTATAACATCGATTTGAGAAATTGAGTTTTGACTCTCTGCAATCAATTGCTCATTATAAATGATATTCCTTTCCACATCATTCTCCAGGTTTAAAAAGTTCATTGAAAACATATTTACTATCAAAAAGATCAATAAGCATACTAAGCTAGCTTTGCTCCTTAAAATACTTTTCATCTCATATTCCATATCTTTTTCTCCTAATTTGCCCCATTTAGATCGATTCTTTCTAAATATTTAACCATACAAAAATGAATGATTACGATTAATAAAATAATAATCCAAAGAATCAAAGAATTTATTGAGAAGATAGAACTAAATAAATTAATGTCTGTTAATAAAACGAGCAGACATAGACAAGGAACTAATAGACTTATACCACTGTTTTTTGTAAGAAGTGAAAGCACTTGAATCATAGTTGATAGAAAAGCTAGTAATACGATTGTTATCATTAAATTATTCATACACCATATGCTAATAGGCACGAATGTGTTTTTAACTATAACAAATACTTCATCTCCTAAGCCATAAGCGAAATATCCTAATACAAATAAAATACTGATCATCATCAAACTCATAATCATTGTAGCTATTGATGTTACAATTGTTCTTGATAAATAAATTTTCGTTCTTGAACCCGTCATTGTGAACAGTAATTTATAAGTATTTGATTCAAAATCTTTAGACCAGCAGTCAAAATTAGATAATATGACACATGCAAGTATTACAATAATTGGGATCCCACCAAAAACAAAAAAATTAGATAACATATAATATGCTGTTGGCATTTTTTCGTATACAAAATCGTAGAATTGATTTTTCATATACATATCTTGAAGTTTGATTCGATTTTTTAGATCTCTTTCATCATTACGCAGCATGATTGAATATGATGAAAGATCTCCACCTTCATCAATCACTTTTTGAAGGAGCTTATCTCTTTTTATCATTGTTTCAGCGATACAATGTGCGTTTTCATGTTCAAGATTATAAGACACCAGTCTGCAATTTTCTAAATCTGCCTGCCAAAAATCTCTGGATTTTTCTAGTTTCTCTGTGTCTTCACCAATTTCTTTCATCCTATTAATCTGCTCTGTTATTATTTTAGATCTAGTTGCATCTGAAGTCACCATTTGCTCGTAATAATGAACTTGACTCGAAATATAATTATTGTGCTTTGGCACAAAGTAGAAACAAAAAATCAAAATCATAGAAAGGCATCCTACGATAAAAATGCCTATATTTCTTTTTGAAAAGAAAATACGGATTTCATTATAAATCAACGTTTTCATATGCTTATCCTTGGTATAAATTTTGATAATATTTCTCCAGATCTTCTCCTTTGTCTTCAATCGAATAAATAGAAATATTATTTTTAACTAATAAGTTGATTACGTTAGAAAAATCATTATCTGAACCACATTCTAATCTTATATATTCGTTATCGTTCGTTACAATATAGTCTTTTAAAATCTTTTGTGCATATTGATTATCTGAAGTTTTGATACACGAAATATGTTTTTGATGAAGCTCGTCTATTGTCTTATGTGCAATAAGCTGACCATCTTTTATAAAAATAATTCGATCTACTAACTTATCTACTTCACTTAATTGATGACTCGATAAAAGAATACTTGTACCATCATTACGTATATCCAGAAGTTTCTTTCTTAAATCAATAATAGCCTGTGGATCCAATCTATTTGTCGGCTCATCCAATATAAGCAGTTTGGGCTTGGTCATCATTGCCAACGATAAAATCAAACGTTGTTTCATACCCATGGAATAATGCCTAACTTCTTTTTTCAATTCACTATTTAGGCCACTAAAATCTTCCATTTCTTTAATTCTGTTTTTATCCAGTTTTTTCCATTTTGCGACCATTTTAAAATGATCCTTACCTGTAAGATTGGGATAAAGAGCTGGATACTCGATACTAACACCCATGTTAGATAAAGCATTTACCCGATCTTTATCTATGTCATATCCATTAATTGTTATTTCACCTGAAGTTGGATGATATAAACCAGCAATACACTTCATTATGGTAGATTTACCTGAACCGTTAGGCCCAATCAATCCTAATATTTCATTTTCATTAATACTGAAAGAGATATCTTTTAAAATATTTACTTTGTTTATTGATTTAAACAATCCATTTACCATTAAAACCATAGTGCACCTCCTTTGTGTATATTTTATATAAATTTATCATAACACTTTTCTAAAGTCACAAATATAACAAATCATTCTGTTTCAATCCATCTTCATTAAATTCAAAATACATCATCATAGGCTATACTCCTTCTTAAGGTAATTCTATTTTATCATGGATCAGCTGGCATATTTTTGAACAAGAGAAATAATAAAATGAGTGCCTTTTCATACCTTTTACGTACCTCAAGGTATTAAAAAAGCTAGAATGTACTTTATATAAAGCACTTCTAGCATATATTCTTTATTCAAACTCAATTTTGTGTACTTTTAAATCCATGCAACTTATACATTATATGGTTATTTATACAATTATTTCTTGTATTATTTTATATTCCAAATCTTTTATGTATATTTTGTACTCATTTTGGAGTCACTGTGAGTACATATTGAGTACAAGCATTTTAATATCTAGTACTATCACCATTAAAGAATGGGAATGAATCAGCCTAACACAATAAAATATGCAATGGTCAAAAAATTATCAAATATCCGTTGTTTAAAGAAAAATCATATTTTTTTGGCCAAAATAGAAGTTATAAATAACAAACTCAAACAAATCATTCCGCAGTATAAAAATGTTGTAGAGAATCCATATATATCAGAAAAATGTCCAACCAATGGAGAAATAAGCATGCCTGTTACAGCAATCAATAAACTACGTAAAGAAAGAATCGTACCACGATTTGTATCTTCTATACTTTTTTGAAGACATGAATTGTATGAAATATTATTAATGCTCATTAAACTTGCACAACAAACATAAAGTAGCCAGGATAATAATATATGTCCTTGAAAAATAGACATTATTATAAATAAAGCAACTATAATAAAAGGCAGTTTTCTAACACTAAAGTCATATCCTAATTTAGAATTGATTTTTTGAGCACAAATTCCAAATACCGATTGTGAAAACATTACACAACTGAACATAAAACCAATTACGTTTTCAGTGATGTTATGTGACTTTAGTAATACAGAATAATAATCCTCATAAGGAAGGAAGCATATTGCTAAAATTGCAGGTAACAGAATCAAATATATAACTTTGTAATTTAAAAAATCAAAACCACGAAAAAATCGAAAACACTCTTTATGTTCTTTTATCTGATTGTTATTGAACATCCGTGTTTCTTTAAATATAAATATAAAAATAAAGCTTATAATTTGTATAGCGATATCAAAGTAGAATACAGTAGCATAGCTATATCTAGCCAAAAAGCCACCAATTATACTAGACAATCCAATACTACAATAGAACAATATTTTATCAATGCCCATATAGTAATCCATTTTATCTGGACAACATTTTAAAATAGACTCACTAAAAATACAGTCAGTAGTTCCGGATAAAAACGCAAAAGAGATTCCTCGTATGATAGAAATCAATAATAAGGAGTTATATGAACGTGTAATAAGAGTAGAGATCAAAAAAGCAATTAGTGAAAACTGCCCAATAAAAGCACATGTTTTCCTACCATATTTATCAGAAAAAACACCACTCGGAATCTCAAAAATAAGTTTTGAAATCTGATAAGCTGAAATGATAAATCCGATTTGTGTTAAAGATATGTTTTGTTGCTTAAGAAAAAGCGCATAAATAAAGCTTAATGGTGATAAATTCGTTAAAAAATCAAATATTAAGAATAAACATATATTTCTTTTATACTCCATTTGCATTTTCCTCCAATAAATTCTTTATAAACAATTCTATTAGGTTAATAATTTCTTTTTGGCTTGATTGATTGTTTTCAATGGCAACCACTACCACATGTTGGTTTAAGTAACATGATTTACATATATAATCATTCGTATAATATGCTACTTCAGCATTCTATCAATCATTTTCACCGTTAATATTTTTAAAATATTTTCCAATATCAATCTTATTTATACACGCTTTAAACAAATATTTTAAGAAATGTTTCCTTATTTATGCTTTTTAAATTATTTTCAAATTAGCAAAAAAGCGCTAACAGCATAAAATCAATAATACCTTTCAATTTTATAAGTATTAAAAATGACTTTTTTGATTATGACAAGCGACTCTTTTGAACATTTCAAAAAAAAAAATAGTTTTTCATTGATAGTAAAATATTGAAATTCAATTTTTTGAAAAGCAGATCTATGATAAAATCGAATATATATTATAAATATTTTTTTGGAGATGAATGTATATGGTAAATTACGGTAAATATATAAAAATCAATCGATATCTACAGAAAAAATCAATCTCAGAATTATGCGATGGAATATGTACCCCTTCAACATTGAGTAAAATAGAAAATAACAAAAGTAATATTAATCCTAAGATTATCAATCAAATATTAGAAAGGTTGAGTAATATAAATATTGATATTTTAGAGTCAAATACAAATCGTCTTAAACCTGTAACAGAGTTATTTATACAAAGACTTATGTTAAATTTGGATAGATCAAATTTAATGGCAAAAATAGAGGAGGAGCAATTTAATTATCTTCATTCGGAATATATTCTCTTTTTTTATACTGCAAAACTCTTTTCTAACTTTGATTTATATCATATAAATAATCAAGATATTGATGAGAAAATCTTAGATTTGATAAGCGAAGTGATTGAGTTTGGGGATTTTAACGAGTTATATTTTTATAATTTATTAAAAATTATAAGATACAAGAATACCAATAATAGACTCAGAGATTTTGAAAAAATTATTGATGGAGACAGATATGGATGGTTGAACTATTTTTATTGTGATACCTTATTTCATAGTGGGAACATAAACGAATCTTATATGGGCACAAAAAAATGTTATGAATTGGCTTGTGAAAACTGTAATATCAATCTAATGTATGGCTGTCTACTTCTCTTGGGACTATGCTCTTTGGAATTAAGCAATACTAATGAATCTGTAAAGTATTTTAAAAAGCTTGAAAATCTTGCTCCATTTATGAAATATGATATTAATTTTGTCATCAATTATAACTTGGGAGCAACTATGCTTGAAAAGAAAAACATAGAAAAAGCAAAATATTATTTAGAAGCATTAGAAGCAAATAAGTACAATTATTCGCTAAGCTCTTTTTTTGTAGTTCATAAACTTGGATATCTATATACCGAATTAAAAAAATATGAAAAAGCAAATTATTATATTAATTGGATAAATGAATTCGCCTCAAAGCAAGATAGTAAAATATCAAATCTTTTAAAGAAGATATCAGATTCATTGACTATTAAGTTAAAAGAGCCTAATTATTTATGTAATAAAAAATACCAAGAAGATATTGAGTTTATTTTTCAAAATAGCCAAAGTATATTTTCATATGGATTTCAAAAATTTTATCTAGCTGATCTAGAGGAAGTGTACTTAATTCAAAGAAGATATAAGGAGCTTTATTACATATATAAAAACAGATAAAAGTCATGTGCATCAATCATTACCAAAACTTTAATTTTTTTATAATTTTGGTAATGATTTTTATGTTTCTGAATTATTGAATATTCCATAGTGGCAGAGTCAACACGAAATATTCAGGTAGCAGGTAGATACCTGGAAATAGATTTAAATACGTTTTAAAATACATGATACTTATTCTTCTTAAAAGCTACTATTTATATATTCTTCTACATCCATAGATACAATCTTTTTGTTTTCAAACAGTAAGACTTTATCGTATAAAGAAACTGTTACTTTATGTTCAATAGATAGTACTGTAAGATCTGGATTGGATAAAATGAATTGATGTATTCGATCTGAATTTGTTTTATCGATTGCAGAAAAAGCCTCATCCAAGAAAAGCCATTTTTTATTTCTGTACATTGCTCTTGCCAAACAAATACGTTGCTTCTCTCCACCGCTTAAATTCAAATGTTCAAAATCAAGATTGTCTCTTTCCTTATCAAATATTGATTCTAAATTAAATATAGTTACTAAATCTTTCAAGGAATATTTACTCATTTTCCTTCCTAAAGTAATATTTTGTTCAAAGGAAAACGGTAATAAGTCATTGTTTTGATTCACATAAGAAAACTTATCGGCATATGTGCTAAATTGAACATCCTTCAAATCCTTATCGTTCACATAAATGCCATCTGCTTTCTTCTGCTTTGTTAAAATGTCTAAAAACGTACTCTTACCATCTCCACTTTTTCCAATGACTAAATACTTTTTTCCCTGATCTATTACCAAATTATTTAAATCCAATATTTGACGAACACCATAAGAATAACTTAAATGCTTAATCTTAATGTGATGAATTTGTTCATCAAAAACAATGGGTTCATTTTCTTCATAACATATTGAATTATCCAACAGTTTTTGTAGAACCGGCTTAGAAGATTGAATCATATTTCGAAGATTTGCATAATTAACGATTGGCATGATCACCATATTACTAGCTTGTGCAATTCCTAATAATTGTCCAACTGTTAATCGATTATAATGTATTAATACAATGCCAAAGAGCAATGTCAAAAAAAACATGGCTTGAGAAATAAAAGAATTTATAGAAGTAAGTATTTTTATAAATCCATTATTTTTTAGAGTACTTTGTTCTAAATTCTTATTTTCAATGTCCAGACCGTCACAAAATACTTTTTCCAAATTTAAAATCTTTATATCATTAAAACAACGACACAGATTTTTAATAGAACAAAGCCATTGCTTCATTGAATCCAAATAATTCATTTGATTCTTCTTTAAACTGTTTTTAAAAATACTATTTATAAAAATCGTTATAAAAGCACAAAAGAGCAGAAACATTAATATTTCTACACTTAGATTTGCGATATATAGACTTCCCAATATCAATGAAATGGTTAATGAGAACACATTTAATTTTGAAGAAACATAATTATCAATTACCACATTCACTTCATTATTAAATTCATTCAATATCTCACTGCTATCCTTTTTTTGAAACGATTCTATATTTCTGGAAGCATACGATTGATACAAATTTTGATTAAAACTATAACGTATTTTATTCTTCAACACCTCAACTACATATTGTTGCAAAGAGGAAACAATTAAATAGACACCTAAAAATACCAATACGATCACTATAAGGCTTGAAATTGAATTTAGAAGATGATCATCAAATATATAGCTCATTAAGATTGATTTCAATAGATCCACTACTGAATATGAAACAATGAGAATAAGCGAAATAAAATATAATACTTTATGATTCTGAACAAGTTTAAACATAAATAACCCCTTTTCCTTATGGTTATTATTTTTCAAGACAAAAGAAAAGACAAGAAACTGTCATTGAGAAATAAAGGAGTTTCTTGTCTATATTAAGTTCAATTTATCGTGTGATCTTGCACAAAACTAATATTAAATAAAATTATTTGCGACACAAATCTCTTTATATTTATGCAAGTATTCACAATTTTTTATGAATAAAAATTTAAACAAAGAAGAATCATTCTTTAATTCTTTTAATCGATTCTGATAGTCTAAATTCAATTGATAATCCTCATTTAGCATCATAGAGAAAACATCAATATAGCTAGAATCATCTAATTCTTTGATTAATCTTTTTGCGTCGAGTATATTTTCTTTTAGAATTGTATATACAAATAAAGCCTCTTTATATTTGACTGCAAAAAAGGCATCCGTACATGATTTTAATCCTTTCTTTAAATATTGATTTCCCTTTTCCATACAGTCCTTATGCTGTATCATAGTTGCTCCTAGATTAAAAAAAGCCAACATTTTATATTGTGAGTCATACTGAGCCGCACTTGTATAATATTTTTCAGCTTGATTTAAATCTATATCAAGACAAAGCCATCCTAATGAGCAAAGGATTTCCGCAATCAATTTTTTATTACCTAATTCCACCGCATAATTTAAACATGTTTTGTACAGATCATATGCCGCAAAAGTCTTTTTTTGATACGCATATAGATTGGCTTTGGCCTTCAACTTTCGTATAAATATCCATTCCTCATTATCAGATAGTTCCATATTTCCAGAAGATAATCTAAACAAATTTAAATATTCTCTTTGCGAATCATCCATGTATGAATAATACGCTTCCACTTCAGCAAGTGATATATTGATTTGAGAATTCATTTCGGAAGCATACAGTAAAAACAATTGATATTGAACAAATAAACAGGATGACACAACCTCATCTTTATATTCCAACAATTCATCCATTACCTTAAATATTTTTGAATCCGATGACATAAAGTATTTAAAGAAAAGATCCAACATCTGTTTAATTTTTTCTTCTTTAATTGTATCCATCGTAGAAATCCCTAATTTTTTAAACAACAAATTGTATATATCATCATTTGCGACCAAGATATTATTTTCAATTTTAGAAAGATATGAAGGAGAACAAACCCCATGTGATAAAGCTTCTAATGATATGTCTAACTCTTTTCGTTGTTTCTTAATCAATAATCCTCTGTAATCATTCATGCACTGCCCACCTACTAATCCAAAAAGTAATTCATTATTTGTTCCTAATTATATCACGAATTGAACCTCATCACTGAATGTTGAAAGAGGTTCTAAATACGTCCCTTGTTTTTTAAGCTAAAGAAGTCCCCTTTATTTTTCATAAGTTCTTCAAATGATCCCTGTTCAACAATCCGTCCTTGTTTAAATACAAGAATACAATCAAACTTCTTTAGTGTTTCGTCAAAATATTTATGTGTTACATATAATACAGTTTCTTCTTTTAAATCCAATATTCGATTTTCAATTTCGATGGCCGTCTGTGCATCTAGACTTGCTGTTATTTCATCACACAAAAGTACCTCTTTTAAATGTGCGATCGTACGCGCAATCCCTATTCGTTGAACTTGCCCACCAGAAAGATTACTTCCATCCTCACAAATATTCTGGTCTAATTTAAATTCTGGTAAATCTACAAATTCCATACATTTTAACAGTGTTTCATCTGTTTGTACAAGCTCCATATTCAAGTTATTTCGGATTGTGTCATCAAATATATGACTTTCCTGATGAATCATAGAAACATTCTTAGAATCCAAAACACTCACATTTCCTTTTTGAACTGGATAATATCCTAAAATCATTTTTAAAATTGTAGATTTTCCAGAACCACTCGGACCAACAATCGCATACTTTTTCCCCTTTTCAAATTTGAAAGATAAATCATCAATAATCATCTTACTTTCAGTATAGCCAAAAGATACATGTTCCAAATAGATATTTCCATCATAGTTCGACACAAACTTATTTGCCTGTCCATGAGAATCGATAATATTCAGTAATTTCGAATTCACGTCCGACACCGACTTAAATCCAGCAAGATTGCTTGAAATATCATTTAAATTCGAAATAAAATTATTAGAAACATTTACAATTGGCATCATATATATCATATCTAAATGTCCATATAATATCATCAATCCAATCACCAACATGAAAATCAATTGAAAAGTGGCCGCAATACAATTAGCCCAGTTTCCCGTCAAAGATATTGCCATATTTACATTTCTTTGTTTATATTCCATGTTTTCAATCCATTCTTTTCCTTTATCCACGAACTGTTTTAGAACGCCCAAATCCAATATGATATCGAAATTTTGAAATATCTCCTTTAATTTTGAATTATATATACCTGAATAAGAAGACAATTGGTTCGAATACTTTTTCAATCTTTTTTCCATCATCTTCGGCACCAAAAGTGTTGCTACTGCAATCACAACCATCATGAGTCCTACAAATACATGAATACGAAGAATGTATATTAAAATAATAACAGACACAATGATATCGACAATCATACTTAATATTGGATAAAAGTAATATTCATCTACCATTTTTATATCATTGGTAAATAGAGATAACTGATTTCCTATCTTCTCTTTTTTAAACGTAGAATACGATTGATTCATCAAACTAGAATAGAGCTCTTCACCCAAATCTGTTTTTAATTTTTTCCTATAAGTTGACTTCATTATTGAATTAATAGAAGTCGTCATCAATGTATATACAAGAAATAAAACACTTGCAAAAAGACATGTACCTGCTTTTTCAAAATGATTATTAAATGCAACATCCGATATTAATTGGATTACATACGCCAAAAACAAAGGTACGACACCCGCAAATAAACTAGTACACAGTGTACCTATAAAATATTTTTTATTTCTCAATATATATCGACACATTCTCATCCATCCTCTACTTATTTAATAGTATATACCTACCACATCCCGTTATCTTTCTTTTTTAACAATTTGCTTCAACAATTGATTCTTCTATACATATATGAAAAGTGTTAAAATTAAGTGAATTATGAAGCGAGGAATACTATGCATTATTTAAAAATCAACGATTCCGATAAGAAGAAAATTGGATACCTAATCCATCTATATCGAACTCAACAATTTAAACATCTATCGCAGAATTCTTTTTTGTTAAATGAGTATAATGAGCCAATATGCACTCGACAAACACTTAGTAAAATAGAACAGGGTATTATTATTAAAAACGACTCTATTTATGAAGAATTACTAAAAAAGGTGAATCTAAAATTCAATACAGATTATTGTATTGAAGAATTCCTACCAACTTCCATTTTTTTCGATTTATTAAATGCTTGCGATTATTATAATTTAGAAAAGCTTATATCCATCTCTGAATCCTATATAAAACAATTAAATCCATTCAAAGAATACATTTTCTTTCATGAATACTACGAGTGTTTCAAATGGATCTACACCTATTATTCCTCATTTGAACTTCCGACTCTTCAAAGTACTGAATATATTATCTCCCTAAAAAACATTATCAATTCTAACCTCTATGAGGTCATGATGGATCTAGTTTTTAAAAAACGAACAATTAGTGGAATTTATGATTTTTCCTATTTTGATTTTAAAAATTCAAACAGCATGATTAATCGTGGAAACCATATGATGATTTTATATAATCAATCCAAATTGTCTGAAATGCTTGATTATTGTCAAGATTTAGAAGAGGAATATTCCAGTAAAAACAATTACATTCGTCTTCTCGACATTTATTCTCTAAAAGGATTTGCCTTTTCAAATACAGAAAAAGAAAAATTTGAAAAATTAGTTTCTCAAATAAATCATACAGTAGAAGCACACAATTCAAACATACCTAAAATTAAAATATCTCAACTTCTAAAGAATATCGGTCTACAAGCCTTTAGAATTGATATGTACGATATAGCCATAAATTATCTTGAACAATATATAGCTATGGATTCACCTTATGCGAATATTGTAGGTATCGATTTATGCATTTCTTATCAAAAGACAAATAAAATCAATCAACTTAAATCCTTTATACAATCCAAAAAAGTATACAAAGGTGATAGCCAATACGAAAATCTTTTGAACTACTTCATTTTGAAATATAAATATCAAACTGACAATGATGAACTATCCTATTTTATAGTGAATAAAGTACCTATTATAATCGATAATACTATGGGGAAATATAAACAATTCTTTTATGAAGAACTAAGTATGCTTGTCGAACAAACCAAGCGTTATAAAGACTTGAAAACATATTTAGATTCAACCAGTGATATGTTACCAATTTGAAAAAGGAGCAGCAAAGAGGTAATGATTGTATTTTCATCAGTGGGCATAATGAACATGTTGCAAAATGGGGAAGTTATGACTCTATGGGGAAACTGTTATCAAATCAATATAGATATTATGTGATTGGAACAAACTTCTATAAGACAAGATGCAATTTACCTGAAGGAAATCATAAACGTACCATACAGACATTTTATTCTCATGATCCACTTGCAAAAACAGCGAAATTAGCCGGCTTTAAAATGTGCTGGATTGATTTTTCTTCTCTTGAAGAAGGTACAGAAATTAAAAGGCGTGCAGATGCATATACCTATATGGGAACGCTAGGAGAACGCTACTCTATCATGAATCGCTTTCTGCCTCCTAGCTATCGCATGTTTCAGCCACCCACAACGCTTTATGACAGTATGATTTATGTCTCAAATGCATCACCAACAAAGATTATTGAATGATTATTGATTTACATGTTACAAAGGAACTATAATAAACATGTTGAAAAAATGGGGAGCTGAGTGGCTGAGAGTAGGTTCGACCTTGACCCTGAAACCTGATTTGGATAATGCCAACGTAAGGATGATATCTTTATTGTATGTTAGCTGCAGATTAGGTTTTTCTGCAGCTTTTTGTTTTTTGATCAGAATATGGCGGCAAATTGGGGGCACCACCTTATGTCGCATTAAAAAAGTAATGCAGGAAGGAGATAGAAAATGAAAACAGCATTAACAATCGCTGGAAGTGATTCCAGCGGAGGCGCTGGTATCCAGGCGGATATCAAAACAATGTGCGCAAATCACGTATTTGCGACGAGTGCAATTACAGCACTAACGGCACAGAATACATTAGGTGTTACAGGAATTATGGAAGTAACGCCAGAATTTCTTGGAGAGCAGCTGGATGCAGTCTTTACAGATATTTATCCAGATGCTGTGAAGATTGGAATGGTTTCTAGTTCTGATCTGATTCGTATGATTGCTTCAAAACTGCAGGAATATAAGGCAGCTAATATTGTTGTGGATCCGGTGATGGTCGCAACAAGCGGCGCAAAACTTATTAGTGATGATGCAATTGAAACATTGAAAAAAGAATTGTTGCCTTTAGCAACAGTCATTACACCAAATATTCCAGAAGCAGAAGTTCTAGCGGATATGAAGATTGCAAATGAAGAAGAAATGATTATCGCTGCTGAAAAAATTTCTAAGAAATTTGGATGTGCAATTCTGGTAAAAGGTGGTCATCAAATCAATGATGCAAATGATCTGTTGTATAGAGATGACGCATATACATGGTTTCATGGAAAACGTATTAACAACTCTAATACACATGGAACAGGATGTACATTATCCAGTGCTATCGCATCCAATCTTGCAAAGGGATATGATTTGGATACATCCGTAAAACGTGCAAAGGATTATATCTCTGGAGCATTGAATGCAATGCTTGATCTTGGTAACGGATCTGGACCAATGGATCATTCATTCGCAATTGATAATGAATATGCAAAGGAGAATGTTCAATGAAGAAAACTTCTTTGTTTGAAAATGCATTGATCTGGTTTGGTGCAGGTGTTTCTATTGCAGAAATACTGACAGGTACATATCTTGCACCTTTAGGATTGAAAAATGGTATTTTAGCCATTGTGGCTGGACATGTCATTGGCTGTATCTTATTGTTCCTGGCTGGTGTTATTGGTGGGAAAATGCGCTTAAGTGCGATGGATTCTACAAAGATGAGCTTTGGACAGAAAGGTTGTCTTTTGTTTGCGGCATTAAATGTACTGCAGCTTGTTGGATGGACAGCAATCATGATTTATGATGGTGCACTTGCGGCAGATGGTATTATGCATACAGGTGCATGGATCTGGTGTTTGATTATTGGTATCTTGATTCTTGTATGGATTGGTGTTGGTATTACAAACCTTGGAAAAATCAATACAGTTGCGATGGTTGCTTTATTTGTTTTAACTTTAATGCTTAGTAAATTTATCTTCTTTGATGGAAACAGTGCAGTTGTATGTACAGAAGCAATGACGTTTGGTGCGGGTGTTGAACTTGCAATTGCGATGCCTTTGAGCTGGCTGCCTTTGATCAGTGACTATACACGTGAAGCGGAAGATCCTGTGAAGGCTAGTTTAGTTAGTAGTATTGTGTATGGAATCGTTAGCTGCTGGATGTATTTGATTGGTTTAGGTGCGGCTTTATTTACAGGAGAATATGATATTGCACAGATCATGTTGAAAGCAGGTTTGGGTATTGCGGGATTATTGATCATTGTATTCTCTACAGTTACAACAACATTCCTGGATGCTTATTCTGCAGGTATTTCTAATGAATCTATCGTGCCAAAGTGGAATGGAAAACACGTAGCAATGGTTGTAACTGTTGTTGGTACAATTGCGGCAATTGTATATCCAATGGATAATATTACTGATTTCCTGTATTTGATTGGTTCTGTATTTGCTCCTATGATTGCAATCCAGATTGCTGATTTCTTTATTCTAAAGAATGATAAAAGAAATGTAGAATTTGATGTACTGAATCTTGTATTATGGCTTGTCGGATTTGTTGTGTATCGCTGTTTTATGCAGATTGATACACCTGTTGGAAATACAATTCCATGTATGATCATTACAATTCTGTTAAGTGTTGTAATTCACAAGATTACCAAAAAGAACAATTAAAATATAGATTTATGAAAAAATGAAAAAGGATGGAATGGAATTCTTGAAAATGGACTTTATTCGATCCTTTTTATATTGACGGTACATATTTGCTTCAGTATAGTTGAAGTATCAAAGGCAATGACGAAGAGCACTGTTTTGCTAAGAAACTAATAAGAGAGTCCGACATTTGGTGAAAGCGGATAGTGGAAACAAAATCAGTAAATCACTTCTGAGCTTGTGTGCTGAAATATAGTAAGTATACACCTAATAAATCACGTTACAGGTTTCGGACTTGTTGGAGTCTAGTAGAGTGGCATAGTTTTCTATGCAAATTGAGTGGTACCGCGGATATCAGATTCGTCTCATGATTTGGGATGAATCTTTTTTTGTGTGCTGGAGGAAAAAAGAAATGAAATTAAGCAAAAAGAATATGGTGGTTATCAGTTTTATGTTGTTCTCACTGTTCTTTGGAGCTGGAAATTTAATCTTTCCACCATTCTTAGGACAAAATGCAGGAGAACATACGTTTACTGCGATGGCTGGTTTTTTATTAACAGCGGTTGTATTGCCAGTGCTTGGTGTCATTTTTGTTGCTAGATTTGATGGATTAGATAAGTTAAGTGGAAAAGCTGGAAAACGTTTTGCATTCATATTTACAGTATTGATTTATCTTTCTATTGGACCTGGTCTAGGTATTCCGCGTGCAGCTTCTGTTCCGTTTGAAATGGCAGTTTCACCATATTTGCCAAACGATGCAAATCGTACGCTATGGATGGTTTTATACTCTGTTCTTTTCTTTCTTGTTGCGTTATGGCTGTGTTTGAATCCTGGTAAACTTGTGCAGCGTATTGGAAGGGTATTAACACCTAGCTTATTGATTTTGCTTGTTCTTTTGTTTATCAGTTTTGTGACAAAAGGAAATGTCAATGGAACATCGTATTAAAGAAAATACGTTGATGACCAAACAAAATATCTTTTATCATCATATCGTTCCCTATCTTGGTGAAATGAAACTAGATGAAATTACTCCAAAAGATATTATCCATTGGCAAGATCAAGTCATGAAAGATAACAACTATAAACAGACGTATCTTAAAACGATCCATAATCAACTCAGTGCTTTATTTAATTATGCTGTTAGATTTTATGGATTAAAAAACAATCCTGCTAGACTTGCCGGTAACATGGGTAAAGAAGAAGTTAGTGAAATGAAGTTCTGGGCTAAGGAAGAACATCTTACTTTCTCTAGAGCAATGATGAATAAAGAAGAAAGTTATCATGCATTTGAAATCTTGTATTGGTGTGGCATACGTCTTGGTGAGCTGCTTGCCTTAACAGCTGAAGATTTTGATTTTGAAAAGAAAACTTTAAGAATTAACAAATCCTATCAGCATATTAAAGGTAAAGATGTTATCACAACGCCTAAAACTAGAAAAAGTAATCGCGTATTAACACTTCCTGATTTTCTATCCGATGAGATGCAAGATTATATCTCTAGACTCCTCTACTTAAAAGTTGATGATCGTATCTTTACAATCACTAAATCCGGTCTTCATCATGAAATGGATCGAGGATGCAGAGAAACCGGTGTTAAAAGAATACGTGTCCATGATTTAAGACATTCCCACGTATCTATGCTGATTGAAATGGGATTTAGTGCTGTAGATATCGCAAATCGTGTTGGACATGAAAGTGTTAAAGTAACCTATCGATACGCGCATATGTTTCCTAATAAAGATCTAATGATTGCTAAAAAATTAAACATTTCAAGAAATGGTGAAAAAGATGAGCAAGAAGAACCTGGATCAAAATGGGAGACTTAGAAACGTAGTTGTAGGATTTAGAATGTCTGAAGAAGAAGTTGATCTGCTAAATCGTAGAGTTCTAATTTCAGGACTCACAAAGCAAGAATTTATAATCAACTCTATACTAGGAAAAGAAGTAACAGTTTATGGCAATCCATATGTATTCAGAAGTCTACAAGATGAACTTATTAAGTTTATCAAACTTTATGGCAAAGGATTGGAAGATGAAAATGATGATGAAATGCTTGAATTAACACTAAAAACGATACTTGCGATGCGAAAAAAAGGAAAGACAGAAGTTTATCCTGTGTAAGCAAACTCTCACGAAAGCCTTATTTTAAAGGCTTTTTTAATGTTTTTACGAACCTGTAAACCGTGGTTAACCTCCGATTAACAAGTTGGGCTATTTTTAACCAAAATCACCCTATTTTGACTCAAAAAGCAGTCAATTTTCGTGATTTTTGCCTGAGCTTTTGAAAAAACGTCAATTTTGGACCCTTATGAAAGCCTTTAGTTAAGGCCCTAAATACAAAATACGTTTTCAAAATGTTTTCAGCACCACTTGAGACATTAAAAAAAGCCCTTGAATAAAGGACTTTTTCAACTTTTGATTGATCATTTGTAGCCGATTCCCCGTATTTTTCGTAAATATCCTCCCGCCATATTCGTTGATTTAACACCAATTTTTACTTTCTTTTTTCAGTATTTTTTTCGATAATTATCTCAAAGGTTTCGTATAGGATAATTTACTTTTATTAACGGAAAACCGCATAAACACAAGGCTTCTCGATACTTTCTTTTGTTTTTTTACCAAACAAAAAGACCCTGCATTTTTTCAACGCAAGGTCTCATTTTTTATTTCTTATTTAGTTTTCTAAGTAGTTCTTAGATCAGTTCCCATGGAAAATGAAAATTACATATTCGTGGGGATTGATGTTGGATTCTACATTGATATTATTCGAACTCGATTGTTCCAGGAGGCTTACTAGTAAGGTCATACATTACACGGTTAACCCCACGAACCTCATTGATAATACGAGACATAACTTTATTTAATACTTCATATGGAATCTGAGCAGATTCAGCAGTCATAAAGTCAATTGTATTAACGGCACGTAAAGCGATGGCATAATCATATGTTCTTTCATCACCCATAACACCTACTGAACGCATGTTTGTCAATGCTGCAAAGTATTGACCGATTGAACGATCCAATCCAGCATTTGCGATTTCTTCACGATAAATGGCATCTGCATCTTGGACAATTTTTACTTTTTCTTCAGTAACTTCACCAATGATACGAATTCCTAAACCAGGTCCTGGGAAAGGTTGTCTGAATACTAAGTATTCAGGAATACCTAATTCCAAACCAGCTTTACGAACTTCATCCTTGAATAAGTCACGTAATGGTTCAATGATTTCCTTGAAATCTACATGATCAGGAAGTCCACCAACGTTGTGGTGAGATTTAATTACAGCAGATTCTCCACCTAAACCACTCTCAACAACATCTGGATAAATTGTTCCTTGAACTAAGAAATCCACTTTTCCAATTTTCTTAGCCTCTTCTTCAAATACACGAATGAATTCTTCACCAATGATCTTACGCTTTGCTTCTGGTTCTTCAACACCCTTTAGCTTTTCATAATATCTTTGTTGCGCATTTACACGAATGAAATTTAATTCATATGGACCTTCTGGACCAAATACAGCCTCTACTTCATCCCCTTCGTTTTTACGAAGTAAACCATGATCAACAAATACACATGTCAATTGGTTACCAATTGCTTTTGATAATAATACAGCTGCAACAGAAGAGTCTACACCACCACTAAGGGCACATAAAACTTTTCCATCTCCAACCTTTTCACGAATAGCTTTAATTTGTTCTTCAACAAAGTTATCCATTCTCCAGTCACCACAGCATCCACAAACACCACGAACGAAGTTGTATAACATTTTTGAACCTTCTTGTGTATGTAATACTTCTGGATGGAACTGAATAGCATATAATCCTTTTTCTGCATTTTCACTTGATGCACAAGGACAATTATCTGTATGAGACGTAATTTCAAAACCAGGTGCTACCTGTGAAATATAGTCAAAGTGTGACATCCAGCAAATTGTTTTTTCAGATACACCCTCAAAGATTTTAGAAGAAGTCTTATCCACAAGAACCTCTGTCTTACCATATTCACGGTGATCTGCTTTTTCTACTTTTCCACCCAATACATGCATCATCAATTGTGCGCCATAGCAAAGGCCAAGAACTGGAATACCCAATTCAAACAATTCTTTTGAATATGTAGGTGAATCTGGTTCATAACAACTATTTGGTCCTCCAGTTAAGATGATTCCCTTTGGATTCATAGCTTTGATTTTTTCTAAATCTGTTTTATATGAATAAATTTCACAATATACATTGCACTCACGAACACGACGTGCAACCAACTGATTATATTGTCCTCCAAAATCAAGAACAATGACTAATTCTTTTTTCATTGCGTCCTCCTAATGTTTCCCTAAACAATATTATAAAGTAGCAACCAATTATTTACAACGCTTTAAATAATCAATTACCCCATTTAAATCCTTACACGAATCTTGAATATATTCCTTCATCTCGTCATCTGGCGCAATCTGATCTTGAATAAAGATGGAATGCATCTTCGCATTGGCCGCTGCCATAATTCCATGCTTACTGTCCTCTAACACTAAACAATTTTCTGGTTCCATCCCTAATCTTTCAGCAGCTGCCAAGAAAACATCTGGAGCCGGCTTTGATTTATATCCCTCTTTAGAAGAAACAATCACATTTGGACTTAACACAAAACCAGCATGCGACAAGAACTTTTTGATAGCCTGAGGATGCGAACTAGAAGCAACCGCATAAGGAATCTTATTCTCTTCAATATACTCAATTAGATTCTGCAAGCCAATCATGTTAGCACTACCTGGCTCTTTAAAGTATTTAAAGAAATAATCCACGCGCTCTTCTTGAATTTCTTCCATAACTCTTGTCACACCTGGATACATCATTTCAAACTCTGCAACCTTTCTTGAATCACAACCAATTAATGGCTCTGGAAAATAGTCTGGACAAGAAACACCCAATTCTTTAGCCTTCTCTTTAAATTCATCCTTAAACATAATTTCCGTATTAAACATCAAACCATCCATATCAAAGATGACCGCTTTAATTTTTGGCTTTCTAAAAAACTCAATCAAACATTGCGTACCCAAATCTGCCATGCCACGATCCATTAAATCCACATATTCTTCGATAACACGATTTACACCATACAAAGGAAAGCTTGCCTCTTGTACCGCAATCTTTAAATCCTTCACAAAATGCTTCACATAAAAACCAGGCGCATAATCATTTTCTAACATCTTCTTACCTTGAAAATCCAATTGTTTAGATCCCGCTGCTCCATTACGCAAGAAACGATATACAAAAGATTCATCCACATCTTTACAATTCAAATATGACATGGCTTCACAAATACCTTGTAGCGTATTCGCAATCATAATTTGATTTGCCATCTTGACATGTTGTCCACAACCTGCCAAACCACAATATTCAATTTGTGTTCCAAACGCTTCAAAGATTTCTTTATTCGTTTCAAAATCCTCTTTATCTGCACCAACCAATACAGTTAAAGTACCATTCTTAGCTCCCGTATCTCCACCAGTGACTGGCGCATCCAATACATGAACACCCGATTCTTTACCTTTTGTATATAATTCTTTAGCTAATTTTGGACTTGAAGTTGTAAAATCAATACAAGTTTTACCCGCTTCAATACAACCAAAAATCACATCATATACTTCTTTAACATCACTAGGAAAACCGACCATTGTACAAACTACATCTACATTGGATGTCAAAGACTCAATCGATTCTTCTAAAATAGCACCTGCATTTTTAGCTTGTTCTACCCTTTCTGGATGTCTTGCGTATACATGCACTTCATACCCCTTATTCAACAAATGAATCACCATTGGCTGGCCCATAATGCCAGCACCTATCCAACCTATTTTTCTCATTTTACTTTCTTCCCTTCACTAATATTGGAGCGGATTGCACCGCAATAAATTTTACAACTTCCAACATAAACTTAATTTCTTCTGCATTCAATTGACGAATCTCCTTAATTCCAGATAACGCCTGTTTAAATGAAAATTCAGTTAAATCCGCAATTGTACGAATTTCCATACGATCAAATAATTCCCCAATTAAATGACAATAGCGTTCCTTCTCTTCAATTGAGCGATTTAATAATAGTTTGTTTAAATATTCTAACATATCATCACTTTCTTTAGTAAGAGAATCACAATAATTAAAGTCTTTTACATCCACGCTCCACATCAGTGTATCATGCTGAACTAGACCAGAACCTTGGGCATCCATGATTTTCGTTTGTTCTCGATGATGTAAGACACGCCCCACTATACTATCCTTAGGAATATAGTTTGTGATTTTAGATACATCCTCATCACCTTGCCAAAAGCCATCCACAAAGCCAGGCCCATCAAAACTTTTCACACCTTCAATATATCTTTGTAATTCTGGATTTTTTAAAAAGGCATACATCGCCAGATTTCCACCCTTCGAATGCCCCGTTAAGTATATCTTTGGATATACCTTTTTCTTTTTCAATCCAAACAAATAACTTGTTTCAGGAATATTCTCAATGGTTTCTTTGACATAATCTTTAGCCAATTTTTGACAAGGAAGATCCGATTTATATGTCATCATCAAATTTTCTTTCCAACCCGTAATACTGCCATCTGTACCACTAAAAGAAACAACGAATGATCCATCTGGCAATACAAGTGTTACAACATTAAATTGAATCACGTCTTCATCGCTATAAACTTTTTTATAGTTCTTCAACTTTATACTTCCATAACGAATCGTATCTTGCAACGCATCAATCAAATGTGGAAGATTCATTGAAAATGTGTACTTACTCTTTAATTCCTCTTCACTATTTAAAGAAAGATATTTACGACATGCTTCCTCTAAAGAAACCTCTTCCTTATCCACAATGCCATCCCAATCCACATAAGATAGATCGGCACATACTAACATATCCACCTCGTTAAAGGGGCGAACAGAGAAGTCAATATCTCTTCTTAAATGTGCATAATTTAATAAGTTTTCCATAGTCAACCTCACTACAAAGATTTTACAATATATAAAAGGATCAGCCAAATGACTAACCCAATTTTTTCGATAATTTTATATAATGTTCTGCATTTGAAAGAATGTCAGAAATCTGAGATTCTGAAGTCTTCTTAATGATCTTAGCTGGCACTCCAACCACAACACTCCTTTGTGGAATCACCATGTTTTCAGGCACAACACAACCCGCACCAATTACACTATGCTTTCCTATATGGGCTCCATTTAAAACAACAGCCCCCATACCAATAAGCACCTCATTCTCAATCGTACAACCATGCACAATGGCCCCATGACCAATCGTAACACGATCACCAATTTTTAATGGATAGCCACAATCCGTATGCAAAACACACTGATCTTGAATATTGGTTTCTTGCCCAATTTCAATCGTTTCTTCTTCACTACGAATCACGGCATTATACCAAACACTTGAACCTTCACCAATTGAAACATTGCCCAAGATGGTTGCATTACTTGCGCAGGTAAAATCGTTTTTAACTTCATCCAATCTCTTACAAAGCCAAACTACACCATGCCATGCATCAAATTTCATACCACAAGATGGTAGTGCCCCATACATTGTAAATCCATGCTTTTTATGAAAAGCTATACTTTCTTCATTCGAATCTGTTATGCATGAAATGATCCAACGCACGTTTAGCTTTCTACAATCTGCTTCAAGCTGATCTAACATTTTTGAAGGCAAACCATAATGTTTTCCTTCTTTAAAATAAATAGTAAGTTCTACACAATACTTATACGCTTCCTTTGAAAAAGCCGGATGCACATATCCATAGCCAATTAAAACATTGTCATAAAGTGCCACATAAAATGGATGCGTCTTTGAAATTTTCATCATATGTTCTTTAAATACATTAAAAGAATCTGGCACAAGATCAAAAATCGCAACACTCGTTTTTACATAATGTACATAGATAGGATACATACTTTCTAAATCTTTTTCTTGAAGTAAACGTAACTCTTGCATAAAACCTCCTATTGGATTTCTAGACTTGAATCCGCTGTTAAACTCGCATCCCCTCTTCTGCCAGAAAGATACGCAATCGTTCCAGCAACACCGATCATGCTTGCATTGTCTGTACAACAATACATTGGAGGTACAGTAAATTCGACTTCTGGATATTCATTCCTTAATTCTTCTACTTTTTCACGAAGTCTTGAGTTGGCACTTACTCCACCACCCACTACAAAGTGACGAATATCTTTATGATCATCTAGTACGGCTCTTACTCGAGAGAAAATTTCATCCAATGCACATTCTTGGAACGAACAAGCTAAATCAGCCATGTCAAATGTCTTGCCCTGTCTTTCCATACGCTTTGTAAATTGTAGAACACTACTCTTCAATCCAGAAAAGCTAAAATCATAACGTCCCTGTGTCTTCGGTTTTGCGAGTTCATATACCGGCTTTCCTTCTCTTGCCAATTTATCAATTTTAGGACCACCCGGATATCCAAGACCCAATACTCGAGCCACCTTATCAAAGGCTTCTCCTATCGCATCATCCTGCGTTTCTCCTAAGATTTCAAAACTTGTCTCATCCTTCATATAAACAAGTTCCGTATTTCCTCCAGAAACAACAAGTGCCAATACAGGATACTTCATATCCACCACTAATTCATTGGCATAAATATGTCCTGCCAAGTGATGTACAGGAACTAATGGTTTGTGGTAGGCAAAAGCCAAAGTCTTCGCTGCCTGCACACCCACATGTAAACATCCAATTAAGCCAGGGCCCTGCGTAACAGCAACGGCATCCACATCTTCCATAGTGATATTGGCATCCTTCAATGCTTTTTCAATACAATACGAAATATTTTCTACATGAATACGGCTCGCAACTTCGGGTACGACCCCACCAAATTCTGTATGTACATCAATTTGGCTTGCGACTACACTCGATAATACTTCCTTCTTATCTTTAACAACCGCAACGGCTGTTTCATCACAACTACTTTCAATTCCGATAATAATCATATAATCCTCCTACAATGCCAATGTCATCACAATGGCATCTTCTCCATCCGGATAATAACTCCTAGATACATTGACTTGAATAAAGCCCATTTTCTTGTATAAATTCAATGCTGCCTCATTACTGGCACGAACCTCTAATGTCATAAACTCACAAGCTACTTCTCTTGCTCGATCAAACAAATGCATCATCAATTCTTTTCCATATCCTCTTTTTCTTAAGTTTGGATCGACTCCAATACGAGCTAACTGCGCCATTTCAAAGGTTTCCCATAAAAACGCATAGCCTACAATTGCATCTTCATCTTCTAAGATCCAACCATGAGAAAAAGGATTCTCATTCAATTCATATAAACAGTCTTTTTCGAGCCAAGGCTGTTTAAAACATGCTTGTTCAAGTTCTAAAACACGACTTAGATCCGTGTCTTTCATTTCTTTAAAAATCATGCTTTATAAGCATCGCTTTCTTTTAAATATTGAGGAACTAAGGCATGTACATTTTCAATTGTACGACTTGGCACTTCAATAAAATTCTTCAAGAAATCACAACTTGCAGCTTCTTGATTTACTAAATAGCCATCCCCATATAATGTCCCAGGATGTTCATTTAAGAAATCTTCTAATTGATCGACTTCTAAAATTTGTGTTTCACCAACCACAACACCCTTTTCTAAGTGTGCTACATAGGCTCTTTTACTACGCGCATCCAAAATAACATTAGCACTTTCATCCATGCCCGCAAACAACTGCATTGTACTAATGCACTTTAATGTTTTATGCATCTGTGTACAGAATACTTTCGCAATTGTCATCGCAATACGAATACCCGTATAAGATCCAGGACCATCTGTGATAATCACTTCATCGACATCTTTATAGTCTAAACCTGTCTTTTCAAACAATTGATTTAATTCCACAAAGATTGTTTCACTTTGTTTTTTAAATGCTTCAATAGATACACCATCAATCAATGTTCCTTCTTTATATAAACCTAACACTAATGCTTTATAAGCACTATCCATACATAAACTAATCATGATATGCCTCCACAATACTCTTTGATACAGGACCCGTATATTCTAATGTCACTGTACGATTTTCATCGATACCTTCTTCAAAAGAAATTTTAATATGGTCCTGAGGCAATTGTTCCTCAATAAATTCTGACCATTCTACTACAGTAATTCCTTCATCAAAACAATCTTCAAAACCTAAGTCCTGACATTTTCCTTCTAAACGATACGCATCAATATGATGGAAAGGGACTCCACCTTCTTGTTTATAATCCTTTAAGATTGTAAAAGTTGGTGAATTGATCACATTCTTTACACCCAAAGCTTTCCCGAAGCTCTTTGTCCAAGTTGTTTTACCTGCACCCAAATCTCCATCTAATGTAATAACTAATTGTTTATTTCTACAAAGATCTGCCATTTTAGTAGCAAATTCCTGTGTTTCTTTTAAACTATGAATCTCTATTTTCATGTAATCCTCCAAGTTTTGTTTGTATCTCATAAAGTGGTTTCCACTTTAACACTCCTTTATTTCATAAAATACACTATTCTTAATTCTAGTTTTTTTCAACTACTTTTTCTTCATCATACGATTTCTATGCACCATTGCCTTGATTTGTTTGATCTGCGCAAGACGATTTCGCACCTTCACTTCAGATCCTTGATCACTTGGTACATAATATTCTTTACCAACTAAAGCATCCGGAAGGCACTGCATATCCGTCATATGGTATTCATAATCATGTGAATACTCATATCCTTTACTGTAGCCTAAATCTTTCATTAACTTTGTTGGTGCATTACGAATATGTAAAGGCACTGGCTGATCTAATGTTTTTAGCGCATCACTTTTCGCATTATTATAAGCCACTTCTAAAGCATTTGATTTTGGTGCTAAAGCCAAATAAACAGCTGCATGTGTTAAGTGTACGTTACATTCTGGGACACCCAAATAGTGACATGCCTGATAGGCTGCCACACAGATTTCTAAAGCTCTAGAATCTGCCATACCAATATCTTCACTTGCCATACGAACAAATCTTCTTGCGATATATAAAGGATCTTCTCCAGCCTCTAACATACGTGCTAACCAATATACAGCGGCCTGTACATCGGAGTTTCGTACACTTTTATGTAGAGCCGAAATAATATTATAGTGTTCCTCCCCTTTTTTGTCATACAATAACGACCTTTTTTGAAGGCATTGCTTCAATATATCCTGCGAAACATGAATCCCATCCAATTCACTTGGACTATTATAAACAACCATCTCTAGTGTATTTAAACAAAAGCGGGCATCTCCACCTGAAAATGCGGCAATTGCTTCAATATCTTCATCCTTAATATGTATTTTTAAATTGCCTAATCCTTTTGAGCTGGAAATAGCACGAATAATCAAATCCTTTAAATCCTCCGTATTCAAACTGTTTAGTACAAACACTCTACACCTAGATAAAAGAGCGGAATTGATCTCAAAACTAGGATTTTCTGTTGTAGCACCAATTAGAATGATACTTCCCTTTTCAACATAGGGTAAAAACGCATCTTGTTGAGCCTTATTAAAACGATGGATTTCATCTACGAATAGAATTGTTCTTTGTCCCAAGGCCCTACGCGTATCTGCCTGCTTCATAACTTCCTTGATTTCTTTTATACCACTTGTAACCGCAGAAAAATCTACAAAATAACTCTTTGTCTGATGTGCAATAATACGTGCCAATGTCGTTTTTCCAACTCCAGGTGGCCCCCAGAAAATCATCGATGTCACTTGATCATGTTCAATCATTTGCCACAAAAGATTTCCTTTGGCAACAAGCTGTTTTTGTCCCACATATTCATCTAATGTTTCCGGGCGCATACGATCCGCTAAAGGCCTTGTATCTTCTTGTATTGAAAATAGAGAATCTTGTTCCATATGTTTCCTCCATATGTATTTTATTATACACCACACAAAAGAAAAAGTGTTTGACCTTAATCAAACACCATCTTCTTTTTCTCAATTCGTCTTAAAAATACCCATCCCACAATACAAGATAAAACTTCCGTAATCACAAATGCATACCAAATCAAAGATACATCCATATCATATTGAATGACAAGTTTTGAAAATCCCCAAGCCAAAGGTAAAATGAAAATGGCTTGTCGAAGTAAGGATACAATTAAGGATTCCATACCTCCATTCAAAGCTTGATACACACCTTGAAATGCGATATTCACACCCGCAAACACAAAACTGATGGAAATGATTCGAACAGCACTGATAAAATACATTCTAGATTGTCCCGCATTAAATAGTGTGGCAAAGAAATTTGGGAATAGTTCTGTAATTAGAGTGCCCAAGACCATTAATACTATAGTATATATTAAGCCATATTTAATTCCATCTTTAACACGCTTCTTATTTTGCATACCATACGAAAAGGCAATGATTGGTGTAATCGCATCTCTTAAACCGAATGCCATAAATAATACAAATTGTTGCACTTTATAGAAAAGGCCATAGGCCGTTTGTGCAGATGCATCAAATTTTAGAATTAAGTTCATCGCATACACCATAAATGACATCAATGCCTGAGCAATAATGGCTGGAAGTCCGATCGAATATATTTCTTTGATAATACGCTTATTTGGTTTTGTATAAGTAAGACCATGATCAAATTCCTTATTAAAACGCATATGAAACACAAATAATAATAAAGCCGACAATATTTGTCCAATGACTGTCGCATAAGCCGCTCCTTGCACACCTAAATTAAAGCCATAAATCAAGATAGGGTCTAGAATCATATTGATTACGGCTCCTGTAACTTGTCCAATTGTAGAATATAAGGAGCGTCCTGTAGCTTGGAGTAGTTTTTCAAATATAGAAAAGAACACAACACCAAAAGATAATAGGCAACAAATTCTTAGATAATCGATACTCATCGATAACACAAGAGCATCACTTGTTTGAGAAGATATATAGGCTTTAATACCAAACAAACCGAATAATACGCAAATAATATAAATAACTGTAGCTAGAAACAAACCATTTCCGGCTACTTTAGAAGCTTTTTCACGATTTCTTTGCCCTAAAGTTCTTGCTAGTAAGGCATTAACTCCAACGCCTGTACCAATAGCTAAGGCCACCATCAACATCTGGATAGGGAAAACTAAGGTAAGTGCATTTAATGCGGCTTCACTTCCTTCTTTCATATTTCCTACAAAGGCACTGTCCACAATATTATAGACAGCTTGCAAAGCCATAGATAAAATCATAGGCACACCCATTTGAAGCATCAACTTATTGACTGGCTCATTTTTCATTTTGTTGTTTTCTTCCATTCTTTACCTCCATAAAACACAAAAAAGTGCATTGCCTACATAAGTTGGACTTACGCTTTTAAGCAACACACTTTACAAAAATATAAAAAAGTAGCAGAAAACTGGATTTACGCTGTTTCTGCCACTCGTTACGAAGTGATTATATTTTTATTTTTTTTAATTTGTCAAAGTAAAATTACATGGCTTTTTCAATTAATTCCACACACTTATCAATACCCAAAACACCACTGTCTAAACACAATTGATAGTTTTTAGCATCCGCCCATTTACGATCTGTGTAATATTTATAGTAAGCAATACGACGTTTATCTTTGTCCTTGATTCGTTTGTCTGGCGCAAATTCATTTTGTCCATAAACCGAAACAACACGATTCTTTCGATATTCAAAGTCTGCATGAATAAATACATTCAATACGTCTTTACGATCACGAAGAATATAGTCTGAACATCTTCCTACAATAACGCAGTTGCCTTTATCAGCCAATTCGCAAATAACGTTTCTTTGTGCAACATAGAGTTCATCCGATAAGTTATATCCATAATTATTCCAAATAAAACCAAATGTACTTGTGCTTGATGCATCTTCCCCATTTTCTTCAATATACTCTTTCGCAAAACCACTTTCTTGAGCAATTTGTTGCACAATTTCATAATCATAATAAGCATAGCCTAGTTTTTCAGCTAATTTCTTGGCAATGGTTCTTCCACCACTTCCAAATTCACGTGTAATTGTAATTATCATAAGATACCTCCTAATATACAAAAATCGAGCCTTCTACAACTGGAATTATATCCCGTAAGAAGACTCGTTGTTGTAGACATTTTACCAAAATTATAAATTTTTTGTAAGAATTATTATTTGTCTTTTCCTTAAAGTCATGGTACAGCATATTATATACACCATCACCTCGCTTTTATATACTGCACTATCTACTTCTATTTTAGTTCAGAACAAGTGAAAAGTAACGTGAAATGTTGCATTTTAACACAAGAAAAGCAGAACGTTTAAATTTGTTTTATATAAAGCACTTATATATACATACCGCAGTGCGCAAAGTAAACAAAAAAGAATAGAATCTTTCGACTCTATTCCTTAGCTCCATATTCTTCATAATATGCATCAATTCTAGATTTTAATTCAGGATCTAATTTATCTCCTAAATATTCAATCACTTCTGGCATGGATACGATTGCAGCAGTAGGGAAACCATATAATTCACTAACTTCAGTTAATGCAGTTTTTTCACCTTTTCCCTTTTCATTACGATTTAAAGAAACCATCAATCCAACAATTTCAACATTTGCTGCACCACGAACCTTTGGTACTGTTTCTTCCATTGATTTTCCAGATGTCGTAACATCTTCAATCATAACGACACGATCTCCATCTTGTAGTTTTGTTCCTAAGAAACTTCCCTTGTCAGCTCCATGATCTTTTTCTTCTTTACGATCTGAACAATAACGAACTTCCATTCCATATAAATTATCTAATGCGATTGTCGTCGCAACAGCCAATGGAATTCCCTTATATGCAGGTCCGAATAATACATCGAAGTCTTTACCATATTTATCAACGATTGCCTTTGCGTAATATTCGCCTAATCTTTTTAACTGATTACCTGTAACATATCCACCAGCATTCATAAAGAATGGAGATTTACGTCCTGATTTTAGTGTAAAATCACCAAATTTTAATACTTTAGATTCCAACATGAAATCAATAAACTCTTTTTTATATTGTTCCATTTTCTTGCCTCCACTTTTATAGAAATTCTATCATACTTCTGCACAATTTCCCATAATTGTATGATTTTTAAATGATAATTATTATGATATTATTACGTTGAGGTGATAGACAATGCAGGAAAATGTTTTCTTTTTTCTGAAGGCTAAAAATAGTGTTAAATATTTATACGATAATATCAGTGTTGAAGATGGGCTTGCCCTCATGCGCAAGCACAAATATACAGCCATGCCCATTATTAATAAGGAAGGAGTTTATGTAGGAACCATTACAGAGGGGGATTTTCTTTGGTACTTATTAGACCATCCTTCAATTCATAAAGAAGATCTAGAACAAATGGAGATTCGTGAACTAATTCGTGGAGACTTTACGCCACCAGTTCAAATCGATGTTCCAGTCGATCAATTGTTCGCTCAATCTTTGAAACAAAACTTCGTACCCGTAGTCGATGATCGCCAGATTTTTATTGGTATTGTGACACGACAATCCATCATTCAATATTTAATGAATAATGCCGATAAATACATGCAACAATAAAACAGCCGGACTTATTCTGGTTGTTTTCTTTATCACATTGAAAAAAGCCTTTAAATTGTGTATGATAATGGGTATTAATGAAGGAGTGATAGTTTCATGAATCCGGATGATTCAGTCCCGTTACAGTATAGTTTAGGAGGGTTAATATGAGCCTTCCCATCTTAATTTTATTTACATTTATTCTAAACATCTTGTTTTCAATGACAAGCAGCATCGTTTCTACAAATAAAGAAATCGAAGATGATTCTTATAAATACCAAGCTACATTAAAATGGTTATCCCTATGCATGGAAGTATTTGGCATTGTGATGAGTGTAATCTATTTACAACCCATGATCCATACTCCATTACTTTATGTAGTCGTACTTCTATTGGTGTATGTATATATTTTATTGAGTGATTTATTACCAAGAAAATTTGCGAATGTACATAAGAATCAGTTTGAAAAACCATTTATGTCCATTGCGAAAGGTGTTCAAACCTTATTCACACCATTTACTTTCTTCCTTCGCTTTGAAGTAGAAAAAGAACAGGAAGACTATTCCGAAGAAGATATTTATGAAGTAATCAACGGTGGTGGTGTTGAACCAAGTCAAAAAGAATTTATCGAGAACTTATTTGAATTTGATGATACACCTGTTGAAGAAATTTGTACGCATCGAAGTGAAGTTGTTTGTCTATATCTAAATGATGATAAAGAAACTTGGAAACAAACCATTCTAGAAAATCGCCACACATTATATCCTGTATGTGATGAGGATAATGATGATGTCGTAGGTATTCTAGATACACGTGATTATTTCCGTTTAGATTCGATTGAACAAGATAACGTCATCAATAAAGCAATGGATCAGCCTTTCTTTATTTCACAAAATATGAAGGCCGATGTTTTATTGAAAGAAATGAAAATCAAAAAAGTATACTTTGCGGTTTTACTTGATGAATATGGAGGAATGACCGGTATCGTGACTTTACACGATATTATTGAAACCCTTCTTGGTGAAATCCAAGAAGATGATGATATTGATGAGCCAGATCCAATCCAACAAATTGATGCAGATCAATTTCGAATTTATGGCTCTGCCGACATTGAAGATGTTGAAAAAGCTTTAAACATTTCATTAGAAAACGAGGATTGTGACACATTTGGAGGATACATCCTAAATCATTATGGACAAATTCCTGATGAAGGTTCACATTTTAAAGTCAGTCTAGACTTAATGGATGTATATGTTAAGGAAGTAAAGAATCATCGTATCGGACAAACTATTGTACAAATAAAGCGAAAAGAGGAAGGAAAGCAAAATGAAAGCACTGAAAAACGCAATCGAGACTAGAGGACATTTTATTAATGATGAGGTATTAAAGGTTGATGCTTTTTTAAATCATCAAATCGACTGTTCTTTAGTAGATGAAATGGGAAATGAATTTTATGAACACTTTAAAGACAAAGGCATCACAAAAGTAGTAACCATTGAATCTAGTGGTATTGCCCCAGCCTATGCGACTGCCATCCGTTTGAATGTACCATTGATTTTCATCAAGAAAACACAGCCGAGCACAATGATCGATCCTGCTTTTGCGGAAGTCTTCTCTTTCACAAAGAATAAAACATATCCAATTTGTATTGAAAAAGAATACTTAAAAAAAGGCGATAAAGTATTATTCATTGATGACTTCTTGGCAAATGGTGAAGCGTTCAAGGGAACAGAAAACTTAATTGCGCAGGCACAAGCTGAAATTGTTGGTGTTGGAATGGTAATTGAAAAAGCTTTCCAAAAAGGGCATGCATATATTGTTGAAAAGGGATATGACCTTTTGGCATTGGCATCTATTGCAGGTGTTAAGAATAAGAAAATTACATGGGCTGATGAATAATCAGTCCTTTTTTGAAAATAAGGGGATTCTCATGAAAAATACATTCAAAAAACTATTTATTAGCTTTACCGTATTATCACTCACTGCATGTGGCTCAACGACTATGCAAGATAACACGTTTGCAGCTAAAGAAAACAAGGACTTCACAAAATACACAAACCAGTTAGTTGTTGAATATGCCGAAAACGACTATACAACGATGCACCAATTCTTTGAACATCCAGAAGACTATGGTATTGATATCAATAAAGTAGAGGTAAGTCTTGGCGAATTTTATACGGACAATACAGAAGAAATCAAAGAAGATCAAAAGAAATTAAACAAGTTTAATCGCAGTACTTTAGACAAGACACAACAAACTATCTACGATGAATTAAAGTATGAGAATGAATTGAGTTTAAAAACAGAAAACAAGAAATTTCAGTATTTGAATAATTGTTGGAGCACAATGAGTGGACTTCACCAAAACTTGATTTCTGTTTTTTCAGAATACATTTTACGCAGTGAAAAAGACATCCAAGATTTGATTACACTCATCAACGATGTGCCTCGCTATACAAATGATGTGTTGGAATACACAAAAGAACAAGCAGATAAGAATACGTTACAATTTGACTATGATTCTGTTACACAAGACATTCAAGACGTAATCAATAATAAAGAGAATAGTTCAGTCACAAGTGCATTATATAATGCGATTGAAACTTTAAATCTGGATGAAGAAAAAACAACATCTTATAAAGCACAAGTCAAAGAAGCTATGGATACAAATTTCTTTCCAAGTTATCAGGCTATGTTAGATACGTTAACTCCTCTTCAATCCAAAGTACAGCCATTACAAGGATTATCCAACTATAAAAATGGTAAGAAATACTATGAAGTATTAGTTGAAAATGCGACAAGTTCTACTGATTCTATTTCTACAATTAAAGAGAATACACAATCCGCAATCAATTCGGCCATCACTAAATTCCAAAAACTATATAAAGCCAATCCCATGATTGCGTATGAACTAGACTCTGCTTCAACGGATTTTACAGATGTAAATCAAATTCTAGAAAGCCTTCAAAAGAACTATAAAAAGGATTTTCCAGAAGTAGAAACCATGAAATATGATTTAAAGGCACTACCAGAAGATCAATCTGTCAGTGGAATTGTTGCCTACTTTATTACACCCGCATTGGATTATTCACAAAACTATCAGATGCGCTACAACAAACGTGATTATGGCGATGATCCATCCAGCTTAACACTTTATCAAACATTGGCTCATGAAGGTATTGCCGGACATATGTATCAAGCGCAATACAATAAGGAACATTTAAAATATCCAATTCAATTCTTCTACAACAATCTAGGTATGTCTGAAGGATGGGCTACTTATATGGAAAGCATGTCTTTACATTATTTAGATAATAATGAAGATTTATTAGAAGCCTATAACTTAAACAATATTCTTACCAATCTATACATTGTCTTAATGGATATTAGCATTCATTATGATGGTATGTCACTCAATGATTTTAAAAATGAATATGGTGATATGTTTGGTTCAGACGGATTAGAAAGTATTTATAATCAATTGGCAGACAATCCAACTGTATTCTTATCTTACTATTATGGATATCTTCAAATCGTAGATTTAAAGAGTACAGCCAAATCTAGATTAAGATCTAAATTTGACAATGTAGACTTCCATAATGCCCTACTACAATATGGTGAAGTCAACTTCAATATTGTCAAACAAAGCGTAAATGAATATATCAATGAAAACAGGTAGAACCTAAAAAGATGTTGGTTTAAATTTCCAACATCTTTTCTTTATACATTAATATCCATTCATCCACATCATACAAAGGAATATTTATGATTTGTTTAAAAGTACGATATGAAGACATTGAAAATTTCCACCCTTCCATATCCTCATTCTCATTTAATAATGTATTCATACTTTTTGATTTTAAATTCTCTTCTGCCTTAACCTCAATTGGATATACATTTCCTAATTGAACTACAAAGTCAATTTCATTTGTTGAATTTTCATTATTATAGTATTTTGGAGTTACATTACAAGCCACTATTTGTTGAGCAACATATTGCTCCGTAAAAGCACCCTTATATTCTTTAAAAACGTTATCTCCTATTAAAATGTTTTTTGCGGGAGCATCCACCATTGCGCCAAGAAGTCCTAGATCGAGCAGATACAGTTTAAATGCATTGAACTCCTCATAAAACTTAAGTGGCATACATACTTTATTTATGCGATTTACCCTAAACACCAAGCCTGCATCCACAAGCCATTGAATCGCATCCTCGAACTCTTTTGCACGCCCACCCTTTTTTAGCATTCCATATATAAATTTTTTGTTTTCCTTTGCCAATTGTGCAGGAACAGAATCCCACACTAAATTTACTTTGGTCAATAAATTTCCTGGTATATGTTTTGAAAAATCTTGTCGATAGTTTAAAAGAATTCTATTTTGTATTTCGCGAACATGAAATATTTCCTTGGTTTGAGCATAATATTTAACAACTTCAGGCATACCACCAACATAATAATATTGCCTTAAATAATTCTTTAACTTTTCATGGAACACATCCATCTCTTTCCAATTATGGTGTTCCATCTGTTCTACCAATATATCTTCATTTAAAGCCAACAAGAATTCTTTAAATGACATGGGATACAACGTTAATTGATCCACTTTTCCCACTGGAAATCCTGTTGATTGGTGTAAAGTGATACCTAATAAGCTTCCTGCCACAACAATATGATATTCCGAGGCTTCTTCTTGGAAATATTTCAATGCCGTTAATCCTAATGGACATTCCTGTATTTCATCTAAAATAATCAATGTATTTTCTTTTTCAATTCGCGTATTTGTAAGAGCTGAAAAGCTTAAGATCAAACGATTCACATCGAAATCATAGAACATTTCTTTCATCTCATTATTATTGTCACAATTAATATACACTACATTTTTATATTCTTTTTTCCCAAATTCATTTAAAATCCAAGTCTTTCCCGTTTGTCTTGCACCATTTAAAATCAAAGGTTTGCGGTAGCTATTATTTTTCCATTCGACTAAATCATTATATATATATCGATACATAGAATCTTCCTCCTTTAATCTGATTTTACATTTTTCTAGGGGAATATTCCACTGTATTTAACACTTTTCTAGGGGAATATTTAAATAAAATTACATTTTTCTAGGGGAAACATGAAGATGAGTTTAAATCACACAATTTTTTAGCATGCTCAAAATCCAAAAAAATGCCATAATTTCAAATATTGAATCATTTCACTTCTTTTTAAGCATGTTTTGGTTCAAAATTTTAAATTTTGACTCATTTCACTACTTTTTTAGCGTGTTTTGGTTCATAATTTCAGATTTTGACACCTTTTTATGCTTTTTTACCCCGTTTTGAGTCAGACTTGACTCATTTTGACTTCATTTCAATAGAAAAAGTGTCATATTTTTAAATTATGACACTAAAAAAGAGAACCTTGAATCAAAGTTCTCTCAAAAACTATTATAAATCAAATCCAAAATAACGAACGGCATTGTTGTAAGAGATACCCTTAACGATTTCAGTTAAGTTTTCTTTATCATAAGGATACTCTCCATTTTCTACCCATGTACCAATTAAGTTACACATGATTCGACGGAAATATTCATGTCTTGAATAAGACAAGAAGCTTCTTGAATCTGTCAACATACCTAAGAAATTACCTAATAATCCTAGGTTTGCCAAAGACGTCATTTGTTTTTCCATACCTGTTTTATTGTCATTGAACCACCATGCTGATCCTTGTTGAATCTTTCCAATCGCATCACTATTTTGGAAACATCCAAGTACTTTTTTATTCGACTTCACAGTAATCCTCTTAATATTTAGAACTGTGTTGTATTTCGCCTAAAAAATATACATGGAATCTCCATTTTTTGTCGAACTGATTTTCCCGCAAGAACTTTAATAAGCGAATCAACCGCAATTTCACTTAATTCTTCTTCTTGTGAATCAATAGAACTCATTTCAGGATTGCAACAAACACATAGTTCTGAGTTGTTGAATCCAACGATATTGACATCTTCAGGAATCGACTTATTGATTTGATGCACATATTTAAGTGCACCAACAGCCATCGCATCATCACTGGCAATCACGGCATCAAAATCCAATTTTTTCTTTGCCAATAAATCTCTTGCCTTTAATACATTATTTGGCATAAGCACCTTGTATTCTTCCTGCACCTTTAAACCATTATCAATCAGTGCATCTTGATATACCTCTAATTTTTTTGTTGTGCTGTACGAATTGGCATCATACAAAAACACAATTTTCTTCCTTCCAACTTCGATTAGATTACATACAGTATCATAAACCGCTTTATAATTATCTGTTAAAACACAATATACACCCGGTACACGAACGTAACCATTCATAAGTACGACAGGAACTTTTTCGGCAGCATCCTGTAGGTATTGAATATCATCCTGTCCACAATCTCCTGCATAATGTGATCCAACCAATATCATCGCATCGATTCTTCGATCCAATAATATTTTTACAGCTTCTACTTTTCCTTCATAATCAAAGCCACTACACATCAAAATTGAATCATATCCATACTTGCGTAAATTCTTTTCTAAATACGCAATTGCACTCGCCATATAACGATCGGATACATCTGGGCAAACTAGCCCAACCGTTTTAACCGAATTTAAACCTAAACCTCTGGCAAATACGTTGGGTGTGTAATCATACTCATTCATAACGTCCCAGACTTTCTTTTTTGTCTTTTCTGAAACCTTAGGACTGTTATTGATTACACGCGATACAGTCGCAATGGATACGCCTGATAATTTGGCAATGTCATAAATATTCATATTTGTTTCACTCCTCAACCCTATTCCAACATGTTGAGAATTGCAAGTACTTACATCATATTTCTTGTTGTAGCCACTCACATTTCATAAGTCAAGTTTTTTTTGGAATCGTTTTCACACTTGTATTTAAGGGGTTATTATCTCTTTTTCTATATTTTATCAAAAAACAGATATGAAACATACTTATTTGTAAGCTTTTTAAATTTTTCTATTGCTTTATTCAAAAAACAGGGTTGTTCTATGTAAGTACTTACATCTAACATTTAAAATATAGTCAGGTAGAAATGGTGCAAAAATTTATAAGATTCATTTTAACGACTTGGTAGCTGTTGCACTATATTCTCTAGAAAAAGGGACTATATGTAATGTCGATGGTCAAGAGACTACACTTATTGAAGATATTGCCCAAGGACATAAATTTACGTTGAAAGATATTAAAAAGGATCAGCCTATTATTAAATATGGATATCCTATTGGAATCGCGAAGGATATAAGGAAGTAGCTATCACATTAAGAGAGTCTATCAATGCGAATATCAACAACTGGTCAGCCATGTTGTATGATGGAAAAGATTACTATTTCTCAAAAAGATATAATATGCAGATTGTAGACAGAGTCAGTAGTGGAGATAGCTTTGGTGTTGGATTGATTGCAGCCAGTCTAGAAGGATATGATGCAAAGTCAATAATCGAATTTTCGGTAGTCGCAAGTTGTTTAAAACACTCTGTCGAAGGTGATTTCAACATGGTAAGCATGAACGAAGTGTTGAAGTTAGCTGGTGGAGACGGTTCAGGCCGCGTTCAAAGATAAACCAATTATTGGTAGCAACAGATTACTATCATGTATTTATTTCTCCTATTCACAACAATATACTTACATTAAAATGTCTAACTTTTAGTCGTCTGTTACTATATATAACAAAATGACCGATATTTCACTCCCACTGAATATCGGTCATTTTATTGTGTATTAACTATTAAATGCTAAACAAGCAGCTCCTAATAGTCCGCTATCTTCATTTAGAGTTGATTTTCTTACTTTTACTAATGGTTCAACTACTGGATATACCTTTGTCTTCACTAAGCTTTCAACTTCTTCTACAAATCCAGGAATCTTTAAAGCTACAGATCCACCAAGAATTACGATTTCTGGATCAATAAATGCTTGAATACCGGCAATAAAGTTTGCCAAATACAATTTAGCATCGTCCATAATCTTTTGTGCTTCTAAATTTCCTTTTAAAGCTAAATCATTAACTTCTCCTGCATGAGCTACAATTAATCCTGCATTTTTTGCACGTTGCTCAATGGCAGTTCCACTACAGATAGCTTCTACGCCGCCTGGATAAATACTTCCGTGACTTGGTCCATTATTCCATAAACATACATTGGCAACTTCATTCGCAAATCCATGAGCTCCTTGGAATACTTTTTTATTAATAACAAGTCCTGCTCCAAGTCCTGTGGAAACAGTTAAGTATTGAACAATATTATACTCTTTTCCTTCCCCAATTATAGCTTCTGCAAGAGCTGCAAGATTTGCATCATTTTCTAAATAGACTGGTTTATGAATCAATTTTTCTAATTCTTTTGTGATACAAAGTCCATGCCACTCTCCGTGTAGATTTGGTGTAGTTAAAATTTTTCCTTCAATCAAATCCAATGGACCTGGGCATGACATTCCTACTCCAACAATTTCTTTATCAAAGCTATCGATGGCCTGTTTAATTTTAAATAGGGTAACCTCTGGATTGTCGGCATCCGTAGAGAATTGTGCTCTTTCCTCAATTTTATATTTTTCATCAATCAACGCTACTCGTGTATTGGTTCCTCCAATATCAATTGCGACTGCATATTTCATTTTATATTCTCCATTCTATAGAAAAAGGAAACTCAAGGTTTCCTTTTATACGTAATTATCTGCTACTTTACTATTATTCGTAATAACATTTAACTTTGTCTTGAGAGTTAAATAATCTAATTTTGTCAGCACATACTTTTCCACATGCTTCCATAGCTGCAGGATAGATTTCTAATGGTTCTCTGTATCCTGGATTTTCATTTAATGTTTTACGTGCTTGTTCGTAGAATGCAACTTTAATATCACTTGAAATATTGATTTTGCAGATACCGTTCTTAACTGCTTCAGCGATTTCTTCATCTTTATTTGATGATCCACCATGTAATACTAATGGTACTGAAACTTGGTTAGTGATGTCTTTTAAGATATCAATACGTAATTTTGGTTTCATATCTTTTGGATAGATACCGTGAGCTGTACCAATAGCACATGCGAATGTATCAATTCCTGTATCTTCAATGAATTGTTTTGCTTCTTCAGGAACTGTGTAGATAACACCTTCTGTTCCACCTTCAATAGAGTTACCTGTTGTACCAATTGTACCTAATTCTGATTCTACTGAAACGTTAGCAATGTGAGCTGTTTCAACAACTTTTTTAGTAATAGCAACGTTTTCTTCGTAAGGAAGTTTAGATGCATCAATCATTACTGATGTCATACCTGCTTGGATGGCACGTACTACAGTTTCATATGAATCACCGTGGTCTAAGTGAATACATACAGGAACATCTGTATGAGCTGCTTCGTAAAGCATAGCTTGAATTTGTGCATATCCTACGAAATTGAATTCATCTGGACTCATTTCCAAAATAACTGGTGATTTCAATTCTTTCACAGTCTTCATAACTGCTTTTAACAATTGGTCAGATCCAATGTTGAATGCAGGTACTGCAAAGTGGTTCTTTTGTGCTACTGTTAGCAAATCTTTCATGTTCATTAACATAATATGTTACCTCCTATATAAACTATAAAGATTTTCCTTCTGATCCGGATAAGCGGATATAGTGTTTAACTAATTCTTGACTTTCTTTTTCAACCTGGTGCATCATAACCCAGAAATTGATGTCTGGATCTGCTGCTAAGTGTTTTTTGATTGCTTCTGTATTCGCATTCATAAAGTCGCAACCAACATTAATTTTGTTGATTCCATATTTTACTGATTTCAAGATGTTTTCATCACCTGAACCAGATCCACCATGTAATACAAGTGGCATTTTTGTAAGTTCTTTAATTTCTTTTAATCTTTCAAAATCAAATTCCGGAACATATCCTTCAGGATAATTTCCATGACTTGATCCATATGATACAGCTAATGCATCAATACCTGTTTCTTGTGCAAATCGTAATGCTTGCTGAGGATTCGTTTTCATCTGATCACTAGTGAATTCTTCTCCTTCAGTGGCTCCCATGCATCCTATTTCACCTTCAACTGATGCGTCAAATTCTTGAGCAAACTCAACAATTTCACGAGTCATTTTAATGTTACCTTCCAAATCATATCTGGAAGCATCTACCATTACACTTGAATATCCATCGTGCAACGCCTTCTTTAATAAAGGCACCTCTTGCCCATGATCGAAGTTAAGTGCAACTTCCACACTTGCTCTATTTGCCAATTTCTTTACAATTGGAGCAATTAAATCACTATCACAATGATTGACCATGTGTTCTTGCACAATGTTAATAATGATTGGTGCTCGAAGCGACTGTGCAGCTTCAATGCATGCACGAGTCGTTTCGATGTTAAAACAATTTATAGCCATCACTGCGTAGTTTCCTTGGTTTGCTCTTTCAAGCATTCCTTTCATTGAAACATACATATTTTTTTATCCTTCTTCTTAAACTTTAATTTTTTTATTCGAATGAGATTCCTGATAAATCTACTTCAGCTTCTTCTTCTTCAACAGATCCGCCAACGTATTCTTCATCAGTTAATTTTTTCTTCAATACATTTAATAAGATTGCTGTTACACAGCTTCCTGCTAATAATGCAACTACTGCAATAAATGGATTTGACATTGCTGGAATTACGAATACTCCACCTGATGGAACTTTAGATCCAACACCGAATGTAAAGCTGATTGCTCCACAAACACCACATCCAATTGAAGTTGAAGCAACTGTACGAAGTAAGTCGTTCATTGCGATAGGGATAACACCTTCAGAAATCATACATAATCCCATTGGGAATGCAACTTTGATTGCATCTTCTTCTTGAGCTGTAAAGATTCTCTTCTTCAATGCTTTTGATAACAACCATCCAAAAGTTACACCAATTGGAGGTACCATAGCAGCTAATACTTTGATTGCTTCTGGTTCTGTAATTCCATCCAATAATAAACCATCACAAATTAAGTTAGGAACTTTACTGATTGCTCCACCGAAGTCAATACATCCGATGAATCCAATAATGAATCCGTATAATGTTTTTTGAGATTGGTCTAATCCAGTTACGAAGTTATTCAATCCGTTAGTCATAGCAGTGATTGGTCCACCTAATACGAAGTACATTAATAATCCACCAATCATAGCTGTTAATGTTGGGATAATCATCATTGGCATTAAAGCTTCAGCCCATTTAGGAACTTTTACATATTTACGAATAGCTAATGCAATATAACCAGCAACGAAACCACCAATCATTCCTCCAAGGAATCCTGCTCCTAAGAATGATGCGATTTGACCCATTAAGAAACCTGGGGCAATACCTGGACGGTCAGCGATAGAATAAGAAATGTATCCACCAATGAATGATGGTAATAATCCCATACCTAGAACACCAAGTGAAGTGAATGCGCTAGGAACAGTCATCTTACTAAGATCTGTTACAACCTCTCCTCCCATTAAGTTACCAACGGCAATTAACAAACCAGATGCAACAACTAGTGGCAACATGTAAGAAATCGCTGTTAGCAAGTGCTTTTTAATTTCTGCTAATGCTTTTTTCATTTTTTACTCTCCTTTTTTATTATTAAGCTTATTTAGTTTTGTTTAATTCTGCTTCTACTTTTTCAAGCAATTGTTTAGGCGCTTTAGTTACTAAGCTAGTTCCAACTTTAACAACCTTTTTGTCTTTGAAACGTTCTGTACCAGTGATCTGAATATCAACTGCAAGAATAACAACATCCGCTTCTTGGATTTGTTCTGGAGTTAATTCATCTTCAGTTCCAATAGTACCTTGTGTTTCCACGTGGATCTCGTGTCCTAATGCTTCAGCGGCACGGATCAATTTTTCTTTAGCAATATAAGTGTGCGCAATACCTGATGTACAAGCAGCAACGGCAACAATTTTCATATTACTATCTCCTTTCTTTAGGACTTATGTCCTCTCTTTAACTGTCTAAATGATACAACGGAAAGCGCTTTCTTACACATTAATAGAGGGCATTTTATTGTGGTAATTTATTCCGGAAAATAAAATGGAAAGACTTTTTAATGTGGTACTTTTTCAAATGTCCGTATTAAATTTCCGGATTTAATTGTGGTAACTTTTATTTGTTAATCACAGAAAAAAAGCAGACCCACAAGATCTGCTTCATCATATACCAATTAGTTAAATACTTCTTTTAGTTCTTCTACTGTTTTTGCGTTTAATAATTTTTCGATGTTTTCATCATTTCCTAATTTACCAGCAATCTGTGCCAATAACTTCATATGATTTCTTGCATATTCATGATCATTGCTTACGGCAAATAAGAAAATAAGTTTTACGCCTTGGCCATCTAATGTTTCCCACTCGATTTCATTGTTTAATTTACCAATCGCAATTCCTACCTGTGTTACAGAATCACTTTTTCCATGTGGAATCGCAACAAAGTTTCCAATACCAGTAACACCTTCTGATTCACGAAGATAGATATCTTTTACAAATTCATCAACATCTCCAATATAATTGGCATCTTTTAATTTGGCAGCCAAATGACGAATTGCTTCATCCTTATTTTTTGCCTCCATGTTTAAATCGATAATTCTTTCATCTAATACGTCTTTTAATTCCATTTCCTTCTACCTCCTATTGAATTAAAAATTTATATAAATCTATGTTTGATTTCATTGATTTAATTTTTTTCAAATTTTCTTCTCTTTCTATAATTGAAATGTATTCCTTATAGAAACACTGGATTCTTTTGATATCTTCTGGAGTTGTCATTTTAAATCCTAACAAGAATACAAGATCAACTTCATCATCATTCCAGCGTATTGGTTTATCTAATACGGCAATTGATAATTTAGGTTCAATCACTTCGCTTTGTGCACCATGCGTTACACTAATATTGTTTCCAATCGAAGTTGTTGTGGCTTTTTCTCTTTCCATTAATGTTTCAAAGAAATTTGTTGAAACATATCCACGTTTTGCCATTGCCGATGACATAAAACTTAATAGTGATTCTTTATCTTCATATTTTTGATGTACAAAAATCAAATCTGGATCCAATAATGGATAACACTCTGGAGAAAATGATGTTACTTTTTCATCTCTGCTTTTTAGTACCACATCAATTTGTTCTCTTAGACTTACGATTCCACTATCACTAAGTAAGTTTGGAATCACAATAATCCGAGAATCCTTTACATCTAATTCCTTTTGCGTGATAATCACATCGCTTGTTTTATCCCCATATAATTTAAAGTCATGCGCGCTCATAACACGAATCTCTTTGATTTCTGAAATTGATTTTTTTAATCGTTCTGTCAATAGTTGTGCATGTCCTCTTGAAAAATCAGCAATTAATAATACATTGAAATGACGTTTGATTCTTTCAAGTGCTGATTGTATATAGAGAACAATGTAACCTACTTCATCCTCTGTTAATTGAAGGCCATAATATTCTTCAAACATAATACTTATGGACATCGTAGCTCTAAATACCGTTTTATATTCAGACTTGATGAAATGTACTAATGAATTTGTTTGAGATAAACCCATACGAATTCTAAATATCGTTGGTCTTAAATGTATAATCAAACTTTCCTTTAGTTTTTCATCCTGCGATAAATCAACATCCAAAATATTACCAACAACATGAAGCGACATATCTACAAATTCAATTAATTTATTGTCATATTTCTGTACCTGTTCAAGTGTTTCATCTACAGCTGAAATACCAATGAATTTTGAACACATCATTTGAATGGCTAAAAATAACACTTCTTCATTTGAAAAGAATACATGTAGTTTTTCCTGTAACTTCTTAAATATTGCCACTGTGAATGGATATTCATTGTATTTTTGTAAGATTTGGATTTCTCCTCGATCTTCAACCTTTGGCGATTCAATCTCTCTACGCTGATATGCAATACAACAATAAATAAAGATTTCATAAAATGACTCATCGGTAAATCGATAATTCCATTCATTTTCAGTTTCAATAATTGATTTTTGAATCAACTTCGTATCCATGTTATAGAAAAAATAATCCATGTTAGATTTGATTTTTTCGTTATCAAAATCACTCATGATAAAATCCTTCATTGCGACACGATATTCATTCTCATTACAATCTAAGCGATAACCTCTATTCTTTTCATTAGCAATTTTCACTTTATATGGAGCTAACCATTTTTCACATTCGCGAATAATCTTCAACACGGTAGGTGCACTCAAATACAATTCTTCCGTTAGCCTTTGTGTAGTAATTGTTTCCCATGGTCTTAACTTAAAGAATATTTTTAAAAGCTCCATTACACGATCGTTATCATCATCTTTGACAACTACCGTATTTCGATTCATTAAAACCGACTGTAATTTTTGTTTCTGCTCTTCCGTACATTCTAACCACATTCCAACACGAGGCTTTTTCTGAATGATACCCATATCGTTCTCTTGAAGATATTCATTAATATCAAAAATTTTATTTCGGATAGATTTTTCAGACATACCAACCGCATCTGCAATTTGCTGCGTTGATACAACATCTCCATCAATAAGACAATTTAGTATTTCTGTATTATAGTATTGTTTTTTTGCTTCTTTCATACTCACCTCATCACCTTACACTAAAAAAATAACATAAATTGTATACGCTTACGTAAAAACTCACGCCTTTTTAATGTGGTAATTTTCTTGATAATCAAAAATTTTTTACCACATTTAATGTGTTACTTTTTAATATCTGTGTAAAGCTTACTTCCTTAGATAGACTCGCTATCCTTATAAGTATACCACAAAGGAAATTTCTGGTTATCTTATAAATAACTATAACTATATTAGAATTTTTTACGATAAGACCTTATAATGTATATAGAATAGGATACTAATTATGTTTAAATTTTTTAAAAAGAAAGAGAAAATAAAAAGAGAATTGCCACCAGGGACAATTCGTAAAGAATTTCATTTTGAAGGAAATGTTCAAAACATTGGTTTTCGTTTTGAAGTACAAAGCCATTCTAAACCATTAGGTATTACCGGTTATGCCAAAAATAATGATGATGGTAGTGTAACCGCGCAATTGCAGGGAAACTTAGAAAGTATTAATAAAGTCATTTTATCTCTTCAAAACATTGAGCGTATTCAGATTGATTCGATTACTGAAAAAGAGATTCCACTTGATTATTATGAGAATGATTTTTACATTCAATACTAGAAAGAAAGATACCAGTTCACTATGAATTGGTATCTTTTACTCTATCTAGATAAGTTTGTATTCTTAGAATTCATGATTTTAAATACATCTTCTTGTGTTACCACATTAAAATCATGTTGAATCATAAGCTTTAATACACTAGCACTGATTGCGAAATCGACTGTTTTCTGTGGATCAAATCCATTGATTAGTCCATGCACAAATGCAGCACCATAGGCATCTCCTGCCCCCACAGCTTCTAAACTATGTACTCTATGAATTGGACTTTGGTAGAACTTTCCATCTACATAATAGATGCCCATCCAATCTCCTTCTTCTACAGTATACATATTTCTTAATACACTAGTCACACTCTTCACATTTGGGAATTGACGAGTAATTTCTAACATACCTTCTTTATAAGTATCAATCTGATCAATACCTGTAGATAAGTTACCATCAAAGGCATGAATTCCTAGTGTTGCTTCAAAATCTTCATCATTGGCAATACATACATCTACATTCTGCATTAAATCACGCATGACAACTTGTGCTTGTTCTTTAGACCACATTTTTCCACGATAGTTCAAATCACAAATAACTTGAATATCATTTTCCTTACAATACTTCAAAGCACTTCTTACTGTATCCTCAACATATTTAGATACAGCTGGAGTAACGCCTGAAAAATAGAAAACATCTCCTGGCTCTAAGATATTTTCCCAATGATATTCACTTGGCTGAGATAATGAAAAAGCACTAAATGCACGGTCATATACAACGTTTGTACTACGAATATCACTTCCTTTTTCAAAGAAATAAATTCCTAAACGATCGCCTCCACGAAGCATATACTCCGTATTTACACCATAATGACGAACTTCACTTAATGCAGACATTCCCACTGGATTGTTTGGTACTTTAGATACAAAAGCACATTTATCTTCATACATTGCTAAGTTCACTGCAACATTGGCCTCTGCACCACCATAACTCGCCTCAAAACCATCACTTTGCATAATACGCAAGTTTTCTGGTGTTTTTAAACGAAGCATGATTTCTCCAAAAGTTACTACCTTCATAATATAGCTCCATAAACATTTCTATTATATCATTTTCTTTTAAATTATGTGGAATTATGGAACACGTAGCACTCCACTTGCGAAAGTGCTAATAAGGTGTATAATGTAATCAATTTATTAAGGAGGAACATTCATGAATAAACAAAAGAAGCCTTTATACAGATATTACACAATTATATTAATTGTTATTATGGCTTTAAACTTTATCGTATTCCCTATGTTTCAACAATCAAGGCTTGAAACCACAAACTACTCAGATTTCTTAAATAAAATTGAAGAAAAGAAGATTGATACCGTTCAAATTGAAGATCACAATATTTATTACACTTTAAAGAAAGACTCAACAGACAAAACTTATAAAACAGGTGTTATGAATGATTCAGATTTAGTCAATCGATTAGATAAATCCGGAGCTAAATTTGGACAAGTTTATCAAGAACAAATGAATCCCATTCTATCGAGTCTAATTTCCTTTTTCTTACCATTAATCATTTTTTGGGCATTTGGATCATGGATGTTTAAGCGTATGCAAAAGAAAATGGGTGGAGATGATCAAATGTCATTTTCACAAGGTTCTGGTTTTGGCTTAGGCAATCTAGGAAAGAGCAATGCCAAAGTCTATGTTGGTGAACAAACAGGAAAAACATTCAAGGATGTTGCTGGACAAGAAGAAGCGAAGGAAAACCTACAAGAAATTGTGGACTTCTTAAACAATCCAGCTAAATATAAAGAGATTGGTGCCAAAATGCCTAAAGGAGCCTTATTAGTAGGTCCTCCTGGAACAGGTAAAACATTGCTTGCTAAAGCTGTTGCCGGTGAAGCTGGTGTTCCATTCTTCTCTATTTCAGGTAGTGAATTCGTAGAAATGTTTGTCGGTAGAGGAGCTGCTAAAGTGCGTGACCTATTCAAACAAGCTCGTGAAAAAGCACCATGCATCGTATTTATTGATGAAATTGACACCATTGGTAAAAAGCGTGATGGTGCAGGCATGAATGGTAATGATGAGCGTGAACAAACATTGAACCAGTTACTTGCTGAAATGGATGGATTTGATGGTTCCAAAGGCGTTGTATTGCTTGCCGCAACAAACCGTCCTGATTCACTAGATCCTGCTTTAACGCGTCCTGGTCGTTTTGATAGAAGAATTCCTGTTGAACTCCCTGATCTTGCCGGTCGTGAAGCCATTCTTAAATTACATGCTAAAGACATCAAGTGCTCAAACAACATTGACTTTAACGTTATCGCTAGAGCTAGTGCAGGTGCCAGTGGTGCCGAACTTGCCAACATCATTAATGAAGGTGCTTTATTAGCCGTTCGTGACCATCGTAAAACAGTGGTTCAAAAAGACTTAGAAGAAGCCATTGAAATCGTTATTGCGGGTGAACAAAAGAAAGGGGCTGTGATTTCAAATCGAGAAAGAATGATTGTTTCTTATCATGAAATAGGACATGCTCTAGTCGCTGCCAAATGTAAAAATACGGCTCCCGTTCATAAGATTACAATTATCCCTCGTACAAAAGGGGCTTTGGGATACACTATGCAAGTAGAAGAAAATGAACAAAACCTATTATCAAAAGAAGAAGCTTTCCAAAAAATTATGGTGTATACAGGTGGTCGTTGTGCTGAAGAATTAATTTTTAATTCGATCACAAGTGGAGCGAGCAACGATATTGAACAAGCCACTAAACTAGCCAGAGCCATGATTACACGATTAGGAATGTCTGATGAATTTGGTATGACAGCTTTAGAAACAGTAAACAACCAATATTTGGGTGGCGATACATCCTTAGCTTGTTCAAATGAAACAGCTACTAAGATTGATGAGGCAACCATCGCATTAATTAAAAAAGCACATGACGAGGCTTATCAAATTCTAGAAGACAACAAGATGAAGTTACATGAACTCGCCAAATTCTTATATGAAAGAGAAACTATTACAGGCGAAGAATTTATGTATATCTTAAATAAGCCAGCTGAAATATCAACAAAAGAAGAATACTAAGACAAAGGATGAAGATTATCTGAAATCTTCATCCTTTTTACATTGTTTTAAAGCTTCAATCAGCTTTGTTTCATCCAAAGGCTTAGCCAAATGCATATTCATACCTGCTAATTTACTATTCATTATGTCTTCTACAAATGCATTCGCACTCATCGCAATGATTGGAATTGTCTTTGCATCCAATCGTTTTAAAGCACGAATCTTTCTTGTCGCATCTAAACCATTTATTTTTGGCATCATGATATCCATAAGAATAAAATCAAATTCATTTACTTCACTCTTTTCAAATAAATCTATTACTTCTTGACCATCTTTTGCACATACAACCTGAATACTATTACGTTCTAACATATATTCAACGATTTCCATATTCAAGTCGTTATCTTCTGCCACTAGCACGCATAAACCTTCTAACGATATTTGTTGATTCCTATTATTTTTGTTTTCAATTGATTTTCCTAACTTAAAAGGAATCTGAATATAGACAGTTGTACCTACTCCCTTTTCACTTTCCAATTGAATATTTCCATGCATATACTCCACAAGCTTTTTGGCAATAGACAAACCAAGACCTGTACCTTGATATGTGGATTTACTAGAACTATCTTCTTGCGCAAATAAATCAAAGGCATGTTGAATAAAATCTTGACTCATTCCGATACCATTATCTTTACATCTAAATTCTAAAAGCGATGTCGAATCATCTAAACATTTCTCATTCATCCATACATGAATTTCTCCATTTTCTGGTGTAAATTTAACGGCATTTTGTACAACTATCGATAATATTCGTGAAAGATATATTGGAAATCCCCTAAAACTTGAATGACTCAATTGACCTTCATACCAATCCAAAACATATTGAATATTCTTTTCTTGTGCCAATTGTTGTGCATCAATATTCATGTTTCCTAATAATTTAGTAATATCAAAATCAACTTCTTCCTCTGTAAAATTATCACTTTCTAAATCATTCATATCCAAAACATCATTGACTAAAGAAATCAAATAATTTAACGACTGATGAATCTTATTTCGAGTAATTTTTTGTAATTCTAAATCCTTTGGATTTTGATCTGCAATATGAAGCATACCCGCAATACCATTTAATGGCGTACGCATATCATGAGACATACTCTGTAAGAATCGCGTTTTTATTTTTGCCTCACGCTTTGCCTGTTCTGCTTCAAAGAATAAATTTAATTCTTTACGCTTTGTTTCACTAATTATACGAATTGTCGCAATGGCTTGAATCGCTTTTCCGTTCGCATTTCTTTTGGAAACAATAATACGCAATTTATGCCAGTTGCCGTCCGCCATTCGATATTCAGCCAAAACATCTTCTTCTTTTTCAAGTTGTGAAGTTAATGTTTCTATATTCGCAAATTGATGGATGATATTTCGATATTCTCGTGCAACATCCTGTTCACATACATCAAACATTTTTTCAGATGCACACCCCGTTTTAGGAATAATGTCATTTCCTGAAATTTTTTCATATGTATCTGTTTCAAAATCAACTTTATAAATTGAACTATAACTTTTCGCAATTGTAGAAATCGTTTCATTACTCCTTTTTATTTCCTCTAAGGCATTCTGCAACCTTTTCTGCGTTGCTTTTTCTTTTTTGATAATATCATCAATATAACGGAACCCAAGTAATGCGTGACACGACTTTTCATCTTCACTTACCTTAACAACTTTCGTTTCAAAATATTGATGATTTTGCGCATTTGGATAACAACGATAATTCTGCGTTAGACTCACTTGTGTTTTTAACAAGGATTTTAAATTATCACGAGAAAACCACCATAAAAACTCAGGCTGCTCATCTTTAGGAATATAACGCATCGCATATTGATAAGCATATTCATAAAAATCTTTATACTCTAAACAACTTTTTATTAATTCACTCGCATTGGTTTCATCCTGAATATGAACAGATTCAAATTTACCACTGTTAACTTCCAAATAATAGATAGCCGTAAAGTCAGAGCTTAGACTTTCTAGAATTTGTTTTTCTTCTTCCAATCGATCATTTCTTTCTTTTTCATGCTCAACAATGTCATTCACCAATTTAAAGCCCAATACAAAATCATCTGTCTCTTCCGATATCTGCGCAAAACAAGCCTGGAAATAATCTATTTTTCCATTAAATTTTCTTTGAAAAACAACCGGATATACTTTTTCTGTCTTGATTCGTTCCCGAACGACACGATAATTCACATTTCTTAAAAAATCCTCTCGATCTTCTTCACAAACATATTCTGAAGCATATTTCTCCATGCTCTTTTGATAATTATTTTCTTTGGCAAACTCCTCGATTGCTTCTTGAGCAATATGATCACCTTTTTTTGTTTGTTGATACAACTCAATCGTTAAATCATGATTGATCACCCATACCGTGACATATTCATAACTCAAACCAGAAATAAAACGCTGTTGAAGAAGGTTTTTTTCCTTATGCTTTTGAATATCAATAAGGAATCCACAAACACTTACTATCTTTCCTTTTTCATTTAAAACAGGCTTTCCAATTGCACGATACCAACGATACTGTTGTTCTTTGTTTTGAAGTCGAAATTCCGCTTCATAGGTTGCCTCAGGATCTTTAAGTATATGTATCTCTTTCAATTCTGCTCTTACACTATCCACATCTTGCGGATGCATATGCTCCCACAATCTCACAAATGGAATTCGCGCCTCATTTGTTAGTCCATAAAGCATTTCAGACAGACTTTCACTACTTATAAACTCTACTGGTTTTTCATTATTATCAAACCGAATACGATAACGAGCCTCACCTAATTCTCCATATAGTGCATCTTCACTGTCTTCATTTGTATAAACCCATATAGAAGTATTCTCATCATTATCTGAATACCGATCAATTTTCAGACGAATCAAGGTACCATCCTTTTTACGATACGTAACATTCACTTGATTTCCAGAAGACAAAATATTATATACATAATCATAGTCCAAGACTCGATCAATCACTTCTTGATAATCACAAGCTACATAATAATCTCGATATAATCGCATCGCCTCTGAATAGGAACCTTTTGTGTCTTTGGCAAAAGCACGAAATGCTTCTGGAGCTAAAATATCACGAAAAATATCTGTACTTCGATCTAAAATATAAACCGCTGCATATTTAGGTGCTATTAATCGCAAAAAATTTTCGGCATCTCTTTTTTCTTGAAGAAGTTGATTCATTGAAATACCTCCCTCATATTGATACTTTAATTATAAATGACTATTTAATTTTTGCCTATTTTAAAATAAAAAATCTAACCAAAAAAGAAAAGAAGCAAAATTTGCTTCTCTTAATCACATAGATTATATAAATCTAAAATCAACTGTTCTGTTTTTTCCCAGCCAAGACAAGGATCTGTGATTGACTTTCCATACACATCTCCATCTGTTGGCTGATTTCCGTCTTCTAAATAACTCTCAATCATCAAGCCCTTCACTAGCTTTTTGATATCTTCCGATTTACTTCTAGAATGCATAACATCCTTGGCAATACGAATCTGCTCTAAATATTGTTTATTTGAATTCGAGTGATTACAATCTACAATGCAAGCCGGATTTTTTAAATCAGATTTTTCATATAAGTGAATCAACTCCATCAAATCTTCATAGTGATAATTCGCATGCGCATGATTGAACTTATCCACATATCCTCTTAAAATCGCATGAGCCAATGGATTTCCATCTGTCTGTACTTCCCAGCCACGGTATACAAATCTTTGATCGGCTTGCGCTGCCACAATAGAATTCATCATAACTGTAAGATCTCCACCTGTTGGATTCTTCATTCCAGCAGGAATTCCTACACCACTAGCCACAATACGATGCTGTTGATTCTCCACACTTCGTGCACCTATCGCAACATATCCTAATAAATCTGATAAATACGCATGATTTTCTGGATACAACATCTCTTCTGCACAAGTAAAACCAGTTTGTGTTACAACATCTGTATGCAGCTTACGAATCGCAATGATTCCCTTCAACATATCCTCTTTGGAATGTGGATCTGGCTGATGCAACATTCCCTTATATCCAACACCTTTTGTACGAGGTTTATTGGTGTAAACACGTGGAATCATAAAAATCTTATCTTTAACTTTTTCTTGTAATACAGCCAAACGATTCATATAGTCTAAAACCGCATCTTCGCGATCTGCACTACAAGGACCAATAATTAAAATTAAACGATCATCTTTTCCAGTAAAAATATCTTCAATTTCTTGATCTCTTTGTTTCTTAATTTTCTGCACCTTATAAGGCAAAGGAAATTCCTTTTTCAAATCTTCTGGAGTTGGTAACTCCTGTATCTTCTTCATATCCATATTCAACATCCCTCTTTAATCACCCTTTGACAATATCATATTCTTGCATGTTTTTCAAAATTAGATACGATTTAATCGATATTCCAAGATGTAATCATCCATGATGAAGTCATTTCCTATATCTGTCTGTACAGAATCGATCCATTGAAAGCCAAACTTCTCATATACAGCTAGACTATGTTTATTATATTTGTTGCAAGTCAAATAAATAGATGGGTAACAATACTTTTCTGCCTGTTTCTTTACATACTCAAACATTTTAGATGCATAGTGCTTTCCTCTAGCTGAATCCTTTAAATACAGCTTTGACAAGAATAAACGATCCGGCTGATTCTGCAAACCAATATATCCAACTAACTCATCACCTTCATACACCTTATGATAATGATACTGCTGATGTTTTACTTGGTCTTGCATGGCATCAAAACTCTGAAACTTATCTACCATATAATCAATTTGTGCTTCTGAAATGATTCCAGGAAAAAATTCATGCCAAATCTTTTCGGCAAGAATAGCTACTTCTTTTAAATCTTTTTCATTCTTACACTCTACAATATTAATACTTTTCATAATGCACCTTCGAACTATCAAATTTATCTTTTACAGCCTCTTCTTGATCAATATATCCAAATGAAATCATCCACATTGGAACAATTCCCTTAGGCAGTTTAAAATATTGGTTTAAAGCCAAATAACGCTCTTCGTTCGGATACACACCCAGCCAGCATGAACCAATACCCAAGCTTTTTGCTTCAACCAACATATTCTCTGTAGCTGCTGCCAAATCTTGTTGACAATAATCCAAACTATCATTCTTATTTTTATCCGCACAAACAACCATTCCCATAGCTGCATCTTTTAGAAAGGATGCATAGGGTGTCATTTGACTTAAATCCTTTAATGTATCTTTATTCTCAACAACAATAAACTGCCAAGGCTGACTATTTCTAGCACTAGGAGCACTAAATGCCGCCTTTAAAATTAAATCAATCTCTTCTTTCTTTAATGATTCTTGTTTATATTTTCTTATACTTGTACGATTAAAAATTGCGTCCATACTCTTTACTCCTTTTTATGTATTATATCATCATTTTGAAAATTCGCTTTCATTATATAATGACTATTTTTTTCTTTGTGTTACAATACAAGCAGGAGGATTTAACCATGTTAAAATTTGAACCATTCTATCAAGAATACGAAAGAACATTAGATGCCTTCTCATTGGCATTCTCAACAATCTATTTTGAACAAATGACAATTGCGCCAAAGAAAGGAATTCCTTATTCAAATGAAATGTTGTCTAGACTATCTAAACAAGCATTCATCATTGAAAATAATCCAGAAACAATCAAAAAGATCAAGGAATACGCAAAAACATTGCCAGAAGGAAGTTTGGAAAAGAAAGAAGTCGACTATCGTCTTGAATCCTTAGCTCAATCTGAAAATATTCCTAGTGATGTATACGCAAATTATGTAAAAGTTAAAGCCGATAGCGAATTAGCTTGGCACGAAGCTAAAGAAGCGGATAACTATGAACATTTCAAACCTCATTTACAAGCAATCATGAAAGAGACTTTACACCTTTTAGAATATGACCCTAAGTTTAATGGAAACAATGCATATGATGTATTGTTAGACCGTTACGAAAAAGGAATGACACAAGAAAAATATGACGCATTCTTTAATAATGTAAAAGAAAAATTGGTTCCATTAATTCATGAAATTCAAAACAAGCCACAAATCAATGATGACTTACTTCATGAAACTTATGCAGTGGATCGCCAAGAAAAATTTATGGATGTTATTTGTGACTTCATGAAAGTAGATTTTGGTAAAGTATACCTTTCAACGACAGAACACCCATTCACAGATTTCTTCTCAAGCAACGATACTCGTATCACAACACACTACTATCCAGATCAATTCTTAAGTGCTATCCTTTCAACTGTACACGAATATGGACACGCTCTTTATGGACTACAAATGGATCCTGCCTTTGAAGGAACCATGCTAACGCAAGCTGTAGGTTCGGCTGCACACGAATCGCAATCTCGTTTTTTAGAAAACCACGTTGGTAGAAGTCACGCATTCTGGCAAGCCAATTATGATCAATTAGTAAATTTATTCCCAGAATTCAAAGATGTGTCTGTTGACGAGTTAGTAAACATGATCAACAAGACAGAATGTGCTTTGATTCGTACAGAAGCGGATGAATTAACATACCCATTACACATTATGATTCGTTATGAAATCGAAAAAGAAATTGCGAAAGGCAACATAGACTATGATAAGCTACCAGAACTATGGGCCGATAAATACGAAGAATATTTAGGTGTTCGTCCTGCAAACTATAAAGAAGGTGTCTTACAAGATATGCACTGGTCTACAGGCTATTTAGGATACTTCCCAACATACGCATTGGGTAGTGCTTATGCCGCACAATTGTATGCAACAATGGAAAAACAATTTGATGTAGAAGAAGCCCTATTAACAAATCACTTTGAAAAAATCACAAACTGGTTAAAAGACAATGTACACCATTATGCCGCAAGTAAATCTATGGCTGAAATAGTAGAAGAAGTAAGTGGTGAACCATTCAATCCAGACTATTACACAGATTATTTAATCAAAAAATACAAGAAATTATACAATCTAGACTAAGAAGAAGTGAGTAACATCACTTCTTTTTCATTCATTTATTATTCCTTTGAAAAATCCGACAAATCAATAGCCGAAGAAACATCTCCACGTTTAAAATTACTTACTGCACGGTCCATATCTGCCAAAGTTCTAGATGAAATGCTCTTTGGCACTGACAATTCACGAGGTTCGAGAATAATACAACCATTTCCATATTCTTTAACATTGTAATATTGATAAGTCACTCCTCTAAGAGTAATTCTTTTTTTGTTATCCAAATGCGCAACATAATCCTTCATTATCAACACCTCCAATTCAAACATCAACATAAGCATTCCCATCTTTTATTATTAAAATATGCAATATTCTATTCTCTGTCAATCTTCTTTTACTTGTTCATTATCATTAAGAAGGATTGTATGCAACAATAAGAAAACAAATTCATTTATTGATTAGTATGGGTAGAATGGTTAAAAAAAACTGATCAAATAGAATGAAAAAAGAAGGTCAAATCAGTCAACATGGTAAAGGTAAATATACATTCTATATACTAAAAGAAAAGAAGTGATTATTCACTTCTCTTTATTGATACTCAAATAAACCGTCATTTTTTTCTTCCATAGCCTTGATGATATGATATACAAATTCATTATAAGGCGTTGGAATATTTAATTCTTTTCCCATCTTTATTATCACCCCTGAAAACATATCAATTTCCGTATGTCTTTTGGCATCCAAATCCTGTAGCGTAGAATACCTGGCTGTTTTAGGCACTGCACTACCACGTGTAGCACTTGGATCAGCCTTCGACATATCAATACCTTTAGCTTTTGCGATAGCCTCTAATTCATCCTTTAATCCAGACTGTATAGCTTTCACATGATCACTATCCGAGTAACATCCAACACCAGCTCCAAGAATGGCTTGAGGTAAGTTTTTCGTTACATTTAAACGAAACTTACTCCATATTTCTTCCTGAATATATGAAGTTGTTCGATAGCGTAAATTGCTTCGACTAAACAATTCATCGATTTCCTTATTTTCTTCCAACACAATTCCAATCGTTGTTTCTGGATCAAATACATATCCTAAGTCTTCTTTATGACTTGCAACTTTAATCAACGAATACACCATATGTTGCATACCAACCTGATTCCCAATAATTTGTTCACTATCCACACCATTCATTAAAGACATCACTAAAGTATGTTCATCCACGATTTGTTGAATATCTTCTAAAGCATCTGGTAAAGCATTATATTTTAAACATACAATGAGTAGATCTACACCATGTGCTTCTTTGGGCGTTAATACTTCTGGATGATAAGTGACATTGTTAATTAAACACCCATTCCTTTTTAATCTCTCATTTCGTTCATCTCTTGCGATGACACTTAATTGTATATCGCACTTTGATAAACCATAAATACAATAGGAGCCAACAGCTCCCGCACCGAATATCGCTACCGTTTTAATTGTCATGTACTTCACTCTTTTCTTTTAAATGGACACGGTACTTTTCTTTTACATAAATTCCCAACAAGATTCCAACTACATATAATGAAATGTCCCCTAAATCAAATACGCCTCTATGAAAGATCAGCTGCATAAATTCACATAGAAAACTAATGAATACAGAAACAATGAAATTTTCTTTGTTTGAGCGAATAAATAGTCCATTCACCCATGGCATGAGCATAAAATAGCCTATATTAAATGCGAATACGATCCATTCTGCCCAAGATCCATAATAGATTTCTCTAAGACAGGCAAAAGGATTTAATTGAATAATACTAATGCCCTGATCGTATCGAATCAATAGAGCGATTATCAAAAATAAGTAATACGCAAAGAAAAACATCGCTCGATGTTTTACATTCCAGTTTTTTGTAAAAAACATTAAAGCATCATATATAACCACTAGTTCAATACACAATACGACAAATTGAATTGGATACCAGTTCATACCAAAGATGTCCATTAAAACAGATGTGATGTAATAATGAATAAACAAGGATAAAACCAAGCTTAAAATTAAGTATCTCCAGTTTTTCATTTTAAAAGTCCCCTTATTTTCTTTTTATTATTGCACATCAAGCTTTAAAATTCATTAAAAATCTAAAATTGAATCATCCCAGCCCATATCTCGATATCCTTGTTTACAACGTTCCATATAAGAGTCACTCGGTTTACATATTGGAAAATGATCATACATTTGGTAGATAAAACCAGTGATTGTTTTATTATTTTCTAATGATACCTTTTCTTCAAAACAATTATACAAATATGGATAGTCTTCATATTCATCTAGACTCTTCTTATCACTTTCACTCACATCCCATACAGCTACTCGTACAAAGTCACCTTTTTTCTTATCTACCGTTAGATAAGCTCTTCCAGGATTTCCACGATATGTAAGTGTATAATCCTCAAGTCTTGCCAAAGATACAAACTTCGCATCATTACAACGATTTCTCATTTCTTCTTTGTTTAAATTACTTCCGTATGCGATATAATACATATTTCCCCCTAAAGAAAATAGGATGACGAATCATCCTATAGTTTACTTTCAATATTTTGCATCAACATTTGTTCAGGCATATATCCTGAGAATGCTGCAGCTTGTGTTCCTTTCTTAAATAGAATCATTGTTGGAACAGACATGATACCAAATCTTTGAGCTAAATCTGGACTTTCATCCACATCCACCTTCACGATTTTTACCTTTCCATCCAATTTATTTGCGACTGATTCAAGAACAGGAGTCAACATTTTACATGGTCCACACCATGTAGCAAAGAAGTCAACTAAAACTGCATCTTCATTCATCAATGTATTAAATTCTTCTGTATTTACAATTTTCATACAAGGTTCCTCCTTATCTGCTTCTATTTTATAATAAGCCCTTGCGTAAGTCCATTTCTTTGCCCGCCAACAATGCATCAATAACTTTTCCAATACCATTATTCATATTGGTATCTGTAACAACGGTTGCCGCGTATTTGGCTTCATCCATCGCATTCCCCATGGCTACACCAATTCCGACTTGTTGAAGCATCTTCAAATCATTTTGTGCATCTCCAAAAGCCATGACCTCATTCATGCTGATTCCAAGTTTGTCACAAATCTTCCATAATGCACTAGCTTTGTTGACATGTTTAGGCATGATTTCCAACCAATCCGGACCTATCAACAATACATCATAGTCACTAAGAGCTGCTTTAATTCCCTCGAAATTCTTTTCAAAAAATCGTGGTGTATGTACCATAATCACTTTATTAATATCTTGCGTTAAGCGAATTTCTTCAAAAGGCAAATCAATAAAATTCCGGTTTTCTTTACCATCCTTTAAGCCATAATCATCCGGCTCACCTAAAATGGCATTTATGACTTTTTTCTTTACACGATTCAATGAAGATATGTAACTATAAAAATCATATCCACATTGAAAAATTCCTTCGACCCCAAATTCCTTACAAACTTTCTGAATCTTAACTCCATCTTCTGCCGTTAATACATCATCCAAATCGTATTCCTGATTTTCAAAATCATATACGATTTGTCCATTTACTAATGCCAAAAAATGATTCCCATTCTCTAATCCCAATGGTTCATACACAAACTTGCATCCATTTTTATCACGCCCTGACGCAATCACGATATGAATACCTTGATCCATTGCCCTTTTAATGGAGTCAACAGTTCTTGGATCCATCTTCTTGGATTCGTCAAGAAGCAAAGTTCCATCTAAATCAAAAGCCAAACATTTTATAGTCATATTTATTTATCCAATTCTTCTTGATACGAGAACAGTTTTGTACAATATTCTCCATTAAAGCATGCTAGACATAATCCAACATCTTGTGTTGCTTCCTTCATTTCTTCTTCCGTCATAAAACGCAAAGTATCGGCATGAATATAATCACGAATTTCTTCCACACTCATATGAGCACCAATCAATTGATCCTTTGTAGAAGTATCCACACCATAGAAACATGGACTTGTGATTACAGGACTTGCGATACGAACATGAACCTCAGTTGCCCCGGCATCCTTCAACAACTGTACGATTCTTCTAGATGTCGTTCCACGTACAATAGAATCATCGATCATAACGATAGATTTTCCTTTTACGACGCTTGATACAGGACTTAATTTCAATCGAACACTACGATCACGCATAGCCTGTGTTGGTTGAATAAATGTACGTCCTACATATCTATTTTTTACCAATCCTGTTTCAAATGGAATTCCTGCCTCTTCTGCATAACCAATAGCCGCTGATAAAGAAGAATCTGGAACACCAATAACAATATCGGCGTGCAAATCCTTATCCTCCCTAGCCAAAATAGAACCTGTTGCCTTACGGAAAGCATGTACGTTAATACCTTCTACCACACTATCTGGTCTTGCGAAATAAATGTATTCCATGGCACACATATGGTTATCTGTATTTGTTGAATAAAATTCATGTTTAACAATACCTTTATGGAATTCTACGATTTCACCTGGTTTTAAATCAACACTTTCATAGATTCCCATAACCTCGAAAGCACATGTTTCACTACTAATTACATAGCCATCTTTACTTTTGGCATAACTTAAAGGTCTTAAACCATGACGATCACGAACTGCATAAATTGTATCCTCATTCATAACGATAAAAGAGAAAGCTCCCTCAATACAATTTGCGGTCTTCATAACACGTTCTTTTAAAGTACCTTTTTGTTTCTGAATCAAGTGAAGAATAATTTCACTATCACTCGTTCCCTGGAAGATAGCCCCTTCGTTTTCAAGTTCAATACGAAGTTCTTTCTCATTCACAATTTGTCCATTATGAACAATAGCTAAGCTGCCATTATGCCCTTTTGACACAATTGGCTGGATATTTTCGTTCTCTTGACCACCTGCTGTACTGTAACGAACATGGCCAACAGCTAATCTTCCGACCATAGAATCTAATTTTTCTCTTTGAAAAACATCTACAGTCAACCCTTTACCTTTTTGTAAAGTAATATTTTCCCCATCTGAAACGGCAATACCACTTGCTTCCTGACCTCTATGTTGCAAGGAATGCAAACCATAATACGTAATACTTGCTGCATTATCTACACGATACGCACCAAACACACCACACTCTTCATGAATTTCATCAAACATAACTGATCTCCTTTGCCACAATATTATATCATGCATATAAGAAAAAATGGACGACTTTTCGTCATCCATTCATTTCTTTTAATCGCTCTTTTCGTTCTAAATATAAAACACCAATCTTATATACACTTGCCATTGTTGGAATCCCTAAAAACATGCCTGGAATACCGGCTAAAGAGCCGAAAATCACGACGGTCATCATAACGTAAATTCCAGGAAGTCCTACTGAATTTCCAACAACATGTGGATAGATCACATTACTTTCAATTTGTTGAAGAATGCATAAATATAATAAGAACCAAAGTGACATTATTGGACTTACAGTAAATACCATAAACATACCAATCGCCCCACCAATATAAGCTCCAATCATAGGGATAATATTAATAACACCTACAAGTGTTCCTATCATCGCAGGATATGGCATACGTAGTATAATCATGCCCAATGTGCATAGTGCCCCTAAAATTGTTGCTTCAATACATTGTCCACCTATAAAAGCACTAAATGTCTGATTAATAATTCGTAAACATTTATCCATTCGACGTTTTATAGTTTCACTCAAGTAAAGCTTTGTCAGGCGATGATACAACTGAATAAATCTTTCTTTCTCTAATAAAACATAGATTGCGAAAATAAACATCAACACAAAATTAAATACACTATTCACTATGACTGTCACAATATTAAATGTCGTACCTACAACATTGGTAACACCAGTTGAAAGAACATTAATACCAGATTGAATCAAATTCTTCCAGTTGATATCTAAGTTATTAATAGAATCCGCAAGCTGTGGATTATTCTCAAATAAATTCACCAAAAATTTCTGGGTATTCTCAAAATACTTTGGCAATGCCTGTACAATTACACCAATCGCTTCACTTAATGATGGAACAACAAGTGTAATTAAGAAATACACAAAAAGAAAAATTAAAATCAAAGAAAGAAGTAGACTTGTTGCACGCTTTCCTTTCTTCATAAAGCCCAAGCGTTTTTCGATCTTAACCATAACTAAGTTGATCACAAAAGCCATCATAGCTCCAAATACTAAAACTCTACATGCATTCCATAATATAGATATCATAGAAATCAATGTATCTAATTTAATCAATCCAATAATAATGATTGTGATTCCAAATATATATATCCATAAACTTTTTTTCTTCATACACACCTCACCCTCCTATTCTAACACAAAAGACACCCTTATGAGTGTCTAATACATACGTGTATACTTTTTAAATAATTTGTCATTTCTTTCTTCCGTACCATCACAGTTTAAAGAGGAGAAAACCGGTACTTCTACATGATTTTGAATCAAATACTCTGCACACGCCACATTTATGCATTGTGCAATGAAGGCATTAGCTATACTCGATGTTGGACAAAGCTTTGCATCTAATCCATCAATAGATAAAGCACAATCTCCAACTTCTCCACAATTATCAATGACAATATCTGCAATTTGGTACAAATTCTTTCCACAAGAATGACGAGAAGCTTGAGCAGTTGTATGTTTCATACTTGTGATGGCAACTACATGTGCACCACGACTTTTAGCTTCAAGTGCAAGTTCGATTGGATAGGCATTACGCCCAGAATTAGATGCGATCAAAACGACATCACCACAGGACACCCCATATAAATCCACCAAGATTTTGGCGTAACCACTTAGTCTTTCAATGTTTGAACTTTTTGTCGGATGCTCCGTCATCGTAAGTTCACTTGTCAAAATAGGAACCACAAAAGCTAAACCACCTGCACGAGCATACATCTCTTCGGCCATTGTATGTGAGTGGCCACTTCCACTTACGAAAAACTTATGTCCTCCCATAAAAACTTGGGCCATTAAATGGCCGGTTTGTTCTAATTTTTCAGATTGTGTTTCTTGAATCTTTTTAATGATATCAAGACCAACCGCAAATACTTCTTTCATATTATTATTTCTCCTTGATATACATATTTCTTTATATTTATTATACAACAAGAAGAAAAATAAAAAACAGCCATCAAGGCTGCATATTGTTTAAGTGGTGCCGACTATAGGAATTGAACCCACAACCTACTGATTACAAGTCAGTTGCTCTACCAATTGAGCTAAGTCGGCATAATATATATGGTGCAGAGAAAGGGATTTGAACCCTCACGCGATCTCTCGCACTGCCGCCTGAAGACAGCGTGTATACCGTTCCACCATCTCTGCGACTGGAAATATTATACTAAAAAACGTAAGACTTCGCAATAGAAAATTTAAAAATGTGACCTTTTTTAACAGTCACATTTCGCATATATATCAATTAAATTTAATAAGATCTCCACATTCTTTTCCATCGACTGAATAGGCACGTATTCAAAGCGTCCATGCGCATTCTCATATCCCGCTGATAAGTTAGGACAAGGAAGCCCTCTATGAGATAAGGCTGAGCCATCGGTTCCTCCTCTAAATGGTTCTGTTTGAGGTGTTAATCCTACACTTTCAATGGCTTGTTTCAAATATGGAATCATAAAAGGCACTTGATCAATCACTTCTTTTAAATTGCGATATTGAATTCTTTGTGAAATATTTACAGTACCTTGTCCATACTCTTTATTTAACATGTCCACAATCATTTTTAATGTGTTATTGCGTATATCAAACTGTAAGCTATCATGATCACGAACATTGATTTCAATCTTGGCATATTCGCAATCCCCATTAAAACTAACCACATGATAAAACCCTTCTCTTCCTTCGGTATATTGTGGCTTTTCTAATGCCGGTAATTTATTTAAGAATTCATTTCCAATATCCACCGCATTTTTCATAATTCCCTTTGCGGTAGCTGTATGTACTGAAATACCATGAATTTCAATCGTTGAAAGACTCGCATTAAATGTTTCGTCCATATAATATCCTAAATGATCCCCATCCAAAGTATATGCGATTGGAGATTTAAATCGTTCTAAATCCAAATCTTTTGCGAGTCCACTTACTTCTTCATCTGGAGTAAAAGCTACAGAAATAAAGTTATGTTTAATTTCAGGATGTTTAACTAAATATTCCAACAGTGTCATAACAACTGCAATACTTGCCTTATCATCGCCACCAAGTAGTGTTGTACCATCGGTTAAAATCAAGTCCTGCCCAATATATTGTTTCAGATTTGGAAATACAGATGGTGACATAATAATGTTTTTTTCTGCATTTAAAACAATATCATTTCCATCATAATTTTCTAGCACCCAAGGCTTTACATCTTTACCACTCGCATCTGGAGCTGTATCCATATGTGTCACAAAGCCAATGGCTCTACCCGTTTCTATATTGGCTTCAAGCGATCCATATACTACACATGTATCTTTATCATAATATACATCTGTAGCACCAATTCTTTGAAGCTCTTCATAGATGACTTTAGCTAAATCATGTTGACAAGATGTGGTTGGAACACTTGTACTGTGTGGATTGGATTCTGTATTAATTCTTGCGTAGCATATCAATCGTTCTTTTACTTTTTGATAAAATTCTGTCATAGGAATTCTCCTTTTTTGATTATTTTATTCTTTTTCGATAAAAATGAAAAGAAAAAGACTGGAATTTTTCATCCAATCTTTGACATTAGAATAATCCTACGATTTTGCCATCTTCATCTACATCCATGTCTAATGCACTTGGATGTTTTGGAAGTCCTGGCATTGTTAATACTTTTCCTGTTAGCGCAACAATGAATCCTGCACCTAAGCTTGGGCGTAATTCACGAACTGTAATTCTAAATCCTGTAGGACGTCCCATAACCTTACCATCGTCCGATAATGACATTTGTGTTTTAGCCATACAGATTGGTAATTTATCCCATCCTAATTCATTGAATTTTGCGATTTGTGCCTGCGCTTCTTCTGTAAAATCAACACCATCTGCACCATATACTTTCTTGGCAATGGTTTCTACTTTTTCTTCAATAGTCTTATCTAAATCATATAAAGGCGCATAATTGTTTTCTTGATCACATAACGCAACTACTTTGTTGGCTAAATCAATAGCGCCTTCGCCACCTTTTGCCCATACTTGAGATAATGACATTGGGTGGTTGTTATCTTCACACCATTTTTCTAATGCAGCTACTTCAGCCGGTGTATCTGTCGCAAATTCATTGATTGCAACAATATATGGCAAGCCAAATTGTTGTACTGTATCAATATGCTTAGCTAAGTTTTCACATCCTGCAAGCATTGCTTCTACATTTTCTTCTTTTAAATCTTCTAGGGCAATTCCACCATGTTGTTTTAATGCACGAATTGTCGCAACGATTACGACTGCATTGGGTTTTAAATTAGCAAGTCTACATTTGATATCTAAGAATTTTTCAGCTCCTAAATCTGCACCAAAACCAGCTTCAGTTACTGTATAATCAGCAAGCTCAAGACAAGCTTTCGTTGCGATTACGGAGTTACATCCATGGGCAATATTAGCGAAGGGACCTCCATGAATCAAGACTGGATTGTGTTCAAGTGTTTGAACAATATTTGGCAATACAGCATCCTTCATAACCATAGCCAAGGCACCTTCAATACCTAAATCATGTACATATACCGGTTGATCATCATAAGTATATGCCACAAGCATTTTTCCAAATCTTTCTTTAAGATCCATTAAATCATCAGCTAGACATAAAGCGGCCATGATTTCACTCGCAACTGTAATATTAAATCCGTCTTTACGTTCTACACCATTGGCTTTTGCGCCACAACCAATTGTGATATTACGCAAAGTACGATCATTCATATCTAAACAACGTTTGAAAGTTACTTTTTCAGGATCAATATTCAATTCATTTCCTTGATGAATCGCATTATCCAAACATGCACTTACTAAATTATTAGCCGTTGTGATCGCATGCATGTCTCCTGTGAAATGAAGGTTGATGTCTTCCATTGGTACGACTTGGGCATATCCTCCACCTGTAGCTCCACCTTTTAATCCAAACACAGGTCCTAAACTTGGTTCACGTAAAGCCATCATTGTTTTCTTACCTAAGCGATTTAAAGCATCGCCTAAACCAACAGTTGTAGTACTTTTTCCTTCTCCTGCTTTAGTCGGGTTAATAGCTGTTACTAGTACCAATTTCCCGTGAGGATTGTTTTCAATAGATTTTAAATAGTCAAAAGACAATTTAGCTTTATATTTTCCATAATGTTCCAAGCTATCTGCAGGAATACCAATTTTTGCAGCAACCTTTTCAATTGGTTCCATAACACATTCTTGTGCAATCTCTAAATCTGTTTTTGCCATTTTACATATCCTTCTTTCCAATATCGTTTCTGTGGAATAAATCTTTACAGTGAATCTTTTCTAATTCTGCATATGTATGATCAAATGCAGTCTGTAAGTCATCTTCTAGAGTAACAACCATTAAAACACGTCCTCCATCTGTGACTAATCCTTCATCTGTCATTTTTGTACCCATATGGAATACCAATCCATCTACATTTTCAACGCCAGTAATCAAAGAACCTTTTGTTGAGCTTGCGGGATAGTTTGTACTTGCCAAAACAACACCGTGACTGACTTTATCTGTCCATTTTAATTCAACTGGTTTATTATTCATTAAATCCAACACAGCTTGTACAAAATCACTTTCTAAACGAGGCAAAATAACTTCTGCTTCAGGATCACCAAAGCGAGCATTGAATTCAATTGTTTTAATACCATTTTCTGTTAACATCAATCCACCATACAAGAATCCGGTAAATGGAACGCCCTCTTTTACCATTGCGCTTGCCATTGGTTTCATAATTTCATTCATGGCTTCATCTATAATTTCTGGAGTAATCTTTTTAACTGGACTATAAGATCCCATTCCACCTGTATTTGGGCCTTTATCTCCATCAAATACGCACTTGTGATCTTGAGCTACTTCTAAAGGAACAACTGTCTCGTTATGTACTAAACAAATTAAAGAAAATTCAAATCCGAATAAACATTCCTCAATTACAACTGAGTTATTTTCAATCGCAAAAGCAATATCCAAGGCTTCTTTTGCCTGTTCTAAAGTAGAAGCTACCGTAACACCTTTTCCAGCTTTCAAACCATCTTCTTTAATAACAATAGGAGCCCCTTGTTCTTGTACGTATGTCCATGCCGAATCTAAATCATGGAATGTTTTATAGGCTGCTGTTGGAATATTATATTTTGCCATGATATTTTTGGCAAAATCCTTACTTGATTCAACTTGAGTCGCCTTTTTATCTGGGCCAAAAATTTTTAACCCCTCTTTTTTAAACGCATCTACAACACCTAGAGCTAAAGTTGCTTCAGGACCTACGATGGTTAAATCTACATTTCTTTCTTTTGCCAAAGCGACAAGACCTTCTACATCATTGTCTTTCACATTGACACATTCTCCAATTTTTGCCATTCCAGGATTGCCTGGTGCACAAATCAACTCATCACATAAAGCTGAACGTTTACATGCATACGCAAGTGCGTGTTCACGTCCGCCCTTACCGATAACTAGTATTTTCATTGCGTTTTAATCTCCTTTTTTCTTTACTCATCAATCATAACAGAAAAAAGCCCCAAATGGGTCTTTATTCATAAATTTTATTTCTTTTTTTCTACACACAGACAGAAAAAGGGTAGAAAATACATTCCACCCTTGTGTTTTTCTAAACTTTTAAGAATTGAGCTACTTCTAGCACAAAAATTGTCGCTCCTCCAACTGTCACTTCTACTGGAAAACTTGCATAGCGTCCAATATCATAACTAGCTGTACTAGGTACAATTTCCGTTCGCTTACTTGAATATTCCTTGATGATATCAATAGCTGCTTCCACCTTTTCGTCTTCACAACCAATAATCAACGTTGTATTGCCTGCGCGAAGGAAACCACCGGTTGTTGCTAATTTAGTAACAGAAAAACCATTCTTATTTAGTGCATTGCTTGCCACTGGACTATCGTCATTTGATAAAATTGCTAGGATAAGTTTCATAGTGCTTCCCCCACCTTTCTAAAGGTATTATATAAAAATTTATACATAACTACAACACCAAAAAAGATTCATATTCCTTATAACAATACCAAATATTTCATGTATAATATGGATGTATTAAAGGGGATTATTATGATAGGGGAATTTTATTTTTATAAACACAAAAAGACAAACCAACATCTTTTGAGATTAAACAATGCCTAGAAAAAGAAGGAAAAATAGATTTGGAAATCATTTACTGACTTTTTTATTTATTTGTATTATCTTTCTTTTATTCTATGCATTTAAAAATCCAATTTTATTGTATTCATCAAATCCAGTAATTGAAATCAATCAGGATTATGATCCAAGCTCAAACATTCAGCAGGTGTTTTATCATGCAGATTCAGATGTAAAAATTTCTGGAAATGTTAACACAGCCAAAGTGGGTGAGTACACCATCACATATCAATTAAACAACTATAAAAAAACTTGTATAATTTCTGTTAAAGATACACAGGCACCTGTATTGAAGGTGAAATCCTACAAAACAGATTTAGTAGAGGATGTAAAGCCGGAAGCTTTTGTGAAAAGTGTAAAAGATGATTCAAAAGTAGCTTTATCCTTCAAAGGAAAAGTTTCAAAAGATACAGAACAGACTGTGACAATCGTTGCAAAAGATGTATATGGTAATTATTCAATGAAGGACGCAAAGCTTACTTTGGTTGAAGATCACAAAAAGCCTGTAATTGAAAAGAGTACAATACATGTATATACTGGTTCAAAACCAAATTATAAATCTTATCTCAAGATAACAGATGATTTGGATCAGAAACCAAAAATTAAAATAAATTCATCGAATGTAAACACCAAAAAAGATGGCACATACAAACTTTCTGTCACAGCAACGGATCGTTCTGGGAATAAAGCAAAAGCGAAAATTAAAGTGATTGTTGAACAACCTAAAAAAGTTGTTTATATGACGTTTGACGATGGTCCAAGTGAAAATACAGATAAAATACTTAAAATACTAAAGAAATATGATGCGAAGGCCACTTTCTTTGTAACTGGAAATAACCAGAAGTACAACTCATCTATCAAAAAAGCATATAAACAAGGTAATACTATTGCACTTCATACATATACGCATGATTATGCTACTGTATACTCATCAATAGATGCTTATTTTGAAGATTTACAAAAAATCAGTGATATGGTAAAAAACATTATAGGAAAAGCACCAAAATACATACGTTTCCCAGGTGGATCCAGCAATATGGTTTCTGCCAATTATTCAGATGGAATCATGACAAAGCTAGAAAGTATGGTACGAGAAAATGGATATGAATACTTTGATTGGAACTGTTCAAGTGGGGATGCAGCATCAAATTCAGTTTCTGCTCAAACCATCATTGATAATTCAACCAATTGTAACTATGACCAAATCATGATTTTATTCCACGATTCGAGTCCAAAAACAACAACAGTTGAGGCTTTACCTAAAATTATTGAAAACTATAAAGAACGTGGTTATGTATTCAAAGCTATTTCAAAGGATACGCCTGAATTCCATCATGATGTTAACAACTAGTCAGCATTAAGTTGCTGGCTTTTCTTGTACAAAAAATCGAAGGAATTATCCTTCGATTACTGCTTTATAGTACTTTAACAAGTCTTGCATCAATTGAATACTTTCTTCAACCTGCTTTTCATTCATCACAACAACTTTTGTATAATTATGCAAAAGTATTGGTCTTGATACATTATAAGTTTCTGCCAAATGATTTACCCAATCCTCTGCTTCTAAGCCTTGTTGTTTTGTGATAACTCCTTCAGATACGATGACACCCTTTACACCATTAATAGAAACAGGCACACTCCATTTTACAAGTCCAGCATGACAAGCATACTTCTGAACTTTATTTGATTTTAACGCTCCTGTATAATTTTCAAATGTACATTCATCACATTGACGCAATGCAGATGAGCTTGTTTTCAAGCATTTACAAAAGAAATTTTTCTCCTTTGCACTACTAATTTCGGTCTCATCCTGCACAAAATAGCATCTTAATCCTGTAATCTGATGATATGCATCCATTACTTTTTTTATTGCTTCTTTAGGCAACATATTATAACACCTCAAATCCTTTTCTTGATTTAATTAAATCACTTTCAGTTGTCGATTTCAAGTGCTATGTAAGCCGTTTCAATCAAATACCTTTGATTCTATGAAATGCATGTTGTGCCGCAATCGCACCATCATTACAAGCCGTCACTACTTGACGTAACTCTTTCTCAATTACATCTCCTGATGCATAGATTCCTGCTATTTTTGTTTGACAATTCTTGTCCACAATTACATATCCTCGCTCATTTAAGATACCTAAATCTTCTACGCAAGCCGTATTTGGATCTTGTCCCACATATGGGAAAATACCTGAACATTCAACAACTTGTTTTTCATGTGTATCCACATTTTCAAGCTCAATTCCAGAGACTTTGCCTTCTGAACTTAAAATTTGTGTAGGAATATGTTTTTTGATTACACGAATGTTAGCATTTTCTTCTATTTGCTTTTGAATATGTTGCTCTGCTCTAAAAACATCTCTTCGAATCACAATCGTTACGCTACGAGCAAGCCCTGCTAAATAAATAGATTCTTCTAAAGCTGAATTGCCACCGCCAATCACGACAACATCTTTATCTCTAAAAAATGCTCCATCGCACACTGCACAAAAGGAAACCCCATGACCAAGATTTTCCTTTTCTCCAGGAATATTTAATAAACGCTCTTTTGTTCCAGTCGCAAGAATAATGGATTCTCCATGAATGCTAGTTCCATCGTTAAGATATACATTCTTATCCTCATCAATTTTATTTACTTCTCCATATGCATATTCTGCATTAAAGGATGTAGCCTGCTCAAACATATCCATCGCAAGCTGTGTTCCTTCCATCGTTTTTACACCAGGATAATTACTGATTTTATTTGTTTTTATAAGTTTTCCACCTGGTGCTCCACTCTCTAAAATTAAAGTCTTTAATCCCGCTCTTGAACCATATAATGCTGCACTTAACCCTGCAGGGCCAGCACCAATAATTACCAAATCGTATTGTCGCTCCATACATGATCCTCCTTACATAATGGTACTAACTGCATTAAATCATTGATGATTTTGCATGGATGTGCTTTTTCTAAAGCCACACGCTGTCTTTCGTCTACACTAAATCCAACTGAATAAGCAGCCATTTTTTTTGCAGCTAAAATATCCGACACATTATCACCAACATAAATACAATCATCACGTCCAGTATGTAATAAATTACACGCTTCAATCAAGCCAGATGCACTTGGTTTTGGCTCAGGCAATAACTCTTTACCTAATACCACTTCAAAATACGTATCCAAGCCAGCTTGTTTCAATCCTCTTTTTACAATCTCAATCCGCTTATTCGAAACAACTGCACACTGTATGCCTTCCGTTTTTAATCCTTCTAACATTTCCTTTGCGTGAGGCATTTCTTCTAAAAAATCCTTGTGCAATTGCTTATTAATAGCTTGATAACGGTCAATAATACTTTCTATTTGATCTTCGGGAAAATATTTTGAAAAAGTCACTTCCAATGTTGGGCCAAAAAACGAATATAACTCTTCATTAGATAATTCATAATCCGGTTTATATTCTTTAAATACTCTTTTAAAGGTTTCAAAAACCAATTTTTGAGAATCAATCAATGTACCATCTAAATCAAATAATACCACTGGCTTTTTCTTCCAATGAAATACTTTATGAAAAACACCTGTTAAGCCTAAAATACCTATAACCATTAAGGCAATCGATACAAGTTGTGCAGTACGAAGACCGATTACCATTAATGAGTCAGTGCGCATTCCTTCAATCACAAAGCGCGTAACTCCATACCACACCATGTACATAAATCCGCAATCTCCACGTCTTTTATAAAGGTATTTACGGAAAATAATTGTAATAAACAAAAATCCAAATATGTTACAAACACTCTCAAACAAGAAGGTAGGCATGCGATAAGCACCATCAATAAACATTTGATTTTTTATAAAAGCTGGATAATGAGCAAAAAAGCTTTCTGATACAATACCTCCATAAGCCTCTTGATTCATAAAGTTACCCCATCGACCAAACGCTTGTGCCAACAATACGGTTGGCATAATCAAATCAAACATTCTTAAAAATGATATGTTTTTGTGTTTAAAATAAAATAAACTAAATAAGAATCCTGCAATCAATCCACCATGAATAGCTAATCCACCATTCCATATGGCAATAATTTCATTAAGGTGTTGAGAGTAATAACTCCATTCAAAAATAACATACCATAGTCTTGCCCCTAAAATTCCTATAAACAACATAGGTACTACATAATCATCTAATACTTCAGGTGCATAGCTCCATTTCTTCATTGTTCTTTGACACAATAAATAGGCACATAAAGCTCCCGTAAGAATCAAAACGGCATACCATGCAATCTGCAAAGATCCAAAAGAAATAAAAACTCGACTATTTGGAAATAGATGCATCTACTTCTTCCTCCTTATTCTCAGATATTTGTGATAAAACACGTTCTTCAAATTCCTTAGCTGAATCTAATCCATCTTTCAACAACAAGAAATTTGTAACCGCTGTTTCAATCACACTCGACATTGGTCGTCCTTGAGAAACTGGTATTGTCATCTTTAGTATTTTAATTCCTAAAATTTCATTATATTCTTTTTCTTCAATTCCAACTCGATCATATTCATATGAATCATTAAATGGTTCTAGGTCTATTTGAAATTCAATTTGTGTTTCATGAGCAACGGCACCTACACCATACATACGAGAAACATTAATAATTCCTACACCTCTTAGTTCCATAAAGCCTTCTAACATTGGTGTTGTTCTACCAACTAACTCATCGTGTATTTTATAACAATCAATGCGATCATCTCCCACTAGCTGGTGACCACGTTTGATCAATTCCAAAGCAATTTCACTTTTACCCATACCACTTCTACCTGTAATCAATACACCAACACCAAATACTCGAACTAATTCTCCATGAATGATTACGGATTCAGCTAAACATTCATCCAAATAATTAGTAATACTAACAATCGCATGTGATGTTTGATGTTCTGTTTTAAATACAGGAAAATTTTTACGTTGTGCAATTTCCTTTAGGATTGGAGGACACTCATGACCATGTGCAATCACAATACAAGGTGTTTTTTCCCCAGTTAAAAATTCAAATGAACGACGCTGTGAAATTTCGTCCATCTGTTCTACAATATACCCTATTTCTTTATCACCTAATACAACCAGTCTTTTTGTCTGTGTATCTGGAAAATACCCAGCCAATTCTAGACCAGGTCGATTTGTATCTGCTAAAGTCAATGGTCTATTTAAAGAATTTGAATCCCCACAAACAATAGTCCACATGAATTTTTTTGCTAAATCACGAACAATTACTTTTGCCATGGCTTACTCCTTTTTCTAATAATGGTTTTAAATACTGGCCTGTATAGCTTTCTTTACATTTTGCAACTTTTTCAGGAGTACCCGTACAAATCACTGTACCTCCTCCTTGCCCACCTTCAGGGCCCATATCCACAATTTGATCTGCACATTTAATTACATCTAAATTGTGTTCAATCACTAATACTGTATCTCCATGCTCAACAAGTCGTTGTAGCACTTCAATTAATTTCTTAACATCATCACTATGTAATCCTGTTGTAGGCTCATCTAACACAAATAGTGTTTTACCTGTTGCCTTTTTCTGTAATTCACTGGCAAGCTTTACACGCTGTGCCTCTCCACCAGATAATGTGGTAGCACTTTGTCCTAGCTTTATATAAGATAAACCAACATCATTTAAGGTTTGTAGTTTATGTTTAATTTTGGAAACATTACTAAAAAATTCTAATGCTTCTTCTACAGTCATATCCAATACATCTGCAATTGTTTTCCCCTTGTAGTGAACCTGTAATGTTTCCTCATTATAACGTTTTCCTTGACATTGATCACAAGGAACATAAACATCTGGTAAGAAATGCATTGAAATACGCAAAATGCCATCCCCTTGACAGGCTTCACAGCGGCCGCCTTTTACATTAAATGAAAAACGTCCTTTATCATATCCTAACATTTTTGCTTCTTTTGTTTGTGCAAACAAATCACGAATATCGTCAAACACCCCAGTATAAGTTGCTGGATTCGAACGTGGTGTTCTACCAATTGGATCTTGTCCAATCTCTACAATTTTATCAATATTCTCAATGCCCTGAATCTCTTTACAAGCACCAGGCTTAATTCTTAAACGTCCTAGCGCGTGTTGTAAACCATGGGTCAACACTTCTGTTACCAATGAAGATTTACCACTTCCTGAAACTCCAGTCACAACTGTAAATGTACCTAATTTAAATGTTACATTAACATTTTTCAAGTTATTTTGACTTGCCCTGACAACTTTTAATTTTTTTCCATTTCCATTACGACGCACGGATGGAACCTCTATGCATTTTTTACCGCTTAAATATGCACCTGTAATCGAATTTTCATTTTTCATGATTTCTTCCGGTGTTCCAGCCGCAACAATTTGTCCTCCATGGACACCAGCTCCAGGTCCAACATCTACGATATAATCACTCGCACGCATTGTATCTTCGTCATGCTCTACAACAATTAATGTATTCCCTAAATCACGCATTTCTTTTAATGCACCAATTAATCGATCATTGTCTCTTTGGTGTAATCCAATGCTTGGTTCATCTAGAACATACATAACTCCTGTTAAACGAGATCCTATCTGCGTGGCCAATCGGATACGCTGTGCTTCTCCTCCAGATAATGTAGAGGCTAGACGATCTAAAGTTAAATAGCTTAATCCAACGTGATTCAAAAATGAAAGTCTATTTTTTATTTCTTTAACAACTAATTCTGCAATTTTTGCCTGTGTAGGTGTTAATTCTAAACGATCCATAAATTCAATAGCTTCACTGATACTCATTTGGGTCCATTCATAAATGTTTTTGCCACCAACTAAAACAGACAAAGCTTGCTTATTCAAACGAGCTCCATGACACTTTGGACATTGTGCATCTGCTAAAAAAGAACCATACCATTCACGTGACATTTGAGATGTTGTTTCCATATATCTTCTTTCAATCATTGGACAGACGCCTTCAATATATTCTAATTTTGTAGAAACGATTCCTGAACGAGAATTCAATTGATATGCGATTTGCACATCTGACCCATATAATAGATAATTTAATTTTTTCTTAGGTATATCTTTGATTGGAATATTCATATCAATATCATAATATTCAATCAACGCATGAATTCTTTGCCATTCTAAATTTTCCGTATTCACAATATTTTTATAATAATGAATACCGCCTTGCGCAATTGATTTTGAAGGATCCGGTATAAGTAATGATAAATCCACTTTTTGTGTGATACCTAAGCCTTTACATTCGGGGCATGCTCCAAAAGGTGCATTAAAAGAAAATAATTTAGGTTCTAATTTAGGTACAGAAAAACCACATACTTTACAGGCGTAGTTACTTGAAAATAATGTTTCAGAATCATTTGTTAAAAGTATGGCTAATCCATCACTCAACTTTAATGCCGTTTCTAATGAATCATGAAATCGAGATCGATCATCAGTCTTTACAATTCGATCAATAACTACATCAATTGAATGTTTTTTATTCTTGTCTAATGGATCAAGCTCCTCTAGATATTTAATTTCTCCATCTATACGAACACGAATATACCCTTCTTTGATTAATGTATCAAATAAATCCTTATGAGTACCTTTTTTCCCTTGCACAATTGGACTTAAGATTGTACATCTAGTTTTATCTGGTAACTCCATAATTTTATCAATCATTTCTTTAATAGTATTCCCAGTAATTGGGATATGATGATCGGGACAATAAGGAACACCTATACGTGCATATAATAAACGTAAATAATCATAAATTTCAGTAACTGTTCCAACGGTTGAACGTGGATTATTAGATGTCGTTTTTTGATCAATTGCGATTGCTGGTGATAATCCATCAATTTGATCAACATCTGGTTTTTCACTATTTCCTAGAAATTGTCTAGCATAGGCAGATAACGATTCCATGTACCGACGCTGCCCTTCAGCATATATAGTATCAAAAGCTAAAGAAGTTTTTCCACTTCCTGAAACTCCAGTCATAATAACTAATTTATCTTTAGGTATTTTTAAACTTACATTTTTAAGGTTGTTTTCACGAGCGCCTTGTATTGTAATATACTTTTGGTCCATAATAAACCTCCTTATGATAATTATTATACCATAAACAAATGTTCAAGAATTGTGAAATGAATATGTATAATATATCTTATGACTTATGTCATCAGAAAAGGCAAAAAAAAGGACCCGGCAGCTAGCTATCTTCGCAGGGGCAAGCCCAACTA
>NZ_QRVI01000010.1 GCF_003458715.1 Eubacterium sp. AF22-8LB
ATTTCTCATTTCTCTGGTACTTCTATTTTAGCCGAATTAGGAGATATTGGCAATTATTCTAAGCCATCTCAAATCATTAAATTTGCAGGAGTAGCACCCTATCACTATGAATCGAGTCAATACAACGCCCAGCACACTGGCATAACCAAGAAGGGATCTAAGTATCTTAGAAAGACTTTGTATCAAATCATACTGACTGTAATTAACAATAATCCTGTATTTAAGAAATACTATCGACTAAAGATTTCTCAAGGTAAAGGACACCGTTGTGCTCAAGGTCACTGCATTAGGAAGCTGCTTAGAATCATTTATCATTTACTAGAAACAGGACAATCATTTGATCCTGCATTATTAAGATAAGACAAATGCATCTGAATGCATCTGAACTTTTAAAAAATCACATTTTAAAAGTTCTTTTCATCATGCCTAAATGTAATCCAATATTCACATTTTCAAAGATCAATTTAAAACTAACTAAAAAATCTAGTTATTTTATATTTTCAAACTTTTTCATAAAAAATACTTGAATTTTATATAGTTAGCTCCATGACACTTTCTGGATCTATACGGCACGCAAAATTTGAACATGTGGCCGGCTCATCAAAGCCACAGCCAAACGTAAAATCCGCACCACTATTTCTAAAATAATCGACTATATCATTTAAATCCTGCTTCAACTCAAACACCTCCACATGTGTATGCGGACCTGTTGAATTTCCACTATTTCCACTCTTCGCAATCACTGTACCCTGACTTACCTGCTGTCCACTTGTTACATAGATTTCATTTGATAAATGTGCGTACGTAATCGCATATAACTTTTCATTTACGGCAACCACCATACAAATCGTGTTACCACCACCATTAGGCCATCCACACATATTTCCAAGATAACCATTATTTGAATCCACTGGTGCGTGCGCATACAGTACGATTCCATTCGCAACTGCCTTAACATCACTATACATACCACTTGCGATATCTAAACCTAGATGTAAGCTTCCATCTGGATAGGCCCAGCACCTAGCACTGATTGTACCATTTTCAATTGGATTTTGCCAAAAAGAACTATATGAATCAATCTCATAATTACCACCTACTAAGCAGGACATTCCATTGTTTTCTAATGTCTCATAACCACCATAAGATGGTAATGCATATGAACCCGAAATTATTGAATCAACATTTGAATCTGTCTCATTCTTGAATTTTGATAAATAAGAAAAACGTTGAAATAAGCGATTCTGACAAACATTTATTCGTTTCATATAATCTTTATATATAGAAAGCTTAGCTGTTTGATGATCCAAGCTTTGTTTCTCATCCAAATAAACAGACTGTACTTTTTCATAATCTACAAGATAGGAATTTAAATTCTTTTCAATTCTATATGGCATAAGAATTGAATTCTGTTTTTGAATGCATACAAGCTCTTGACTATATTCCAACCTTTTAAACTCATATAGCCGTTTTTTATGATCGGCTTCCTTCTTTAATTTCTGTACCCTTTGATTTAACTTTTGAATTCTTTTATTCAATGTATCCATTTCATGATTTAATTCAAGTGAAACATCTCTACATTTCAAGGAAAGAAAGCTTGCTTTATCTTCGCTTATCACTTCCACTTTATTTTCTAATCCTGTAATTAAAGCATCATAAGTTGAAATAGATACAGATTGAAGTCCAATAAAAAAACAGACAAAAAGAGATATACATTTCATATGACTCCTTCTACTGTCTGTCTTCTATACATATTGTATTTATTTTTCTAAGTACATGCAAGCACTATTTAAAATGATAAAGCATAACGTACCTGTCGCCACAATGTTCAACGTGCAATCTAATAAACCATAAATCAACACAATCGCAATGAAACACATCATCATTCCAAATAAAGCTGGATTTTCTTTTCTTGTATTGGACGTAAAGATTTCTTTATTTAACACAAATATATAAACCAACAAGATAAGCGTACCCACTATTCCATATGATAAAATCGAATCAATATAAATGTTGTGTGCATGAGGTGCTTTATGTCCATGTACTAAAGGACAAAATTGCTTATAGGTTTGTGGACCCCACCCAAAAAATGGATACATCGAAATACATAAAAATGCCGTTTTCCAAATTTTGATACGCGATGCAAAGGTAGACATATCACTGATTCTAGGAATTAAGTTTGGCTTTAAAAAGACCAATCCACATACGCATAGTTCTAAAACAATGGATGTGATAAATAGTTTTTTCCATCGAATACAATAAAGAAAGATGGGAAAAATTATCACAAACGGAAGCAGAGCTGTTCTTGATCCCGTTAAATACAGTACAAAAAAATTAAAAAGTGCAACGATAAAATAGAAAATTCTATAAAGAATGTTCTCATTCTTTACAAAACGATACATACATATGACACATACAAAATCGATAATCATCGCATAAATATTCGCATTCATAAATGTAGATGTAATTCTTCTTGTTGGTGAATTAAAGATATGGAACTCTAAAAAAGCACGTCCATTCGCAATTGAAATTTGATTAAATTGATACAGTCCATAAATAGCTGCCAACACAGATAAAACAACAATCAAATCACACATCTTTTCAAAACAGTTCTTTGTGACGGACTTACGATAATAAGCTCCATAAAGGCCAATCAAGACAAATAACCATACGTTACCAAAGCCATTCCAATTCGCATGGAGGATCGTAACCACAAATTCCAATCCCACAAAGCTGTAAAAGAAAAGAGCACCTGTTTGTTGCTTAAGTGCATCCACTAATTTATGGCGACATAGAGCCTGCACTAAAATACATGCAATGCCTATACTTGCGATTTGATATGGCAGAAACAAAAATAGTGTTGCCAGTAAAATCATTTTTTCATCTAAATTAAATTCTTTTAACATATATTCTCCCATTAAAATAAGCTGGTTTCCCAGCTTAATTTTAAACGTGGTGCCGACTATCGGATTTGAACCAATGACCTACGCGTTACGAGTGCGTTGCACTACCACTGTGCTAAGTCGGCAAGTTGACTACCCTATAAGGATAGTCTTATTTTTTAAGATTGTAAAGCAGAAATCATCTGTTCATAATAGGTGATTTGTTGCTGTAAAGATGCTAACATCTGATTATTTGTGATAATCTGCGCCTGAATATCCGTAGTATCTTCACCTACCTGTTGTGCATAAGCCAAATCATCCTCTAAGCTCTTCGCATATTGGGAATATACATTATATTCATTTTGTGCACTCGCCAATGAATTTTGATATTCTTGTACTTTCGCTTTATTTTCTTCTTTTTGTTTTTCTTCTTCCTCTTTTGCCTTTTCCTCAGCTGCTGTCTTTAATTCTTCCTGCTCTTTACATAGATCCATAAACTCTTTGCCTGTCTTTGATGTTGATAAAGTATTTACCTCATCCTTCAAATCCTTAGACAATGAACTATAGGTAGACTGCATATCAACAACTGCCATTTTTTCAGTGTCTGATTTTGTATCCCAGTTATTTAATAAATCCATGATTTTTTGATAGCCTGGTAATTTTACTTCTTCTTTTGTTTCTTTAAGATTTTCCATCTTCTTCAACAATTGTTTGTATGTTTTACCCGTTTGTTCTTTAAAATATTCGTTGATAGAAATCTTTTGTTTATCAAGAAGCTTCTTATAATCTGCATCCAAATCAAGCAGTTCAAGCTTTTCAGCATCCGACATCATATTGTCTCCATATTCATCCGCATAAGATACAAGCTTATCGTATGTTTTTTGTTGCGATTCAGAAACAATATTTTGCGGATTATAAATCAACACCTTATATGAATAACCACCTAAAGCGACTAAGCCCGCAAAAATTACAGCCAACACAATCTTCGTCGTTGTTTTCATTGGTTTCTTAGACTTCTTCTCTTTTGGCTTTTTCTCTTTCTTCTCTACCTTTTCTTTTTTCTCACTTTTTTCTTTTTTCTTTTTAGGCTTCTTTGGTCTTTCTTCTTTAGCCACAGGCGCTACATCCTCATCCTCATCCTCTTCATCATTGGACATATCCTGTAACATCGCATGAACAAGATCTAAAGCCTCATTAGACTGTCCTTTTTCTAGTGAAGAAGTTGTAAAATCTTCATCCATATCCTTTAAATCATCTTTATGCTCTTGGTAAAAACGCTCTTCTTCCGCAATTGTTTTCTGACCACGCTCTCTACGAAGCATATCCAAGGCAGAAGATAATGTCTTTTCTGCTTGTTTTCTTTCAGCATCTGACATTTCTTTTTCTTCTTTTGGCTTCTTTAATTCATCGTTATATTCTGTTTTTTTATCTAAAAGTGCTTTTGAATAAGCATCTATATTTGTATCTTTTTTGCTCATAATTTATTTTCCTTAGTACCCATCTATTTTAGCACATTATAAGCCTTCTTTTTCAACAAATTCATAAAAAGATTTTTCCTTCACAAAATCCTCTTTTTTCACCTTTCCAATAGGCTGGGCATAAAAAATAAACTCATCTTGCCCATTCAATTCGAACTTCTTATCACAAATTGATGTTACACATGCCCCAATCCCACAAGTTCCAAGTCCAACACTCGTACTTGCTAGATATATATTTTCTCCGACATGTCCTAAATCCACCAAGGCAATTCGATGTGCAAAATCTCCATATCTCCATTCCGTTCGATAGGGAATGTAACTGAAATAGAAGATCACATTGGCTTTTAAGGCCCACGTCTGATCACACAAGGAAGCTGAAAGAACATCTTTCACCTGATCAAGTGGATTTAAAAACTCAATTTTATGTTCCATCGGTAAATAATGATACGTGCCTGGTTCTAACCCTTCTACATTTTGACATACAAAGTAGAGCTCAAAGCCATGACGAGCCCCACCAGATGGGACAGTACGCAAGGTTGCATACTTTTTGCCCCGTAATTCCTTTACACCTTGACAAGTCCACAACATGTAAGAAAGCTCTAACAGAGACATTGCTTCATTTGTATAGACTCTAGAGCTATGACGTGTATTTATAATATTTAGAAAATCAGTTTGAATCGATAAATCCTTAAAATTTCTAGGTAAATCTATCGATTCTTCTCGCATTCTTTCCTTCACAAGTGGTGGTTGGGGCAACTTTTTATCTTGGTCTGACTCAAAGTCTACATTTTCATATTTTAATTCAGAATAATCCATAGTATCTATTCTCCTAATGCTGTAGCTCATCTAACAAACGAGCTTTTTGTGTTCCTATCAATAAGACTTGTTTATACTTTTCATAAACCGTAATAGAATGAGAGCTTAAATACAAAGCCATCTCACTTGACATAGTCAAATTCGTGACAAAAATTGTCATTTCCTGTCCATTCTTAAATGCACTCTCCATAAATTCAAACGCATTTTCAATTTGAATCTTTAAATTTTCATCCAAGACATCCACCTTATTCTTTTGTTCAAAGAAAGATTTTGTACATTGATCAAAACGATCCTTAGGTGATAAAGCTTCATCCACATTTACCTTTTGAATTTGTTCTAAAACCACATCATATTCATGTTTTTGACGAACACTCAACAATTCACTTTGTACCTTATCATGATAGATATCCATAAATTCTTTAACACAAGCTTTATAAGAAGAATCCATCTTCTTTCGATACTCCTTTAAAAATCCGTACCAAAGATCGGTACAATTCTTTTCAAAAGAATACTGCATTACATTTCTTAATAGCCCATCTATAACTAAATTGACAACAGATACTCTTTCATCAAAATCAGCATTAAATAAGCGAGCATATATTTGACTGGATACATTGCCATTTAAAATATCATCAATTCCATAATCATCCTGATACTTTTTATAAACAAGGTAATACGCAAAGACATCTTCCGCGATATCTTCATGGTGCAAATATTCATAAATCGTATCCTGCGAAATTTCCAGATTCATTTTTTCATAAGTATATAATAAATGCGATAAGTCTTCCCAGCCTCGCGCCGTCACAAATTCCATACCATCTACACTTGTTGAAACCGTATAGAAATGGTTCGGTTTTAATTCTAAATAGCTTAGAATCATTGGATGAATATGACTTGAAATCGCATATTCCTTCCACACATAATAGTCCGTTTCCACATTTATATAGCGAATTCGGTCCATTGTCACAACATCAAAATCACGAACCGATTTATTATATTCACTCGGATTTCCTGCAGCCACAATAATCCAGCCAGCTGGAACTTTCTGATTTCCAAAGGTCTTATTTTGTAAAAACTGCAGCATTGTAGGTGCGAGTGTTTCCGAAACACAATTGATTTCATCAATAAATAGTATTCCTTCCTTTAAGCCTGTATCTTCCATCTTTGAATATACACTCGCAATAATTTCACTCATTGTATATTCCGTAATTGAATAGTTTTTTCCATCAAATACTTTTTCTTGAATAAAAGGAAGCCCCACAGCACTTTGTCTAGTGTGATGCGTAATCGTATAGCTCACTAAACCAATTTGGCATTCCTTTGAGATTTGTTCCATAATCTGTGTTTTTCCAATTCCAGGAGGACCAATCAGCAATAAAGGTCGTTGATTTTTCGATTCAATCGCATATTCACCAAATGAATTCTTTGACAAATACGCCTTAACTGTATTTTTAATTTCATTTTTTGCTTGTAAAATATTCATAATTTTTCTTCCAATCTATATTGAACAGCCCAAGAAGGCACTTTACTTTGATCATAGTCATCTAAATATATAAAAGCCGTTTTATAAGCTGGATTTTTTTTAGGATAGATTCCCTTTCCATCAGTAAAATAGAGTAATCCACAAAGATTTTGAAAGGCATGTCCATCGATCAAATCATTCACATAGCTAAAAACGGGTCGAAAATCAGTATTGCTTCCACCCACTAATGTAAATGAATTTAACAATATATCCATTTCATTTTGGTTTGACACCACATCATCCTTACGAATTCTGTCATCACATTGAATAATATGTACCTTACAGGTCTTATAAAACATGTTAGAAGTACTTAAAATACTGTAGGTATTTGACACAAAACGCTTTGCGAGGGCTTCATCAATCGAATAGCTCGTATCTAATGCGATCACAAACTCATAAATCTTCTTAACCTCTTTGGTTTCCAAAGGTTCCATTAATGGCATGTTTTTATATACGGACAACCCATATGTGTAATAGGATAAATCAAATTCATCTGGGTTAATTTGCAGTTCTTCTTTCATGATGCTAAAACGCTTTAAAAATTGTGCAAAGGAATATTTTGATTTTTTCGCTTGTAAATGCGTCACAAGAAAGGCATCCCCTTCTTCATTGTCTTTCCCTTTTTGTTTGTGATCAAAAAGCGTTTGTTTGGCAACACTCTGCCATTTTTTTTGTAGCGAAGAAGCCATTGGCATTTGTTCATCTTGCTCTTTAGGCCACAAAGCATGATCATCCACCACAAATTCATAATATAGATTTTGTATATCTTCATACGTAGTTAGCCATTCATACACAGTTATACAACTAATCCCTGGAAGGCTTTCAAGCTTACTATAAACATCCTTTCGAGCATAGGATAAAATACGTGAAATACTCTTTTTATGCATCGAATCTAACGTATACTCTACGATAATATCGCAGGCTACATTCCATATAAAATCAATACGATTCTTTTTTAGCCATATATGATTATATAGACAGTGCAAAATACTATGTAAGTAAGCACGATTTAAAAATATTGAATTTCTTTGAAACAAATCAATAATCTTCAATGGATTGTAATAAAAATACATTCCATTCGTTGCACACGTCGCGATTCTATCATCTGCTGTAAATTCTAATGTATTCAGTGCGGTTAAAAAATGTGGCATATCCATATAAAGCTCAGTTCTAACTAGTTCTAAAATATGGATTGCCTTTTCTATTTCCCAATCTTTTTGTCGCATTAAAAATCCTCAAAAGAATACGACGATGACTGACTAAAGTACGTATTCTTTAATTCCATCAATATAGTTCGTTTTTCTAAATCCTTCTCATTCGAAATTAATCGGACCAAATCATTTTGATCCATACATTTCTCATCAATTAACTTTTCAACCATAACACATACATCTTTATATGAATGAAGATAAGAAGTCAAATCATGTGCACGTAAATAAGAATTATATTGTTTTGAACCCATCATGAAGCGAAGAATCGCAACATGAAAGATACAAGCATCGCTTTCTTCAGCACATAGTTTCTCGAAGCAGGCATCATATCCATCAAAGTCGATTCTTCCATCCTTAAAGCATTGACGCATACGAAACCCTTCTCCCTCAATATTTAAGGCAAAAATATGAGCAGGCCCTACTTCATCATAACCACCATTGTATTCTGGATAGAAAATCGAGCCATCCAAAAAGTGAATTTCAATATCCCAAGTGATTTGCGTTAGAATTTGTTTCAAGAAAGTAATGTCCATAACGAAACAATCATAATAGATATGATTCAGTCTTAAACAATTCATAAATACATCACTGCCAATACTCGATAAACCGGATGGTAAGCTTAATTCTTTTAGTTTTCGACAATTGTAGAAGGCATAATCCCCCAGCTTTTGAATCGTACTCGGTAGCTTCACACTTTCTACATCACTTCCACTACATTCATGATAAGAAGCTGGAATATCTAAATTTAATATAGCTTGTGATAAATCTACTTCTTTCTTTGAAAAACAATAGTTTCCTATTTCACATACCTTATATCCATCAATATATTCTGGTATATCAACAAATGGATTAGAGGAATATACTCTTTTTATACGTATCGAATCTTCATTTATTTTTTCATAATATACACAAATTTCCATACAAAAATTATAGCACAAATAGAAAAAAGACAACTACCGAAGTAATTGTCTTGATTTACAAGTGGTGCGGGTGAAGGGACTCGAACCCCCACGCCGAAGGCGCCAGATCCTAAGTCTGGTGCGTCTGCCAATTTCGCCACACCCGCATTTCCAACGTGCTCACATATAATACACTAAGGTAATACAAAATGCAAGCACTTTTTCAAAAAAAAAGAAACTATCTTCATAGTTTCTAATGTAAAATCGTAGGTTTATGCATCATTTCGATTTCATCTTGTATGTATGCCTCTACTTTTTCAAGAAGCTCATCCGTAACCTCAATGTCACCCACCATAAAAGGACCATCTCCCATGTCAGCCTCTTTCACAAACTTAACTTGTGGAAGCTGTGCCATTGGACGATCACCAAATTCTTTTTCAAATTTTTCTAATTGCTTAATAATAGGTTCTGCAATTTTTTTAATCATTTCATCTTCTGTCATACTCAGTATTATAATCAACATAAATCTTTTTGACAAGTTTTATAATTTGTTTAAAAAACAAGCTATATATATATTGATTTCCTTTCAAATCTGAGTAGCAAAACAAGTGAGCTACTAGAAGCATACTACTTCTAGATTTGCTCATAAGCATCCTGCCTACGCCTTTCAGCATAGGTTTTGGGTGCCTTTTTTATAAAATTGATTCAAGTTCCTCTAAAGAAATTGGTCCTGGGCGTAGAATCTGTAGATTTTCTTTTGTACAATCCACAATCGTACTTGCCTGTAAAGCCTTGCATGTGCCTAAGACAATACCATCAATTTTTGGCAATTGCTCATATACATCATCACTCGTAAGCGCTGTTTTTTCTCCTGACTGGTTAGCACTTGTAACCAGAATTGGACTATTCAATTCATCAATCACATCCAAAATAAATTTTTCATCCGGAATACGAATCGCAATCGTGCTCAAGCCATTGGTATAAGCTGCATCAACGCTATCCTTCACATTTACAACTAAAGTCAATGCACCTGGCAAAAAATGTGCGGCAATCTTTTCAATTCTTTCATCTACTAATGCCACCTGCTTCATTTGTTCTACATTAGAAACCATCATCGGAATAGGTTTGGTTTCTGGGCGGTGTTTAGCCTGCTTTAATCTTTCTAAATCCTTTAAATCTCCATATTTAACACCAACTCCATACACTGTATCTGTTGGTAGTGCAATAATTTTATGTTCATTAAATGCACACGCTACTTCATGTACTTGATTTTTTGTATATTCTTTCATGTTCACACCTCTGTCTAAGACATTATACATCTTTTATGATAAAATACACTAAGAAAGAAAGGATGTATACCCATGTTTGAAAATACAATTGCGGCCATTTCCACTTCACTACAAGATGGAGCCATTTCTATCATCCGTTTAAGTGGAGATCAGGCTATTGAAATCGCTCAAAAAATATTTGACCGTAATATCATGGATGCGAAAAGTCATACGATTCATTATGGTTTCATTATAGATCAAGATAAAAATCCAGTTGATGAAGTACTTATCTCTATTTTTAGAGCCCCACGAACATATACTCGTGAAGATATTGTTGAAATCAATTGTCATGGAGGAACCTTTATCACACGTAAAATATTATCCATGGTATTAAGTGCAGGAGCTGACCTGGCAAAACCTGGTGAATTTACCCAACGTGCATTCTATCATGGAAGAATTGATTTATCACAGGCTGAGGCTGTTCAAGATATGATTGAAGCCAGCAACAACACCGCTGCCAATATGGCAATACACGGCATTAAGGGAAGTGTTAAAAAGCTTCTGCAACCATTGATTGATGATTTAATGGATATTATTGCGCAGATTGAAGTAAATATTGATTATCCTGAATATGAAGATGTCGAACAATTAACCACAAATGATTTGCTTCCAAAAACAAAAGAATGGCTAAACAAGATTGATCATATTTTAGCTCGTGTACAAACAGGTCAAATGTTAAAAAAAGGTATTGATACAATTATTGTAGGTAAGCCAAACGTTGGTAAATCTAGCTTACTAAATGCGCTTCTTGAAGAAGATAAAGCTATTGTTACAGATATTGCCGGTACAACTCGTGATTTAGTCGAAGGACAAATTCACATTGGAAGCGTTCAATTAAACTTGATTGATACGGCGGGTATTCGTGAATCAAGTGATAAGATTGAGCAGATTGGAATTGAAAAGAGTCAGGAAAAATTAAAGGATGCCAAGCTTGTTCTTTTGGTTTTTGATGGTTCTAAAGAGTTGGATGATGAAGATAAACAACTATTAGAGCTTACGAAAGATAAGATGCGCTTAATTATCTATAATAAGCTTGATAAAACAGAGGCTGATAAAGATGGTATTTGGATTTCTGCCGCCAACAAAGACATTCAGCCTTTGATTGATGCCTTAGAAAATCTATATCATGAAGATTTGTTGAAGGAAAATCCGTTGCTTTCAAATGAACGACAGATTGGTTTATTAAACCAGGCCAAAGAAGATATGCTACGTGCAAAAGAAGCCATGGATATGATGGTTGAGCCAGACTTAATTGAGATTGATATTCAAGCCGCTCATGATCACTTAAAGGAAATTTTAGGTGAAGTACACCGAGAAGACTTGTTAGATACTTTATTCTCTAAGTTCTGTTTAGGTAAGTAAAAAAATGCGATGATTTTAACCAATCATCGCATATTTTTTATCTACTTTGTTCAATACTATACAACCATCTTCTGTCACAAGAACTAAGTCTTCAACACGAACACCCATTTTATTTGGCAAGTAAATACCTGGCTCAATGGAGAAGATCATACCTGGTTTTACTGTATTTGTATTTGATGAACTTACATCTCCATATTCATGATCCGTTTGTCCAATAAAATGTCCTAAGCGATGTGTAAAATATTCGCCATAACCAAAGCTTGAAATATAGTCACGTGCGGCTGCATCAATATCGCATAGACGAACGCCTGGACGAATGATTTCTTCGGCCTTTTCATTCGCTACACGAACAATATCATGAATCTTCTTATATTCTTCACTTGCTTCTTTACAGAAATATGTACGTGTCATATCGGAACAATAACGATCTTTTTTTCCACCAATATCTACAACAATACTTTCCCCTGCTTTTAAGATGGAATCATCTGGCATATGATGAGGATCTGCTCCATTGGCACCAAATGAACAAATCGGTGAGAATGAAACATCTTGACATCCTAACTCTTTATATTGTTCTAAAATAAAGGCTTCCACTTGTTTTTCAGTCATTCCTTCTTTAATAAAATCTCTTATGCGTTCCATCACAACATCATTGATCTGTGAATTCTCAATCATACATTCAATTTCTTTTTCATCCTTAATAGCACGTGTATCATCCACATATTTAGATCCTAATACAACCTTTAATCCTTCACACTTTTCCATTAAAGGAATCAAGAAGCGTGCTGTCCATTCTTTATCAATACCAAGTGTTTCATTCGAATTGATTACACCTGCCAATAATGAAATAGAATCGTCCGTATCGCTAAACCAGATTTCTTCACAATCCTTTTGTTCCACTGTAAATAATGTATTTAAAAATAAAACTTTTCTTCCTTCATCATTCAAATATAGCGCAAACAATCTTTCACCTGGACCCACATCGACACCAGTCAAATAATAGATGCTGCTTGGTTCACTGACTAAAATTTGTTTAAGTCCATCCGCTTTCATTTTTGAAATAACTTCATCCACTCTTTTTTGAAACATAATTACCCCCCTAGAAAGTCAAAGTAAATTCTGTACCTTGTTTTTCACTGCTTGTCACATTGATTTTAATTTTATGACTTTGTGCAATTTGCGTCGCAATCGATAAACCTAAGCCTGCACCACCTTGATACTTTCTAGATTTATCAACACGATAGAATCTTTCAAATACATGCTTTAAATCTTCTGGTGGAATATAGCTATCTGTATTTCGAATCGTGACAACTGGTTTATTTTGTACTTTTACTAATTTAAAATAAATCTTGCCACCCTTAGGCGTATACTTGATCGCATTATCTAAGAAAATCAAAATCAATTGTTTTAACTGTGACTCATTACCCTGTACCTCTATATTCTCTTCTACTTCGTCTATTAATTCAATACCTTTTTCAAAGGCAATCGATTCAAATGGTAAAACGCAATGAAAACATATGTCACTTAAAGAGCAATTCTGCATCGAAATCTCAATTCGATTGGCATCATTCTTGGCAAGAAACAACATATTCTCCACAAGCTTACGCATTCGATTAGCCTCACTTTGTATGGATTCAACCCATTGTTTTTGCGAAGAAATCGATTCTTTAGAGTGATTCATCAGCACATCACTATCAGCCAAAATAACCGTTAATGGTGTCTTTAGTTCATGACTGGCATCTGCCACAAATTGTTTTTGTTTATCCCATGCCTGCTCAACTGGTTTTAAGGCCCATTTACTTAAAAGGCAACTTAGTATAAAGAATACAAGTAAAACAGTAGATCCAATTTGTAGGGATATAACTAACATTCTTTGAAAGGAGGATTGCATATTGGATATATCGACAAAGGCCACCGCATATCCAGAAGGTATAATCGTATCTTCATCTACTTGAAAATTCTTGATTTTTTCTTTTTTATACGCAAAACCCAATTTTTTAAGAACACCCACATCTTCTTTGTGCTCCACACTTTCAATTAAACTTTGTGCATCATCCGCATAAATATTCCATACCGTACGACTTGTGATCATATATTCATAGTCGTCATCCGTATATATCACAAAGGAATTTCCATTAAAATTCCGATTGTTCGCAAAGGAAATAGAAAAATCTTTGTCCTTTAATCTTAAGGCCATTTCTAAGTTTCGTTCTACATCCTTTTTATCATGCACATAATTCGAGCAGCATACCACGCCAAACACCGAAAGTAGGATGATACTGACAAAGGACATGAGAATCAAAATGAATTTGGTCTGTAATTTTTTAAGCATCGCAAACCTCTAGTCGATATCCAACTTTTCGAATCACCTTAATAGAAACCTTACTCTTTAAAAATTTCAATTTCTTTCTTAAAAAAGAAATATAAACCTCTACATTATTATCCATCGCATCACTTTCACTTCCCCATACTGAGATAATCAAATCATCTTTGGATGTGATCATTTCTGGATGTGACATCAAGTGCTTCAAAATTTCAAATTCTTTGTAGCCCAAATGAATATGTTGACTTTGACAATACAATTCACAAGTATCTAACTGTAACAACAGATCTTCATACTTTAATTCATGTACAATAACTTCTCCTTTTCGTCTTGTCAAGGCGTTGATACGTGCTACAAGCTCGGCAGAAGAGAATGGTTTTGTCATATAATCATCAGCCCCTACATTTAAGCCTTTAACTTTATCTGGAATTTCATCCAATGCCGACAATAAAAGGGTTGGTGTATCCACCTTGTTTTCACGCATTTTTTGAACGATTTCAAACCCATTGATACCCGGAAGCATAATATCTAAAACGGCTACATCATAATATCCGCTTAAAGCTAGATCTAAGCCTTCTTGTCCATCATAGGCCATTGTTACCTGCCATTTTTGTTCTTCAAATATTTGTGCAATCGCATACGCAATATTCTTTTCATCATCTACAACCAATATATTCATAATTTAACACCCTTCTTTTATTAATTTATATATTAACACACAGTTCCATGTTTTCCTCATTAATTTGAATGGAAACGCAAGACTGCAATGCCTTTAGCTTCCGATTTAAGTAGGATACATATAGTGAAACTGTATTATGGTTCACATCTACACGATTTTGCCAAACTCTTTCAAGGACAAGCCATATAGGTAATGTATGAGATTTGCTTTTAATTAAGTATGAAAGAATTTCACACTCATATTTAGATAATTGATATTTAATATTCTTATACGCCAAAGTCTCTTCCTTTTTATTTAAAAGAATATCTTGAAACTGCAGATACGTATCGTCCACTACATTCTCTTTTAACATCACCTTCACACGAGCAATCAATTCCTTTGTAGAGAATGGCTTAGATAAATAGTCGTTGGCACCTAAATCAAAACCAGTAATCTTATCATCTACTTCATTTAAAGCACTCAGCAATAATACAGGAATACCCATTTTATTTTTTCGAATCGACGACAAGACTTCATACCCATTTTTTTCAGGCATCATAATATCTAAAATCAAGCCATCATACATTTCTTTAGAAACTAAATGAATCGCACTATTTCCATCATAACATACATCACAATCATACCCTGCATCCTCTAATACTGCCTGAAGTGCTCTAGCTAAGTTTACTTCATCATCCGCAATCAATAATCGCATATTATCCCTCGATTCTATCCTTAATGGTTTGGAAAGATAAATCTAACGAAGCAATTTCATCAGCGCATCGTTTTAGTTCACTACGAATCAAAGCTTCTTCTAGTATGTTCTTCTTATAATGAATTTGATGTTCTAGATTCGCCCAGAAGTCCAGTGCAATCGTTCGTACTTGAATTTCAACTAAGCAGCCATCCACCTCACAAATCACATGAAGACTTCGGTATCCACTTGGTTTTGGTTGTTTTAAATAATCTTTGATTTCTACGACATGAAACAAAGATGTAAGCCAATCTTTTATCTCATATATTTCGTCTACAAACGAACAAATGATACGAACACCAATCACATCATGAAGAAATGAATAATTCTTTCCTACCTTATGTATAACACTATCTGGCGATTTGATTCTTGAAGTTGTGTATTGTATACATTCTAATGAACTTGTTTCAATTGAACTCAACACAAAATCCAATACTTCTTTAAACCGTTCATAATCCATTCCATAAAACTCTTCATACGTCATATAGTTATCACCATTCTAAACATACTAAACAAGGCTTAAAAAAGGCTTAAAAAAAGTTAGAGATTTGCTCTCTAACTAAAATAATATCCGTTGTAATCATAATAATAGATTCGATAAATAAAACGATTGTTTTTCTTGATACTGAATTGTTCTTCTAAATTTCCATCTGTATCATAGATAGACAATAGTCCGGCAATGCCAGAATCTACGACAATATGATTTCCTAAATTCTGAGCGCTTGATACATAGGCACTAAATGGCACTTCAAATGAATTCACTAAAGTGTATGTACCTTCATTTTCATCAACCAAATATTGATAATAATAGGATGTTGTCCCTTCTAGAATACTTGTTTGAATCCCTTTATTCACTGTCCAATCATAATCGGTTCTTGTCGTTGAATAGCCAAAGTTATTGTCAAACATATACAAATAATATTGACCCGATACTAGTGAATCATCTTCCATATAAGTGACAGTATGTTGTCCTCCACTTGTTAAAAAGTCCCCTACTTTTGTATATAAATAGTCCGTATAATCTGTATCTTTCCAGAAATCTTCATTTCCAATGATATAACCAATGTTTGGATTTGTGCTTAAATCATTTATTTTAATAATCGAGCTTGTTTCTCTAGAAGAAAGAATTGCACTATCATCACTTAGATATTGAAGTGTATTAATATGCATCCAATCCCATTTAGAACCTTCTTTGTGATTTGTACTTTCTTTATAGCTTCCAAATAAATCTTCTAAATCTAAAAGCTCTGTTACTTCTTCGCTATCCACATCCACTTTAATAATGCAGTCTTCAACACTATTCTTTTCTTCATTTGTAGCTAATAAAATCAAATTTCCATCATTATCAAATTGATAATCATGATGAACGATATAGTTTCCTAAATTATATACGTGTTCAATCATTGCTAAATGATTCATTGCGACCATACGATGTGTTGAAACACTCATATATAATGTTTGATTCTGTATCAACATACGATGTGAGCGATATCCAATAATAGGGATTTCTGATCGCAAAATGCCATTTGTATCATACATATAGACAAAATCCTGATCATCTGAATCATTTCCTAATAAGGTATATAGGCCATTGCCTAAATCTTGTTTAGAACCAGACACTCTTTTCAATTGGATATCCTCATCGCCTAATAAAGAGCCCATATCATAGGTTTTCATCACACTTTGACTTGTATCATCCTTATAAGTTGCCGTAAAAGTGATTGTATTTGTACAATTTGGAATCAACCCAATCAATTGAAATTCATGTTCCTTTTGATACGTCTTAGCCTGATATGCCGTAGCCGTAAAGTCTGCATAGTCTGCACAACTTACAATATATGTTATTTTGGCAGCTTTCGATGTATTAAAATAAACATACATCGATTGTGTATTGGTTGAAAAAGGATTGTATTTCATAAATATATTCTGAAGTGTGTAATTTCCATTTCCCTTTTCATTTTCTAAGTTTGATAATGCCTGTTCTTGAAACTCTGTAGTATAAATATCATTGATTGTCACTTTAGACTTGTCATCTTTATAAATGCCATAGCCAACACTTAAGCCAATCACTAATATAAATACCAATATGTTTCCGAGCTTTTTCTTCATAAAAAATTCACCTCGGCAACATTTTATTACGTTTTTCTTAAGATTTCCTTAATTTTTCTTAATTTTTAACATTTATTCAAAAATGTGCACAAAAAAAGAAATAGACAGCTGATTATCATAAGGGCATGAAAAGTATAATCTATTAGAACCGCCTATTTCGTTTGCAGTATATGATGGAAAGCTTAAATGAACCTTAAATGTTTTATTCTTTCTCATGATATAATTTTTATGGTGATACTATGAAATTAATATTTAAACAAAGATTCTTCTCCTGGTTTGACAGCTATGATATTTATGATGAATCAGGTCGTGTTGTATATCAAGTCGAAGGAAAACTTTCTTGGGGACATAAACTAGTCATTTATGATCGAAATAGAAACGAAGTGGGTACTGTATTAGAAAAGGTGATGACTTTACTTCCTAAATTTGAAATGTATAAAAATAATGAATATATAGGATGTTTATCGAAAGAATTATCCTTCTTTTTACCCCACTACAACATTGACTATAATGGATGGCATATTGATGGAACTCTTACAGAATGGAATTATACAATTGTTGATGCGAACTATATGCCTATAGCTATTATTAGTAAAGAAATATTTAATCTAACGGATACCTATGTGATTGATGTCAAAGATCCAGAAAATTCATTAGATGCACTTATGTTTGTCTTGGCAATCGATGCAGAAAAGTGTTCTAGAAACAAGCGGCAAAATTATTAGCACTCACCTATTGACTGTGCCAAAAATTTGTACTATGATATTAGCAGTTAAAAGAAATAAGTGCTAAGGAGGATTCAATATGCGCTATTACCCTAATTATTTTGATGACTTTTTCAATGATACTAAAAAACAAGATACAAATACTGTATTAAGAACAGACATTTATGAAAAGGATGGCTACTATCAGATCTGCATGGAGGTTTGTGGGATTCAAAAAGAAAATATTCAAATCGAATTGAAAGATGGATATTTAAAGATTACAGCTACTCGTAATATAAATAAAGAAAATACGCGTGTGATTCGTCAGGAACGATTCACAGGTTCTTATTCTCGTTCTTTCTATATCGGTGAAGGTTACAAGCAAGAAGATATCAAAGCTCGTTTTGAAAATGGTGAATTGTTCATTTTATTACCTACAAAACCTGTTAAGCGTGAAGAAGAAACAAGATACATTAATATCCAATAATGAGGGACTTGCGTCTCTCATTTTTTTGATTATACTTATGGTTAATCAAGTGGAGGTACAAACAATGAGTGTATTAGATGAAAATGTTGCGATCTTCAAATATTTTGAAGAAATCTCAAAAATTCCTCATGGATCATTTCATGAAGAAAAAATCGCAGACTATGTAGAAAGCTTTGCGAAAGAACATCAGTTTAAATATGTTCGCGATGACATGAACAATGTGATTATTTATAAGAAGGCTACACCAGGCTATGAAAATCACGATACTGTAATGTTACAAGCACATATGGATATGGTTTGTGAGAAGAACAATAATGTTGATTTTGATTTTGAAACCGATAGCTTAAACCTATATGTAGAGGATGGCTGGTTAAAAGCGAAAGGAACAACATTAGGTGCCGATGATGGATTTGGAGTTAGCTACATGTTAGCCATTCTTAGTGATGATACTCTAAAACATCCAAACTTAGAATGCGTATTTACGGTACAAGAAGAAGTAGGTCTATTAGGATCTATTAATTTAAAGAAAGAATACTTCAATGCCAAAAAGATGATTGGTCTTGATGGGGGTGGTGAAGTTAGTACTTGCACCACAACAAGTGGTGGTCGCTATGCCTATGTGAATAAGACATGCACGTTTGAAGACGTAAATAAGCCGACATATAAGCTTACTGTTAAAGGTTTAGATGGAGGTCATTCAGGTGCTTGCATTGATCAAGAAAAGGGTAACTCAATTAAAATCTTATTTAGAGTTCTACAAACATTAAAAGATCTTCAAATCGTATCTGTAAATGGTGGTCTGAAAGAAAATGCGATTCCTAGAGAAGCAGAAGCTACTTTCGTTTCAGACATCAAGCCAAATATAGATCAAATCGTGGCTGATTTAAAAACAGAATTTGAATTTAGTGATAGTAAACTTGATATCCAATTGAAAGAAACAGAGAAAGTCACTCAAGCCTTTACTTCAAAGGATACAAACGAATTGATTACACTATACTATTTATTACCAAATGGTTTACAGCATAAATCTATGGCCATTGAAGGATTAACATTGGCATCCTTAAACTTAGGTAAATTAAGAACCGAAGAAAATGAAGTCAAATGTGCTTTCTGTATTCGTTCCCCATTAGAATCTATGAAAGATGAATTAGGTAACAAAATCAAAATGATTGCGCAATTATGTAATGCGAGTGAACATGAAGATACAAACTTCTGTGGTTGGAACTATGAAGCGAACAGTCCATTAAGAGAAAAATTAAAAGAAGTCTTAGAAAGACAAGGCATAGAAATGGAAACGGAAGCATCTCACGGAGGAATGGAAACGGGTATTCTAAAAGGCTTGCTTCCAGATTTAGATATCATCACATACGGACCTATTGCCCAAGGTTGTCATACTCCTGAAGAAAAGCTAAACCTAGAATCTTTTAAAAAAGCCTATAAAAATCTATGTGATTTAATTGCCGAATTGTAAGAGAAGTCTTGAACTTCTCTTTTATTTTGTGCTATAATATTTAAGCACATGGCGCGTTCGGCAAGCGGTTAAGCCACAGCCCTCTCAAGGCTGTATCACGGGTTCGAATCCCGTACGCGCTCCCATTAATTTTATTGATCGAACTGCTGCTTAGCTTTCGATGCCGAAAAAGCATAGTAAAAAGCATTATAAAAGTGGCTGTGAGATATAGGTGGACCGAAAACGAATGAACAATGATTTGACGGTCAAATCATTCGCTTTTGGTTTTTTTTATTTTGCTATTGCAAAACCCATATCACCAAGCATATTCTAGTTTAAACAACTCTATTCAATTTTATAAAACTAAAAAAGGACCACTATTAACCTATTGATTTAGCAGTCCTTTGAAATATTTGATACTTAACATCTTGAAATAATTCTAAAGAATGATAGAATTATAGTATCAAATGGTTCCACCAAACCATTGGTCATCCCTCCAGAGGTTGGTTCCCTCGTGGAGTTTTTTTTATCCAATTTAGCTCTGTTTAAATTCTACCACCTACAAGGTGGATGTACAATAGAAAAAATAACAAGAAGCCGAAAAAGGCGTTTAAAATAAGCTTTTATCCTATCCAACAACATATAAGCATGCTAATTACTTTATATAAAGGCATATAAATAAAGGCTCTAGCCAATATTCAAATATCGACTAAAGCCTCTTTTTATTAAGATTGTGAGATTCCATAAGCTTGTTCATACAATTCCATAAGGTTGGCATCTACTGGTTCTAGTAAAAGAATTAGGACCTATATTTAGGCATTAAACCATTTTCTCCAATAGCCATTTCAAGCAAAGAACTTAAAAAGAAGTTATTAAACCATCCGAAATTAAAAGAAGGAATATTAGAACTTATAGGCTTAAAATAGCATTTATTACGTTTAGTAATATAACCACTTTCATGGTAAAATAGAAACGGTTACAATATGAGAAAGTGTGAATTAAATGAGTGAAACAGGTACAAATTATAAAACATATATGACTATTGATGAACAAATAGAATATTTAAAAGAGAGTAAAAAAATTGTCGTTGATGATGAAGACAGACATTATTTTGAAGAGCGAAATTACATTTCTTTGATTAATCCATACAAAGAATATTTTTCAACGGGGAGAAATAATAAAGGAAAGTTGGTTTATAAAAAAGAAGCAAATTTTAAAGAATTGATAAATCTAATAAACATAGATGATAAATTTGCAAAAAAGCTTTATGAAGCAATCGGCTATTTCGAGAGAAAGTTAAAAAATGTTCTGTTTTCAGAAATCTGTAAATTATATATAGATAATGAAGAAAAAGATATTCATTGTATTTCTTATGTGAGTGAAATACAATCGTTTATAACAAAACAGACCGAGCTTTCTCCACAGTTTTGTTCAAATTTTAATTATTTATATGTAACAGAAAAGGGAAATATTAAGAAAATAATTGATAATTACAATATTAAAAGAAAAACTGATGTTTTGATTCATATTTATAAAATTGCAACAAATTCTAGCATAGATGGAAGTGAATTAGAAGATTATGAAGAATGTTCGAATAAATTAATTCGACATTGTTATAAAAAACAACAAATAGTTCCTTTATGGATTATTCCTAATGCTTTGACTATGGGAGAATTACAAACGCTATTTTTGATGCTTCCTGATGAACCTCAAAAAAAGATAATATCGAAAATAATGAATATAGATACAACTAAAGTAAGTTCAAAAAACGTCGTTGCTTTTGCTGGACAGATTGAGCAAATTAGAAAATTAAGAAATATTGTAAATCATTATGAACCAGTTCTCCCCTTTTTAATGTCTGAGATTAAAACAAAAAAAATTGAACAATCTCAATTGTTTACTACACTAGAAATTTTATTTAAAATATACCCTATTGTTGATATAAAACCTGATGAAATCCAAGCTAAAATAAATCCATCTAACGCAAAAATTATACGTATTCTTAACGTTATGTACAAAAGCATATTATCGTAAAATATAAAAAGTTGTGGCCGATTTAACTGTCATAACTTTTTTCATATTTAAAATTTGATAGGGATAAATAAGCCTTTAAAGTTTAAAGGGTTTTCTTTGTCTAATTTAGATAAAATAAAAGGCAAACCCTAATGATTGGTTACATTAGTGATTCGCCAGTTTGTGACCCCTGGTCACCTTCGTCATATGTAATATACCATATTTTTTGCAAAGGTGCAAATTTTTTATAATCCCCATTACAATATGCCTTATCTTTTTACAAAGTGTCAAAACATTTTAGGTCCTGATTTTTTTTTTACTAGAACCCATCTACTGGAATAGACGTGTAAGAACCATTCTATCCCCTACAAAAGAAATTGCTATCTTATTGATTTCAAAATCTGATAAGAATTCAAGCAATTCTTCCTTTGATCCTTCTAGTCCTATGGACGGTAATATACGTTTGTTGCTCATCATTTAAGACCTCCTACGTTCAGTGTAGCAATCCAATGTGGAAATAACATTAATTTCGGAAATTTATTTGAGAAAAATAGAAAAAAGCAAATACAAAGATTCTAACATCAAAAAATAGGAAGGCTGGTTGATAGTGAATTTTTAAGAAAGTCGACCAAGTTAAACCTGTTAAAGCAGCATTTTATGCAATCTATTTAATCTAGAGCTATAGTCTTAATTCTTGCTTGAGTTCAAATGCAATGTTATACTCATGCACAAGAAGATAATAGGAGAAAGATACATGAACAGATATGAAATTTTTAGGTCTTTAAAACATTTAGAAGAAAATGTGAGCCAACATGAATTAATTGGTGTTGCATACGGAGAGACAATAGATGATGCTGCTGATGAAATTGATGAATGTATAAAAGCAGATTTGATTGCAGATGAAGACAATATTTACGCTGAATACAACGTAGATGTTAAACCTTTTGACCCAGCGGTATTGGAACTAGAACAATATGAGTATGCAGCTTCTGGAATACTATATCCTGCTGATTCTAATGCTCCTGAGAATATAATTCACGAGTATGGGATTAAAGAATTAAAATGTGAAAATTAGAATCGTATAGGAATTGAATTTGGAGATATTCGCTTAGAATGTCTCTTTTTTTGTGCTTGCTTGATTTCTAATTGGAAAGGCACAAAAAAGGAGCTGGCAGAAAGGGTTAAACGCCAGCTCATGGAATAAAAGTGTTGGATGATATTGATTTACAAGTGTTATGATTTATGGCTCATCCAACAATGCCTAGTATAGCAGTGTGATATGTTATATTTCAAACATAATTTGAGCATTTTATTATTTTTGAACTTTCAAATACGATCCCCATAGGGCAATGATTTGAGATTCAAGTATTCTATAACCAATAAGAATCACTTCTTTTTAAACTGAATACTGAGTACAATTTGTTCATCAAAATCGAAGATAATTTTTGAAATCATATCATGGACATATGCATATTTTTCATCTTGCGTCATTTCAAAATATTTTGAATTGGATACAATGTCTAAAGAGGTTAATTCTTTTAAAGCTAAACTTCTTTCCTTCTCTAATTTTGCCATAGTAAATTTATACGTATCAAAGTCAATAATATTTTCTTTATAGGCATTAAAGACTTCTTCTTTTTTCACATCCAAAGATGACAATATCAACTCCTGTTTTTTATGTTTTTCAATAGTCTTGATTCTAAATTCTTCCAAGAATAAAGTTTCAAATATTTCTTTTTCTAAGAAGGATTGATTTACTCTTTTGTTACATTTACTACAATAATAATATCTATATATTGTACTAACACCCGAATTGTGTTTTATAGTACATACGTGTTGCATCATTTCCCCACAAGAGCAATATACCAAATGATGAAAAGTATAAGTCTGCTTTTCTAGACTATGCACTTCTCTATGTGCTGCCATTTTAAGCAACTCATTATATTTATTTAAATTCATGATTGGCGGAACAAAATCGTCATAAGAAGCTCCGTGAAATTCAAAAACTCCTATATTCAATTTACGTATCAGCAATTCTTTTAGGTGTCTCCAAGATTTACGATATCCATATTTAGCAAACACCATCTTGCTTATATCTTTTAAACTATACCCCTCTATATAACAATCCGTCATATAATTAATAATTTCAGCTTCATCTTCATTTATTACTAGTTTTCCATCCTCTGTTTTATTCCAACCATATGGTGCTTTCCCTCCACATGGGTATTTTCCACTACGTACCATCTGTTCAAGCCCTGCAATGGTTCTTTCGCTGATGACCTCTCTTTCCCACTGACTTATCAACGATAATAGACCTACAAACATTCTTCCATTTGCTGATGTGATATCCAGTCTATCTACAACGGCAACTAAAGAACAGTTGTAATCCATCACTTGTTTTATTAGTTTATAAGTGTCAACAACATTTCTGGTTAAACGATCTAACTTGAACGCAATAATTGTATGAATTTTTCCTTTTTTCATATCATCAAGCATTCTTGCCATTTCAGGGCGTTCTAAATTTTTGGCAGAATAACCATCATCTTTATAAATTTCAACTTCATCGTTTGGATAATACAAATCTATATACTTCTTACATTGTACCTCCTGATCGCCTAATCCGTATCCATTTCGTGCTTGGTCTAAAGTGGATACTCGTAAATACATAGCTATAATTCTCTTCATAAATTAATGTCCTCCTCAAAGAAAAAAATGTGTAGATGGCAGTACTGCCACCTACACATAATTATTGATGATTTGCTTTGTATTCATTTACATATCTATAGTAGGTGGCTTTCTTCATCTTTAGCTCTCGCATTAATTCTAACGAACCCAGCTCACCGTTTATTACCTTCTGGTAATGCTTTGCAAAATCCTTTGCCGACATTACACGCTTTCTACCATACTCTTCCCAATTACCGTGTAATCTTTTTTCTTCGATTCCTTCTCGTTGTCTCTTTTCCCTTCTTTGCATTTCCGTTTCTGCCTGCATAGCATAAATTTCAATTATTACTTTATTGATTGTTTCAGTAATTAATTTATTCATCTTATCTGCTTCTTCAGGCAATTCAATCGTTGTTGTAGGAATATCAAGAATCATAACTCTAATCCCATGTTCTTCATAATACCTCAACTCATCACAAATAGCTTTTTTATTTCTTGCAAGTCGATCCAGTTCATAAATTACTAAAGTATCACCTTCTCGTAACACATCTTCCTTCAAAACTGTATAACGTGGGCGATCGAATGTTTTCCCAGAGATTTTATCAACAAATACTTTTTGCAATGGATAATTGTGCTTTTCACAAAACAATTTGATTCCGTCTACACCTCGATCTAAATTCTGCTCTTTTGTACTGACTCTATGGTAACCATAAAACATAATTTTCACCTACATTCCTACAACTATTATAAAATAACAGTTCCGAAAAGTATACATTGTGAGACTACTAAAAATAATCGTTTATACTAGTATCAAAAAGTATTAAAAACATAAAACGAGACTAGTATCACTTAATGAGACGTATTTATAAGTAGTGAAATAAAGACCTGTATATTCTATCCCCTAGACTTAATTCCCTGTTACTTCTTCTTTTTAGAAAAAACTAGTTCCCAATCAATATAATCCTTGTTGTTAAATGATTTTGGCGTATCTTTTATTTTTATGCCAGCCTCATAATTCTTATCTTTACCTTTAGAGTACAAAGTGAATTTTGGACATTTGCCATTCAAAAGAGATTTTATATCCTTTTCGCTTAGTTCAATTTCATTCCCAAATACATTTACTTGCTTTTGTAATGCAAATGAACATTGTGTCCTGTCATCTTTTTTGTGAGAATAAAAATCTCCATACTTCCCTTTTAATTTATAAATAGGCTTGCCACACCACGGACAACTACCATACTCCGTCCATTCACTGGACTTATCATATTTATTTAATGAATAGTTTGATAAATTATTGAAATATTCATTTAAAAACGATTTTGTTTCTATCAATGCATCATCAATAGATAAATCCCCTTTATAGACCGATTTCAATGTTTTCTGCATTTCTACGGTTCTTGCAGGTGACATATCACAATGAACTTTCTGTAAAGATTCAACCATGTATTTTCCTTTAGGCTCAATCCTATACACGTTTCTCTTCAATGAAATATATCCAACATTTATTGCTTTTTCTATGATACCTGCACGTGTTGCCTCGGTCCCAATCTCGCACCCACTAAGCAATAACTTATATTCATCTTCAACCGACTCATTGTCTTTCTTAAAAGGGTGTGTAAGATAGTTTCCTAACGTCTCTACAGTATAATGACTTGGAGGGGATGTTTTCTTTTCCACTGGATTAAAATCAACAGTAATTCGATCACCTATCTTTAAATTTGGTAAACTAATATCTTTAGCGTCATCCATTTCATATTTCATCCATCCAAATGACTTAAACATTTTCCCTTTTAACTGAATAGTTTCAGGATTAAATCTTCCTACCTGTATTGCAATCACCGATTCAGTAACAACGCATTCATCTTTTGTAAATACAGAGAAGAAACGATTATATATGGTTTTATAAACGTTAGCTTCTTTTTCTGACAAAGATGTAATATCCGCAACATTTTCTGTTGGCGATAACGCAGAGTGTGATTCGATCTTAGAATCATCGAACACACGCTTAGTATCTTTAAAAATTAATTCTCCATTCTTGTCGTGGATAAGGATTAAATTTTTTACCCTATCTTTCTCATTCTCGCTTAGAAACTCTGTGTTTGTTCTAGGATACGTTACAAGTCCCATCTCATATAGAGTCTGAACAATTGATAATGTCTCAGCAGGCTTTAATTTAAATTTCTTACCACAATACCCCTGTAGTTTACTTAAAGAAAACAATCTAGGGCTGGTCTTTACAGTGTCCTTGGAAGAAGCATCTACAACTGTGCCTCCAGTGACATTATAATCATTGCAAATAGACAAAGCATTAGCTCTGTCAGTTACTTCAAATTTCATTTTTGAAACAAGCTCAATACCATCGACATTTGAAATTAACGAATAATACTTTTGAGGAACAAAATCCTCTATAGATTTATCTCTTTCATATATAGCGATGACTATTGGACAAATAACACGTCCAATCGACATCATTTGATTTGCGATTGATGAGATTGATCTTGTTAAATTTATTCCAAGTACCCAATCAATATATGTTCGAGCAAGTCCTTCATAAAATAAATTATCATACTCGGAGTCAAGCTTCCTCTCATCCATCTGCTTAACAATTGTTTGAGGTGTTTGATCTGGCAGCCACAATCGAGATATTTTCTTTTCTGAGTTTAAACCTGCATTTAAAATCAAACGAATAATAACTTCACCCTCTCGATCAGCATCGCCTGCACAAATAATTTCATCAGTATCAGAATCATTTATAAGCCTACATATAATGTCAAATTGTTTTTTCACATCACTTTTTAAATTGAATTCAAACGGATTTGGATAAAAGGGTAGATTTTCACCCCACGGAACTTTATGACCAAAATACTGGTCCATATCCTTCAATTCAAGCAAATGTCCAAAAGCGTATGTAACAACGATAACACCATTAGATAAATACCCATCATACTTCTCGTTAACACCAAGTGCACTGGCAATTGTCCTTCCTAAGCTTGGTTTTTCCGCAATAATTACCTTCATAAACACCTCCAAAAAAAGTGGAAAGGTGGCAATACCGCCATCTTTCCTATCGTGATTTATTCATTTCTTTTTCCTGCCCTACAGAACGATTTAATTCATCAATTGATACTGGATTACCTGACATATCACGCATCCTTTGTAAAACACTCTTATTTTGTGGTTTATCAATAACAACATTATGATTCTGTACCTTATTTTTTTCTTCCTTGTATTGATTCAATCTTTCGTTCCAACTATCTGCATGAGCAGGACTAACATATCTTACATCCATCCCATTGTTATTAAATGAATCTAAACAAGATACAATATGCATTGCGGATAGGCTGTTGTTTTTATTTCCGCCCTTGCTAGGCATATAGGCAATGCCTTTAAACTGATATTTATCATTGAAGGATTTGATACCATTGATTTTCGATTCATTGAGATTGCCATCAGAAATAAATGCATATTTAGCTAAGTTATGCCCAGTTTCTTTCAACAAAGTCATGTATGATAACATATCTATATTAGATTCAAAAACCAGTAATTGCTTTTCGTTTGACGGAACTAAATCAGTTCTAGTTTGAATAAAAGTTTCAGCCTTGTCATCAATAAACATTCCCTTATTTGTTTTTGAAAGACGGCTCATAATACCTAAATCAATCCCTTTATTTTCTAGAAAAGAAATAGACTTTATTAATGAATCATTTTCATTTAATTCCATATTAGTTAAAGGAACATCCTTTGTTTGAGGAATAGACTTAACTAAATCATTTATATCCTTTAGCATATGTATTTTAATCGTATCCAAAGAAATTGTGTTGTTTCTGTATCCAACAATAATATCGTTCCAGTCTTTGCAGGATGGGATATCAGGAATAATCGGTTTAGCATCTATGCCGGTTTTAGATAATTCACTTGAAATCTCCTTAGCTTTGTTCTGCCCCCAGTTTTCCTTTCCTTCATAGTCATTGTCAAATAATATACGAACTGTATTATAGCCATATTCTTTACATGTTTCAGGTATGCATATATCATGATTTATCGAACTACATGACAGATATGCAAACCGTGTATAATCTACACCACACTCTTTTAGCAAAGACATATATGATATCATATCTATATTTGCTTCAAACACTAGAAGAGGCTTATTTGAATTCCCTTTTTCGCCGAAACGACCATTTGTTTCAGGGTCATAAAACCATCCGACCTTATAATTACAATTTTTAAAATCACCTTTAAACTTAATTTTAGGAGAAACCGACCTCTGGCAAACCGAAGAAATATACATGTTATCCTTTCTACCGACAAAAGCTACTTTAGGACCATACTTATCCGATATTTGATAAATCATTTTTTCAGTTATCATTTTGTTGACAATATCTTTATCCAACCCCCTAGTTTTGGTAAGATAAGCAATCGACTGTCTCATAGATCTATTTTCCTCAGTATCAAAATTCAACTCTTTTAGCTGATTGTACAAATCTAAATGACGATTATTATCCGATAATTCAGCAGGCTTTTCTCTGACAGTCTCAACATATTCTTTATCTAAATCAATATGAGGCATCAACTTCAAGACTGCATTTTTAAAATCAACACCCATGATTTCCATGTACAGTTTGACGCATCCACCACGTTTACCTTGGCTATTCCAAAAGAAGAAATTACGTTTTAAATCAAAAACAAGTGAATCATGGTCACGGTCACGCAACGAAAATCTACCATTCTTTTCAAGATTCAATCCACATAGTATAGCTACATCATCAATTTTCATTTGCAAATCTATTTGTTTTGCGATCTCCTTTAAATCGTTGGATTTAGATTTATCGCTTCGGCTTTGATTTATTTCTCCACTATCAGATATAGAATCATTTTCATGTTCCTGTCCATCATTAACATTCTCAACATTTGATTCTGTAATTGTTTCGACATTTAAATCCGCTTCATCTATTGGATCAACGATATTTTCAGTAACATCTGGTTGATACTCATTTGCAAACAAGATATCGTTTACACTGTCATCAATATCTTCCAGATTCATATTCACGCCTTCAACAGCGTGTTCCATCTGTTTGTTGTATTCATCCTCCAAGCCAAGGAATACAATTTGTTCCTTATCAAGATAAAAATTATAGTATCCTTCACCATCAAGTATACCCTGATAAACATCATCCACAATTGTATCTCTATAAGCTTCAAATGCATCTGAATATGAAAAATAAGACTCATCATCATATTCTGTAACAATTAACACTGATCCATCAGTACTTTCGTTTATATCCCATTCCAGTGATTCAAGATCCTTAACAAAACTTCTTACAATACTTCTTTTTAAATTGTTGTTGTACTTTTGTTGAGCTTCTATTGCAGATAGAGATGAAGGATTTGCTGTCTGCTGTATAATCCGATCTGTATCAAACCTTTCTCTTATATTGTTATACTCATTCATATTAAAAATAATCCTCCAAAATATTAAAAGATGGCAGTACTGCCACCTTTATTACACGTCAAATAAATTTTCATCCACATCATAATCATTGATTATGTTTTCAAACTGACTATTCTTACAATTCATAAATAACAATTTAGTGTCGTTGATGAAGTCAGAAACAAAATCCATAAAATCTTCATAGTATATTTCTTTTAAATCTAAATTAAAATATTCCACCTCACTAGTACCAGATTCATTAACAAAAAATTCTTTTTCCATACTTAGTTTCATTAAATTCACATCCAATCGTTAAGTATAATCATTAATCTATGTTTCCTGTTCATCCATTTCTATTTCATTTACAAACGAAATACCTTTAGACATTTTTTCCATCAAATGAAAAGCTTCTGATCTAAGGCGAGGTTGTTCAATAGTTAAATCACCAATTTCAATAATTAACGCATCCAAATCATCTAAATAAGATTGAAATGCAATATGAAAACAAGAAATTACTTCATGCATGTGTTTATAAACTGTTAATTTATTGCCGTCTTCAATTTTTAAAGATGATAGTGTGTGGGGGTTGACTATTCTAAGTTCTTCTCCAAACACATACATCAATAGATTTTTATAAAACAATCGTTTTTCATTATTTGAAAAATGATAAAAATCAAACAGTTTCAAATACGATTCTACGAAGATATCCTGCCATCCATATTTCAAAACCTTCAACAACGTATCATAATTTTCTTTTTTCTTAATCACTCTTTCAATTGATGAATCACGAACATAATTCACTTTGTTATGCATAAAGCCATCAATTTGATCAATATAATATGTATCAATCAAATCAAAATGAAGAGTATGATTTACACTGTCATAGACAGGTTTTAATAATCGAACGGGTGGACTATTTAGCATAGGCTTATTCTCTTCTTCAAATTCAAGGATAGAATCCCATCCTTGTAGAGTATTTACAATCACTCGGTTTGACGGTTGAAAATTCATAGCAATTAAAGCACAATTAAACCATTCTAAATCTGTGTTGAATTTCATAACACGTATGTTCCTTACAAAAACACTCTCAGTTTTAAATGCACTATCTATAATATACTCATGAATTTGTTTTATTATTTTAACAACATTTTCATTCATTTGAATTCTCCTTAAAGATACATTTGTATCCAATAGATTTTTCATCCTTAAAAACAGGCATAACCTTAAATAGCTGAGATGATGTATGTCCATATACATAAGCAGCCTGATAGCATTCTACATCATTGTTGTTATAATCTTTGGTAAAATACTTAGAATCTTTACGATGTGTTTTGGACTCTGATTCCCCTTGTATCCAATCATCTTTAACTCCAGATTCTGTTGAATCTTCATCATTCTCAATGCTTTTCACATAAGAAATATAATCTTGTATTTCCTCTTCACTAAGATTCCAACCTGCTGGAATTTCAACACCATCAACAGTAATGACTTGTTCTGCTACATCTACAATTTCACCACTTTTTGGATCTTTCTTTTTATTTGTAATTGTTTTAACTTTACGATTATCATCATGTAAGCCATGTACTGTATAAGTACATTCCGTTTTATCAAAGCGAACATTTGCTAAGGCTTTTAAATCACTGTCATAAACCAATTTTATTGTAACAACATCACCATTTTTTAAGCCTTTGTTATTTTTAATAGAATATTGAAAAGAATCAATCAGTTTATTTATAGTCTGATCATTGCCTGTGTAATGTACTTCATGACTAACAACTTTAACCTTACCCTTTTTATTCCAACCCGTTTCTTTTACTTTGATATTTTCAAAAGGCTTCAACTCCACTATATCCTGTTTACTACAACCACTCATAAACATAGCACAAAGAAATATCAACAATATATATTTCATATTATGTTTCATTCAATCACCTTCATTTCAATGTCTAAATAAATATATTAAATCGGTACTGCAAAGGTTACATCCCCATAATAGGCATGCAACTGTGAAATTGAATACGTAAAAGTACGCCAATCCGTAATGGCTGTAGCATAATCGTTCGTTATACCATCAATATTACCTTCGTGAACTGTAACCTGATCTCCATTCACTGCTACAACAATAAATACGTGATTATGACCATTCTTGTTATCACTTGAGCCGACAGCTCCCGCCGTAGGATCTTTTGAAAATTTAAATTTATCACCGTGAGCAGCCAACAATTCGCTAACACATTTATAGCCAGGACCACTAAAACCAGGATCATAACCATAAATTTCATAAAAACGACCCCAAGCAAACCATGTACATTGTCCATATAATCCGCCCTGTGCATAAGGATTTTTTGTAATCCATGCATCTGTATTAGAAAAATCTGGAGAACCTGTAATATCGCCACCACCATATTTCATGGCACGCTCCACTTTTGTGATAGCTCCCTTCCATTTATGATTATCATCCAAATTGTTGTTCAAGCCACCAAATCCAGCTGCATGAAGTTTAGGCATTGTAGTCCGATTTACGTCTCCATAAAACTCAACCATTGACCCATCCCCAGACAAACAGGCATGACTGCTATCATTATTTCCTTGATGTGTGTGTGCATCCGCTTTAATATCACATATGATAATATAGATCTGCTCACCAGAATCCAATGTTATCCGGAATTTTTCACCAATAGTGGTCGTATAATAAGTCGCCATAGCATTGCAATACCATTTATAGCCACCGTCTTCAATATAAGCAAGTCCCCATTCATCATGTTTAATCTGACCATATTTATTTTCAAATAATAGCTTATATTGTTCAGATGCTGTGTTTGTTACTGCTGATTCATTTGCCAAATCTTTAATTGTGTTGCCTGTATCGCACATTTTAATATCCGTAAATGTGTAACTCTGAGATGAAATAAATCCTAGAACACTAGAAATCACAATAAAAATACACATAAACATGAGTACAACAGGAATCATAGAAATAAGAACCGACATAATAACAGGAATAGTAGCAATTGCTGTATAAATCGCTGACAATGAATTAATAAAAGCTTTACCGATGTTTTTCAGAGTACGGAACGGATGTCTTATACTTGACATTATTCGTTGAATATTCTTTCTCTGTCTCCACATCTGACCAATCGTTCGTACAGACCCACGAGCTGCCTTATTGACATACCACATAGTTTTATTCGTGGTTGAATCTGGATCATTACCTCTAATCATAGCGTTTGTCAGTTTACGTGACTGATTACGAATAGTATTTATAGATGATTTTTTTTAAAGAAAAACTTTTCCGTTTTAAATAATTGCTATAAGCCTGAACATGAGTTTGTCTTGATAAGGTTCTATTATATGCATTCGATTTAAATTTTACAGTAATAGCATCTCTTCGCTCAGGCAATGACGATTCCGCCATTTGATTTGGAACATAACGATTATGAGCCAGTTTATGTCTATAAAGGATTGCATCTCTACGTGATTTTCCAGATATAATATCTGTATAACTCATCTGGGATGGCTTAACATCGTTCACCTTCGCATTTCCAAATGCTTGAGATTTTTCTTTGATACGTTCCATACGTTTGTTGTTGTATATAACTTTTGAAACGCCATATACCACTGGACTAGCCACTCCCCTAGCAACACGAACCGTGTTTTGTGCAATCATTGCTGAATTGCCCGCAAGAAACATACCTGCATCTGATGTTAAATCTTTTCTGCCATATCCCCCCACATCATAGACATCAGGTGTATAACGATTTACTTGAGTTGCAATCGTAGACAGTGTTCCACGAGATATGTCATGTGCAGTATAGATAGAATTTGACATTAGATACTTGCTTGAATCTAATACACGGCCTCCTACATCGACTGCAACGGCTGATGAGTAGGAAGTTGCTCTGATAGTTTGATGCAACGCAGTGGTTCCTGCATTTATTATTTGTTGTCTGTTTACCAAAATAAACCTCCTTAAAAAAAGATGGCAGTACTGCCATCTTAGTTGAAAATCAATTGCATGCCTAGATAAATGCCATCACTATCCTGAATCGGTGTACAAGAACCACTAAAACCAGACGATAGTAAATCATTCTGACAAGCACTTGGAGCACTCGACATATCATATCCTTGCGAAAACAAGTATTGCTTATTTGATGGTTTAGGGCGTGATGGTTGATTTGTCGTTGTCTGTGTTTGCTGTGGTATCTGTTGAACAGGCTGCTGTGGAGTTTGATAGCTTTGTTGATTTTGTGAAGAGGAATTCTGTGTAGAAGAATTCTGCACTTGTGGGCTTTCTTTCTGAGAAGAATTATCGCTTTTTGCCTCATCTGAATTGTCTTTCTTTACATCCTGTTCACTTTTCTTTTCCTTCTTAGCATTTATATATATAACTGTTGATTTTTTGGCTACATTTCCACTTTTATCAGTAGCCTCAATAATTAAATGTACTGAATCACCATATGAATAGCTTTCCTCTTTAACATACTTTTTAATTTTGATTTTACTGTCTGGCGTCTGGTTATCGGAAACGGAATAAAATGAATCTACTTTTAATTTACGTACATCATTTAAATCCATTCTATGATCTATATCTTTCTTTATTTTAATCACTGGTTTTTTTGTGTCTACAACATTTATAACTATATTTTGTTTTTCTATTGTGCTATCTGTATATTTTCCTGTAATCGTCTGAGCACCAAGCTTGAATACGTCTATTTCATCAAATGTGATTTCGTATCCGTTCACCGAGATTGTATTTGAGCTAATTCGATTACTGTCATCAACAGGATTACCCGCAACCGATTCAACCAAATCAACAACACGAACAAGATGTCCATATTCAATAGTATCGTCATTCAAAACAATACTGTGATTGTCTTTAAAAACGAAAAGAAATAGAAAGCAAAGAATCCCAAAAACAGATATACTAATCAAGAACATTTTGAAATAATGTTTAAAATCTGCATCTTCAAGAAAGCTCATAAGTCTCTATCATGTTCCTTTTCTAAACTATTCTTTGACTCTGATATATCTCTGCTTTTCATCTGTCTATTAATCGATTTATTTTGATGAAATTCGCCCTTTTCCATGACAAAATTACAGATTTTATCTGCATCTTTAACAGCATCCTCCAAGTATTTATAGTTATCCTTTATTGCGGTAGACCAGCTTTGTATGTATGCTACATTGTTATTTTCATTTATACTAGTATCAATCCCCAGTTCAGCACAAATGTATGCAGACGCAATTTCCGCACGCAATTCTTCTTTTGCATACTCCTCGCTTCCAAATTCACCAGTTACTTCTCTTTCTAGACCTTTGGAAGTACTATGAGCAATTTCATGAGCCAAGGTAGATAATAATGATTCTTTATTAAAGAAGTGATTATCTGGTGGTAAAACAATTCTATGCTTATTGATATCGTAATAACATCGCACATTTATTTTAGATTGATAAAGCTCAACACCAGTCTCCTTCATAAAACCTTTTAAAAATTCAAACTTCTCATCATTAGAGTAGATATGTTGTTGAGGATCTTTTTCAATTTCTTTTACTAAGTCCTCGCTAAACACATATTTTACACTAGCGTAAGCCCATTTAAAATTACTTTCTGTCGCTTCGCCAGACCGTATCATTTCTGATTTTTTTGATACTCCAACGAGTTTTCTATCTGAATAATCTGTCGCACCATCTTTGAAATAGTTAAACATCGGATAAATAATAGGAATTCCTTTTCCTTTTGCATTTTCAAGATGATATCCCTTGTCTTTAATCTGATTAAATGTGAAGAAACGATTCCCTTCGTATTTCTCTTCCTGACTATAAAAAGTCAAAAGAAAACGATTTAACCCAGAATATTTACGGTTACTGATGCCATTGCAAGCTCCACCAACTGTTCTCCAGTTTTTACTCCATTCCGCTTGTTTCTCATCCAAACAATGGATAAATCGTTCTGCAAGTTGCTGTTTTACAATTTCAGATTTATCATTTTTCACATTTCACACCTCCTACATCCTATTTATACGCATTATGTTTGCGTCATTGCCAAAATTAAAACCAATATGCTGTAAAGCTAACAAAGACTTATCTTCGTTTACATCATTCATTTCACTTGCAAATTTCAGATCCTGATAAAGCCCATTTGCATACAACGTATCTAAACATGCTTCTATGAGTTTACATGAAGTCTTGTCATCATGTAATGCGACTAATAATTTAGCTCCTAATTCTGAACAACATCCTAGTGTTTTGTCTTCATTTGTGAGAATTTTGTATTTATTATTTTCTATATATATGTATGGAAAATCCCTACGCTCATCATTTTTAAACTCTTCTTTTGTGTGAACAAGAAAATACTTTTTATCCATATTTAAAATCTTTTCCAAATTATTTAAAAGCATGAGTCGAATATCATTTGTACGTGTATCTTTAAAAACAATAGTATTATGATGCAAGTTAGATGGCATCCCATTATTCTCATGTACAGAAGAGTTTATATTATCTTCTTCATTTGGTACATCACTAGAGATTTCTTTATCCGAAGATTCATCAGCATCTAGCCGCTTTAAACCAGAACCATTACTATCTTCCCCCACACTTAAAGTGGCAGTACTGCCATCGTTATCGGTTTTGCAATATATAACAGATTGATTCTCAGACGAATATGTAATATCAATAGAGTCTAAAAAGTAAAGATTTGTTTTTGACATACGAAAACTTCCCCGTACCTGAACAACTGTACCACCAATCAAAAGACTACCATGACATTGCCCAGTCGATGTGTCGGCGTCATCAAAAAGTGCTTGAAACACTTCTGCATTCCAAGCACGCCCTACAAAATATCCTTTGAAGTTAAAAATTTGAGAATCCAATGGAAGCGTATCTATCGAAGATTCTTCATCCCAGCTTAAAACAGTCATCTTTTTTAATTTAAACATATAGACCTCCTAAGTGGCAGTACTGCCATCGTTTTTTAATAATCATCTGGATTAAATTGAAAGCCCGAATTTTGTGAAGGATTTGATGCAGTAGATGTGACATTATATAAGCTTTCACGATTATCTACTTGATGGTTCTGTTCTCTACTTTCACCTTTAGAAACATTTAAAGCAGTATCTGATTGTGTCATATTCTGAACATCATCTTTTTTTTGTGCATAATTAGGCATCATCACTTCACGCATTCTATCTTCTTTTTCTTGCTTTTCACGTTGTTCTTTTTGCAAACGCAAAGATTCTTCCTGAAGCTTACGAATTCTTTTTTCTTCCAATTTCTTCTTGTCTTCTGGGTCTGTATTCCAGAGTTCGTAACAAATTGTATCTTTAGGGAATTTGTCCGTGAACGGAACAATGGTCTTACCATAACGAATCAAGCCAGAACCTCTAGGAGCATTCTGAACATATCTGCATTGCTCATCAGATAAATTTAATAATCCTTTTAACTGAACTAAGTCTAATTTTTCCTGACGTAGCATAATAAAGAAATCTGAGTTTGCAAGCATAGTACTTGTCTTATCCGAACGTAAAAGGTCCGTTACATTTTGTGTGATACCAGTACATGCACCGCCAAATTTACGCACCCATTTCCAGAACTCATACAAGAAGTTTTCGGAATATTCATTATCAAGTAAACGATAGATTTCATCTATGTAAACCCAAGTATCTTTACCTTGTTCGAAATTTTTAAGCATCTGTTCTTTAATTGTTTCCAAAATGATTTTGTTTCCAAGTGGCTTGATAGATTCTGACATATCATGAATATCAAATACCACCATTCGACTATTGATATTTACATTTGATTCATGTGCAAATAGATCATAAGTACCTTCAACGTATGTCCATAACCCTTCATACATTTGATGAGCAACATCCCCTTTATAATTATTCAAATACTCATGGAATGTTTTTAATGTAGGCATACGAGCACTTCTTGGATTGGTAGTCAGTTTTGCTTCATAATCCAAAAACATAGAGTGAACAATCTGGTCAATAATTGACTTTTGCTCTCCGGTCAAATATCCATTTACTCCAATCATTTCAGCCATCATTACAATGGCAATTTCTGCTTTACGTGACAAGAAGTCTGCTCTTGATATATCACCGTCAAAAGGATTGAAATGTAAACTTGAGTTTGTATCCACTTGAAGAATTTGACAATCCGTTCTGTTGGAATATTTATTTAAGCCATCTACAAGCTTCTTATACTCTCCTTGTGGATCAATAATAATAATATTTGCATTTGGATCACCTAAGAACAAGGGAGTAATTTCCTTTTTGGCAATAAATGATTTTCCCATCCCAGTTGGAGCCATGATAAATGCATTACGGTTAACCAGTCCCTTTCGATTACATAGAATCATGTTACCTGTTGTTTTGTTGATTCCATAAAATATTGGCTGATTTTCATGCAATAGTTCCTGAGAAGTAAAAGGCATGACATAAGCACAATTATTAGTTAAGAGTGGACGAGATAATCCTTCTTTAGGTAAACCTAAAGGTAATGCACAGTTAAATCCAATTTCCTGCTCATAGTCCATTTTGATAAAATCACACGTCATTCTTTTTCCTGTACGTTCTACAAGATTAATGACATTATTCATTTCATCCATTGATTTTGCATTAACCAGTACTAAAAATTGACAGTTAAAAATTCGTTGGTCATTATCTTCTACGAGTTGACGCCATGTATTTACAGCCTCACTTTGTGATCTCAGATTAGGAGGCAAATTCCCTGAAAAATTAGCACGTGCTAGGTTCTTTTCGTTCTCAGCTTGAATCTGCATATCCACTTTTTCATAAGTCCTATTAATAAGGGCAATAGAATCTTCTTTTGACTGTAACTGCATGTGAAACGTCATAACAATATTACTTTCAATTTTTGATAATTCGTAAATTAAATCATCCTTTAACCAAGTAGGATAGTTTTGAATCACCATCGCACAACAATATCTTTCCCCCATCATAAAATAATCCTTTTTAAAATCAAAAGAATATGGTGATATAAAGTCTTTCGTAGTATTTCCAACACCTAAATCACTGTATTTAAAATCGAATGGGCGTGATGGAAATGTGATAGATGCCAATGTTTCAAGTCTTTCCTGACCAGACATCACTTCTGCTTCACAGCCAAGATTTGAAAGTTGATCACAAAAATTCTCAGCTAACAAATCCAATGTTTTCTTTGCATCCAAGAAATTTCTTTCTTTACATGTAAACGTAAATATCTTATCTGAAACAATAGAATTATTTCCTAATTCCATATTATCACGCACACGTTGATTTAATTCTGCACGAATAATATCTAACCCATCTGCTCTATGTGGCATAACAATATTCTTTTCAAACTCTTCCCTATTTAATAAGCGGTTATTAATAACAAGAGATACATCTATATCGTTCCCTAGCGACTGAAGAAAGTCAGAATACATAGCTATAATCTGCTCTTTCATCTCATTTGGAGCAATTTGATAATTTATATCTGTAAATTTTACTGCACGAGAATACAAGTCATCATCCATACAGCAAATGCCATCTTCAAGCATTTCCTTGTAACGAATCACATTTTGAGCGATACGGGCACGTTTGATTCTCTTTTTTGTATCTCTTTTACTTTCTGTATTCACGGCAGTACCGTTTGTTGATTGATTTGTCTTTTCTCGATTTTTTAAAAACATCCTTTGATCCCTTCTTTGTAAAATAATAAATCTCGTTTGAATAAATTACTCTTTGTTTAACAGTATAAAAGCGGTGTATCGCCGCCAGCTTTTCTTGATATGGTCTGGAATTTTGCCACTTTGCCCAGCCCATAGCAAATATTCCAAAACATAAAGCAATTGTTACGTAAATACAGATATCCTGTGGTATATGCAGTAACAGATATGAAACAAAATAAAATGACAATCCAACTACCACTGCAATAAACGACCAGAATAACTGTCTTACAGAAAGCCCTAAAAAGATTTTCTCTTCATAGGTTGTTATATCTTTAGGTACATATGAAGATTCCATAAGTATACTCCTTTCATTCAGTAGAATAAGAAGGTGGCAGTACTGCCATCTTCTTTAATTTAATTAAGGCACACATCTTAATTATCACAAGAACATCATCGTTCTAAATCAGAATTAGAAGATTTTTCATGCTTATGTTCTGTGTTTAAATTGATTTCATTTGTTTTTTCTTTTTGGGTAGTCTTTTTCACATCTTTTTCGACTGTTACTACTTTTTTCTTTTCACGTATAAGCTTTGTATCAAAGATTTCCGCCATTTGTTTCCTGTTTAACTTTACAGGAATTGGCTTATCAAACTGATTCTTACCGTCAGGCGTGAAAATCGGATGCCCATCCGCATCTCTAAGTCGCTGACTCTCAAAATAAACTGTCCATGTCGAAGTTTCACAATCCATATACATCACTTTTTTTTGAGCGATTTTTGTATCATGAACAGCATCTCTTGGAACCTGAATATAGGCTTTTCTTGAGTTAACATCAATTCCATTTACATCTTTTGGAAACTGAAGTTTTCTATGATTTGCAGAGGGCAATAAAATACGATACATCAATAAAGGCTTACCATCTTTACCCGTTGCTCTGCTATGTTCATAGTCACGATACTCATTTGTTTTTGGATCTTTATACTTTGCTTTTAACATCTGTCTTGAAAAATATACATGTGGTGCTGCCATAACCTACCTCCCGATTTTTGTTCTAACTGCTATGAAGTTTCTCCTAAGTGTGTGCAAGAAACTATATTAACGTGTATGACAAAACGTTAATACCAAAATTAATTAACCTGAAGCAATGACTTACTCCATCCTCCAGTCTGGAAGACTGCAATAAGCAATAAAATCGAGTATCCCATCATTGTGAACATTGCTCCCGTTGGATTACTCGAAACATCTAACGCTGAACCTATGGATGCGTTGACAATTTGCACGTAAAAAACACAAACAATACAAATAAATACACCTTGCAAAGCAAGTGCTAAAAGACGTTTGATAAATGAAATTCCAATATGTTTGAATTCGTTGTTACAGAATGTACAGAACGGTAACGGTGCAACTGCCGTAAAGACATATATCTCAATAAAACGTATCTGGCATACAAGTTTAACAATCACAATGGAAGCGTGATTCACACAGTTTGCTAACTGAGCAACAATATATCCTCCTAGAATTGTTCCAGCTTCCTTTTCTTTAAAATAATCTATCAACTCTTGCGATATATCATTTGAATTAAACTCCAACAAATTAAAAGTTGAAGATTGTTGCATTCCCTTTACAATTTCACTTGAAATTTGAAAACACATTAAAATAATGATACTCATATTCTTTGCAATTGTAATTGCAACTGCTACCTTCAAAAATGCCATCAAAATCCAATAGATACCATCCAACCCTTTTGTATCTGTTCGATTAAATATGGCAGCCAACTCAAAAAACAGAAATAAAGAAATAATCACAGAAGCAACTCCAGTGCCAATTACATTTGATAAATCCTTAGAAGCTGACCATAACGCTTGAGATGGAAATCCATCAATTACATCATTTGGTGCAGCCTGTGCTAACTTCATCACATCATTCAAACTAACGAAATAGTTTGCAAAAACATTTCCAATATCGGATGCCAGACCATTGAAAAATTCATCAAGCATCTACATCATCCTCCCTTCTCTGAACAGACAGTATTAACTGTAAATTAGATATATATTTATTTAAAACGACCTTTTGCTGATCGATTGAATTTTCGATAATTGAATTGTTATCTTTAAAAGCAATCCCTTGTAATTTTAAAGAATCATCATCTAACAGCCTGTTTATAGATTTTAAAGATGTTTGAATATCATCTAATGTACTCAATAAATCTCTAGATGCTATACATAGCTTTTCGTTTAGAAAGAGCGTATTCAATAAACTGGCATTCAACGGTTCACGATAATTTTCTATCATAAGATTTAATCTTTCTTTTTTAGCATTTTCTATACATGAATCTAAATCATGTAATCTACTTTGAAATTCCGTCATTTTCATCCTCCAAAGAAACAAAGGAGGCAGTACTGCCCCCCTTTTCGTTCTAGCCAAAGTTAACGTCAATCGTTGTTAACCATGCAGCCGCAGCAATGATCAAAGCTCCACCAACAGCACGTAAAACACCTTGTTTGATATCCTGTCCATTATGGTCATTCAATCCGCCTGCCATGACAACAATACCCCAAACAGTCCAAACGCCTCCAAAAGCAATTAAACCCTTTGAAATAATACTAAAACCTTGTTGCAAATAATTCATTTTCTTTACCTCTTCTTTCTAATATATAAAAAGATGGCAGTACTGCCATCTAATTACCAAAAATATTTATGGACGATTTATACTGGTATCTGTTGCAGGAAGAAAGCCGTCCACATCATATCTTTCTTCTTCATTGATTCTTTCTTCCACAAAATCTAAATCATCTTGAGTCTGATACACAGCGTCATCGCTAATCAATAAATCCGTTTTACCAGAGTATTCACCACGCTTGTATCCATCTAATTTATTTTCTGACTCAGATTGATTATTCTTTATATATTCATTACGTTGTTCTTCACGCATTTTTTCTAAGTTACGCACTTCTTCTAAGAAAACATCAATATCAAAGAAGTTTTGTTTTGCAATCTCTTTATCGTGTGCATCACAAGTTTCATCCACTCTTGGATGATCTTTGACATCGTATTTCCAGTCTTCATAAATATGCTGACCTTGAATATGAATCAAGCATTTGCGATTATCCAACATTGCAATATCACCAATTGAGTATACGTCACTTGCAATCAACTGTTCACCAACCGTGTAAGATGAACTTGTTCCTTTACTTGTGGAATGTGTAACGTGCGTAACTGTTTCCTTTCCTGCCAGTTCAGAAATAACCTTTTGCGTTGTTGGACCTTTAGACCCTAAGAACAAAGTAATAGAACAGTTCTCGAAAATTGCCTCCCAATCATCTCCATACAATGACTTGGATTTAATTTGTGAAATACCTTGTACGATTACAGCAGTGCTGATTTCACGAGAACGCATTGTACTGATTTTACGGTTAAAATCTGGTTGCTTTCCACAGTTAGCAAACTCATCATTAATGATTCTTACGTGTATTGGCAGTTTGTGGTCTGCACGAGCATCTGCAATGTAATAAAGCTGAGTATATAATTGCTGAAGGATGATAGATGCCATGAAATTAAAAACATCATCTGAATCATTAATAACAATAAACAAAATAGATTTTCTTAGTCTGTTTTTAGGTAAATCCTCATACGACGGTTTATCTGACCTACCTTTAGTAAATCTTTCATAAACATCACGATCAATATCAAGTTTTAAATCGTTATGCTTTTTCTCATCAGCTGAAGTTATCATTGGCTGACCTAATCTTTCAAGATGTAACTCATCCTTTTGTAAGATTCTTTTCAATTCTGGAGAAGCAAAGATAGATAATCGGACACCAATTGAAATCAAAATAGATTTTGCTGTCTTACCAGAGACGAAAAGTCAAGGACTTTTTCATCAAATCCAAAAAGAAGTCACATTTTGCGGACTTCCTCACGGAGCAGACGCTTGATTTTGTCCTCCATTGTCTCTTTTGCGGTCTGGCTGAAATGCACACGGACGATATAGGTTGTCTTGCCGATCTGCTTTCTGACAGTCGGGCAAGTGGCGGTGTTGGTTGCGGTATTGTTCATTCAAAATCCTCCTGTAAATGAAAAATGCCCGGTGACTGTTCATCATCGGGCGGTGTCGGTATGAGAGAACAAGGCAAGGCGGCAACATTAAGGTATCTATAAAACCATTGCCGTCTTTGCCACGCTTGCCGTGTTCCTGTTGTCAATCTCGGAGATAGCAGACCCATGCTGTGCCGTCTTTCTCGGTCACAAGTCTGTCCCCGATACGGCTCTTTGCCGTTCTCATGGTGCGTGAGGAAATCCCACGCTCATTGACTGCCTTTTCCAGCTCTGCACTCGGCATACGCTTTCCGTCCGCAAGCAGTTCCAGAATGAGCATTTGCGCCTGTGCGGTCTTGCTTTCGGTCTTGGCGGTGTCTGTCCCGGCAAGAAGCTCGTCAGCGGTAATGTCATAAGCCCCTATCCACTCAAAGCCTTTCTCGTCTCCCAGAGAAAAGGCAAGGGACTGTCCGGGCGGCGCAAGGGAGCTTTTCTCATGGATAAGCACCCTCGTTGTGGGACTGTCCTTCAGCTTGCCGATAAAGAGCAGACTGCGGACTGCCGCCGTAATGTCGATAGACCCTAATCCCCGGTAGGTGCTTTGCGTTCCTGCGGCTTTGTTCAGGTGTCCAATCAGCACGATAGCGCACCCGGTAGCCTGTGCAATGTCTCCCAGACTGCGGAATATCGGGCGCACCTCGTTTGCTCTGTTCATGTCCACATCTGCGCCCAGAAACGCCTGTACCGGGTCAATGATAACAAGCCTTGCGTTGTTCTCCCGGATTGCCCTTGCTATGCGCTCATCGGCAAGGGTCAGCGGTGTGTCCCTATCGTCAATGACAAGCACTCGTTCAAGGTCTGCGTCAGCTTCCATCAGCCGGGGCTTAACGGTATCGCCCAAACCGTCCTCGGCGGTCTGATAGATGATATTAAAAGGCTCAATTGTTTCCATACCGGGCAAGGGCTTTCGGTTGGTGCAAGCCGCCGCAAGACGCATGGCAAAGTAGGTCTTTCCCTCGCCGGGGTTGCCCTGTATGATCGTCAGCTTTCCAAAGGGGATATACGGAAACCATAGCCAATCCACGCTCGTCAGCTCCACATCTGCCATACGGAGCATGGGGACAGGCTGGGCGGTGGGCAGCTCTCGTAGCGTGATTGTTTCCGCTATAAATTTGCGGCTGGGAATGTCCCCTTGCTGACGGAGAACATCGTTCCAGTCTTTCCTTGCCGGGACAAGGCGAATGACGGCGATCTCGCTGGGAATGGACTGTGCCAGTCGGGTACAGGCTTCGCTTCCTGCGGTGTCGCTGTCAAGGCAGAGGAACACTTTTTGGGTGTCCTTGCGTTCAGAAAGAAAACGGTCAAGAGCTTTGCCCGAAACGCCGCCCAGGGCAAGATAATTTCTTTTCTGCCAGTCCTGCGGATAAAGGCAGATGAATGATAACAGGTCAATCGGTGCTTCAAAGACAAAGAGCTGGTTGCCGTTTCCCTCATAGCGGAACGGATAGGACTTGTCAGACCCGGCAATGTCCTGTCTGAATGGGTCTGCCGTTCCTCGCACATGGGCGTATCTCGGCGTACCGCTTCGGTCTCTGCCGACAAACACAACATTGTGCCGCTTTGCTTCCTCGTAAATATCCCCGGAAAGAAGAAAAGCCTCAACAAGCGTTTTGTTGAGACCTCGGCTTTCGCAAAGAAATTGAATTGCTCTGTCGGCTGTTCTGTTGTGCAAGGGCAAGTGAAACGCTGTGGGCGGTGTTGTGCTGGCTTCGCTCTGCCCCTCGCCGCTTTCGCCGGTCAGGAGCTGGACAGCTTCGGGAAAGGACTTGCCGTAAAACTCCATGACGAAATCAATGGGATAGCCGCCCTTGCTCTGGCTGTGGCGAAACCACTTGTTTCCCCGGACGGTCAGGCTGTCATGTTCTTTCCAACGGTATTCCCGTCCGCTTTTGATAAGTGTCTCTCCCTGTGTGCGGAGAAAATCTTCCAGACTGACGGCGTTTGCCCGGTCAATCTGTGCTTGGGTGTAATTCATCGGGATAGTTCCTCCTTTTTCTGTCGTGTTTGGGGTCGATTTTGGAGCTTTTGTTCCTCTGTACGCTCGTTAAATCGGGCGGCAGTATCTACGCATGACTTGACCTTCCAAAGGCGGTGTAAATCGTCTCTGACAGCCTTAAACTCGCCATAGGTGGTTTCGTGCGCCTGTTCCAGCTCGTCATACTCGTCGGACAGCTTTTTCATATCCACCTTGCCGTCCGGGAACTCCCCGGTCAGCTTTCGTCTGGCGGCGTAGAACTGTATCAGTTCCGCTTCATGCTCTGCCTTGTACTTGGCTCTGGGCTTCTCAAACTTGATTTTCTGCAAGCCGTCATAGACAGGCTTCAAGTTCTGGAAAGCAGCGGAGCTGTCATAGAGCTGCTTGATTTCTTTCATTCGTGCGGTCTGCCCGTCCAGCGTTTTCTTCAAGCTCTCTGTGGTGGAGCTGTGTTCATTGACACGGCTTTCCAAATCTTCAAGGTTGTAAATGCCGTTTGCCCGGAGATAATTGAAAGTCTCGTTCATCTCCTTTAGGTTGCTGATTTTGCCTTTCTGGGAATAAGCCCCGGCTTTGCGCTGGGTGTAGTAGGCGTTCAGCAGAGAAACAAGGTTGGGTGCCTGCGGCTTGGCAAGCTCCGCTTTTGCTTCGGCAATCCAATCAAACAGGAGAGCGATTTTCTTCTTGATGTCCCGGATAACGGCATTGGTTGCTCTGATCCAGCGGTTGAACTCGCCTTTCTCGGTGCGTATGCCTTTCTTCTCCATTGCCCGGACGGTTGCGCCCTCATGGACGGTGGGAAGAAGCTCCACGCCCTGACGCTCATAGCTTCGGTGGTCGATACGAACATCAATACCTTTTTCCGCAAACTTGGCATTGCATAGCTCCGCCCATGCTTCACGCCAATGTTCCAGCGTTTCGGGACTGCCCCAGTCGGTAGTGGGAACGGCGTTGAACACAAACTTTCCGTCTGCGTCTCGGATACGGTTGCCGTCCTCGTCCAGCTCATACACCCGGCGTTGCTTTAGTCCCCATTTGCCGTTCTGCTCGATGGGGCGGATGGGGCAAAGCACATGAAAATGCGGGTTTGGTATGCCGCCGTCCTCCCGGTCTGGCTGGTGTACGGCGAAGTCAACCACCATGCCACGGCTCACAAAGTTCTCCAACAAAAATTGCCTTGTAAGAGCGATGTTTTCCTCAAGGGAAAATTCATTCTGCAAGGCAATGTCAAAGCTGTATGCAAGCTGGGCGTTCTTTCCACGCTCGGCTTTTTCCACGGCGTTCCATAGGGTCTGGCGGTCTGCGTATTCTGGCGGTGCATGGGACGGCAGGAGAATATCGGAGCAGATCACGCCGCCCTTGCGGGTGTAGTCGCTGTATTCGCCGTAATACTCGCTATACAATCGCTCCCCGGCACGGTAGGCGGCAGAAGCGATAGCGGACTGTCCTGCGCTTCGCTTAGTCTGCGTGACGCTCAGATGAAATAGTGCCATCGGCTTTCAACTCCTTTTCTCTGTTTGCTTGGCTGATATGGGTAATCGCCATGTGACGGACGGCTCGCTGGACTTCGGACAGAGAAAAGATGTGTTCCATCAGCTCTGTCATTTCGGTGCGTGTGAGATCTTTGACCTCCGGGGCAAGGCTCTCAATCGTGCCGCCCAGATTGCAAAGGCGGTGGGTGCGCTTGGTGCGTTCGCCTTTCTCCAGATACTTCTTTCTGTTCTCCAGACGCTCCAGCTTGTGCTGTTCCTGTGCAAGCTGCGTCTCGGCTCGTTCCTTTTCGGCTCGAAGCTGTTCAAGGGTTTTCGGTTTTGTCATTGTAATTGACCTCCTTTTTTGATTTTGCGGATAAAAAAAGACCGTCAACTTTTCGCATAGTGCGACCAGTCAACGGTCTGATTTTCGGTATTCGGTTTTTGTGTTCAGTTAGACAAACTGGAATTTGTCTATCACTTCGTATATGGCTCTGTATCTTTACCATCATATACGAACACTTTTATTTCCGTCTTCGTATCAACAGCTGCATGAATACCAACAGTGTATTCTTTATCGGCTGCAACCTGCAAGAATGAATAGCATCCACCTGAAGATATCTTGTCTGATACGATTTCTGGTTCTCCCTCGCACAGTAAATGCACTACAATATCAAAATCATTTCTATTCTGAATCGTCAAAGCTCCTGTTTTGGATATAACTTTTGAATCGGCATAATTTATCACATATTTCTCGGATGTTGACGCTTCCATGCAAGTCACAGAGCAATCCCACATTATAGATGCTTTTTTCTTTCTATAAACTTCAGAAGACCTAAACGCTGAAAGTGTAATTCCTATTATTACCACCAATACACATATAGTTACTATCACGATTGTAGCTTTTTCTTCACTTTACTCACCTCCACAAATTCCGATTTGCTTGTTCCATAAAATTCATTTTATTCGCCTTCAAACTTGCTGGCGGCGAACAGCATTTTATGCTGTTTGCGGACGGCAAGTCCACAAGGGATAGCCGCTTTAGCGGCGCAAGGGGGTGTAGCCACCTTGACGGAACGAAGTGACGCAACATTCTCGGTCAAGCAGTTTTCTTCTGCTGACGGAGAATGAAGCTCCGCAGGACGCACGATACTCCCGATAGGAGAGTATAGAAGTGCGCCCTTTAGTTCCTAAAGGGATTTTATCAGTGCGACAAACTGAAATTTGTAGTTATCTATACTCATTTGGAATTTCGATATGAAATGTCTCACACAATAACTTCACATCATGCACATCATTCTCATCAAATTCGTATCCCAGATGGAACATTACTTGACTATATGGTTCAATACAGGAAACCTCTATCTCCTCAATTTTTCCTTTGCCCGAAAAAGTTTCTATCGGAAAACAATCCCCCTCATAAAGAATTTCACCTTCGCCCGTATATTCAAAACAATGCAAATCAACAATTCTGTTTTTCGCATCTTCCCATACAGTATGGTTCAATGTTGTATATTCCATCTTAATCTCATAAAAGTCATTAGCTTTCATCATCTCTATAAAGTTCTGATAATCTTTCTTTTCTACAAAAATATCAATATCGTTATGGGCTCTTGACTGATATCCAAGAAGAGCATCTACACCCCAGCCGCCATCAAGAAAGACTTTAATCTCCGCATCTATTGCAAATTGAAGAATCTGTTTTACATCTGTTATATTGACCATCTTATCATCTCCGCAAAATTCCGATTTGTTGCTCAATTTCGTATTCAAATTATACCATAAAACTTGTGAACAATTCTACCGCAACTTTGGACTATATGAGAAAAGTCCGAACAGTTTTCTGCCCGGACTTCCTCGCTCAATTATAAATCAACTCTGCTTTCACAACTTCCTCTGCCTGCGCCTTGCAAGCGTTCATCTGCCGCACCCATTCCATTTGGTTTTCAGCTTTCAGTTGCTCGGTCACGCCGTTTTGCTCTGCCAGTGACCGCACGATCAGCTCCATGCGGTTTCGTGCCGCTTCTTCAATCTCGGCGCAATGTTCAAAGAGCTTGTCGGATAGCACCAGTTCATTGAACAGTATCGGGCGGTGCATTTCTAAATACGCCTTGCGAAGTCTGCCGTAGTGTCCGATGGGCTTGGTCTTGCGGATAATGATGTTCGGGATAAGATAATCGCCGTTCTGCCTGTAAGTGATATTCATGCTATCTGCGCTCCTTTCTGCGGCTCTCTCTGCGGTAAACTGCTGACAGGGACGAACACGCCCTTTGCAATGTCCTCTGCACGAATGGCGGCTTTCTTGGCTTCGATTTCTGCTTTTTTTCTCCCCTTGATTTTGTCCTCGTATCGCTTCTGCGCTCCGCTGGCTTTCCGCTTCAAGTAGTTCTGATGAAGCCTGTCCTTGCGTTCCTCACGCTTGCGGATTTCCTCTAATTCTTCCGGGGTCAGCTCCACTTCTCCAAACGCCGGGGGAACGAATCGCCCAACAAAATTGAAGTAAATCTCGACCTCCTGTGTGGTCTGTATACTGCCTTTGCGGTCACGCTCATGCACAAGGATTTTCTCGATAAACTCGTTGAGCATGGCAATGGTCAGCTTGTCGAAGTTCTCGTACTTGTCAATCAGAGCGATAAAACGATCAGCGTCCTTTTCGTGCTTCTCATAGCTCTTGACAGCCTTTTCCAGAGCAGAGATTTCGGCGGTAAGCTCGGACTGTTCCTTTTCGTATTGAGCGTCCAGAGTGGCGTATCTGCTGTCGGACAGCTTTCCTAAAATGTTGTCCTCATAGATTTTACAGAGCAGGACTTCCAGCTCGGACACTCTCTGCTTTGCGGTGGCAAGGCGTATCCGCTGTTTCTTAACCTCTGCTGTCTGCTGGCTGGACTGCGCTTCCTGCACCACACGGACAAACTCGGCTCGGTCATGCTTCGCATACTCGGCAATGGCTTTGAGCATTTCAGAGACAAGGGACAGTACCACATCTTCATTGATACGGTGCTGTGTCGTGCAGAGCTTTCCAACTGGGACTTTGCTGTATTGGGAACAGGTATATTGAGAAATACGCTTGCCGTTGTTGGTACGGTGGACATACATCTTGCCGCCGCAATCGGCACAATAAAGCAAGCCTGTGAGGGGAGCTGCTTCGCCCCAGCCGTCCGGGTAGCGTCTGACATTCCCACGGATTTTCTGCACAAGGTCAAAGGTCTGCTGGTCAATGATAGGCTCATGGGTATTCTCGAAAATTGTCCATTCGTCCTCCGGGACATAATGGCTTTTCTTGTCCTTGAAGTGCTTTCGGGTCTTGAAATTGATGGTGTGTCCCAGATATTCACGCTTTTCAAGAATGTTGCAGATGGTGGAAGAACCCCAGCCGTACACATCTTTGAAAGTCTTGTTTTTGTTCACGCCCTCGCCGTGTTGGGCAAGGTAAGCAGACGGAATAAGCACCTTTTCCGATTTCAGTTTGCTGGCGATCTGATACGGACCGTAGCCCTCAATCGTCATGGCAAAGATGCGCTTGACCACCTCTGCGGCTTCGGGGTCAACCAACCATTGGTCTCTTGCTTCGTTCCAGAGATAGCCGTAAATAACCGTGCCTGTGAGGTGCTTGCCGGACTTGCCTTTGGACTGGAAAGTGGAACGGATTTTACGGCTGGTGTCTCTGGCGTAATACTCGTTCATAATGTTGCGGAAAGGGGTAAAATCATCGTCACCTCTGGCGCTGTCCACGCCGTCATTGATGGCGATGAGGCGAACGCCACGCTGACGCAGGATTTCCATAATCTGACCGACTTTCAGATAGTCACGACCCATGCGGCTCATGTCCTTGATACACAGATACTCCACATTCCCGGCTTCAACCTCTTTCATCATTGCCAAAAATCCGGGACGGTCAAAGCAAGTACCACTAATGCCATCGTCCGTGAAATGGACAATGTTTGTAAAGCCCTGCCGTGCGGCGAACTCCTCCAACATTGCTTTTTGATTGGATATGGAATTGCTCTCACGCTGCTGGTCATCATCTTTGCCAAAGTCATCACGGCTCAGTCGCTCGTACAAAGCTGTGATTTTCTCGTTTTTTCTCATAACTTGCGCTCCTTTCTTCGGTTTTAGGTTGTGTGTTCTAAGAGACTTCCCAACCGCTTGATTAAGAAGTCTTTTAGAGCATACAACACCTGCTCCAAGCTTATAAATCTGATAATTCAGGATAGCTAAATCTCTATATGTGTAAGTAATAGCACCATTTGTTTCGGCGGTATGTTCTGCTTGTAATTGTTTGAACAATCTATCTACATCTGACTCAAAATCATCATTCCCATCCTCTTTGGCTTGAGAATGTTGAAGTAGCATTAAAACTGTGTTAAAGCTAAATAGATTTTCATCATCTCTACACTCAGACATAATTAAATAAATCATAGCCATAAGCCATGTCATTTCTGCTTTAACGAAAAATTCATCTCCACCTGATTTATTTTTATCAGTTGTATTAGAAATAAGATTTTGTACAAAACTTTGAAAATCTTCAGGTCTTTTAAAATATTCAAACGGATTATATCCCATTGATTTATCCATCTTTACAAGATTTAAATAACTAACATTATATCCATTTCTTTCAAAAGCTTTTCCACACTCTTCCGCAACAGACCCTTTAGGATCAATGACAACATAGTTACAATACATTTGAAGAATGTTTGGCTTAACAAAATAACGTGTCTTACCAGTACCCGAACCACCGACAACAAAGATGTTATCGTTGATTCCAGTATGCCAAGTATCCATATCTACTTTCACATTCTTACTTAGAATTATGTTCGCATCTTCATCTCGTTTTGCTTCAATTTTATTCTCCAAAGCGTCATTTTTTGATGCTTCTTTGAAAATATCCCCTTTTCTTGAAGACCCATACTCTCGCCCTTCTTTAGTGTTTTTTTTAGATGCATCATGATAAATGATACCAATAACAACCATTCCATTAAGTATTAATCCTAATATAAATCCGTAAACGGAAGGTCGATAATACTCTCTCACTTTATAACACACACTTATTGCCTTAAAGACATTATCAACTGTATTACCACCCTGTGCCTGAAACACAGTAAATGCATTGTATACAGCTCCTGCTAAAAACATAATATAAATAAAGACAATACCTAAAATAAAAATTTGAATTTTGTCCTTGTTCTTTTTAAGAAGAACATTTACGCTTTGACTACTTTTGGTGCTACTTGATTTTTTAGATGAGTTCTTATTGCTTTTACTCATCCCACTTATTCTCCTTTAAATTCATTGCATTAATGAATTCTTTGGCATCTTTCTCAATTTGATCAAAAGATTCTCCTGAAGTAGTTGACCGCTCAATAAGATAATTTGAAAATTCATTAATTATTTCTAACATGTCACATTTCATAGAATTGATAACATTGTTCTGCCTCAAAATAGCTAATCCAGCCTCTTCGATTACCTCTCCAGATGTATACTTACCATTCTTTTTATCCATAAAGCGAAACAACGCCTCATTACATCGTTGAATCTCTAAATCGTATTTATTATTAATGGCTTTAAGTTGTTCTATAGACTTCATACTGTCCTATCCTCCCTGTGTTTAGTAGGTTTACGATTATCACGTGTTTTTCTATTTCTTTTATCATACAATTCTTGTCTTCTTTTCTTTGCATAATCCAATGATTTATCATTATTTGCAAAATGATTGATATAATGATCGAGTTGAGTTGTGTTTAAACTATTAATAAATTCCATATCTGGAACAACGTCTTCATTTTCTTCAGGCACATAATCACTCACATGAGACATTGATAAAATCTTATCAACCATCACGTCAATTTCATCAAGTGAATGACAACCTAACAAATCATTCACGACAGAGACATTTTCACTACGATTATTGTCATCAATACGATTTAAAATAGACTGAATAGAATAATCCAATCCTTCTACCCCTTTTAGATTAGATGTATCCATCCACTCATCCATATTAATCACCTTAAATTGCATGCTGTTCACATTATTCATAAAATCATCTACTGATGTATTGGAATTAAACAAACTGTCACGGATACTGAATCCCATCAATTCCAACGCTTCTTTTAAATCATCATAAGACTTTACTTTCGGAATTAAAAAATCCAGACACTTCTTCATAGAAATCTCTGGTGGAACACTTTCTAAAATTGATTTATCAGGTACAACATCATCTACCTGTGTTTCAACATGTATATTAGCTTTATCAAATACTATATTCTGTAAATCGCCAAGATTTTCGGCGTCTGTATGTAAAACAGTGTCAACAATCTCCGCATTATCTGTCCTTTCATTCTCTTTAATAAAGGACTCAATACTTTCTAATGTAAATGGCACTCCATTCTCATCCATGACAGATGATAAATCAATTTCGTAATTGGAATCTGGAAGTGAAATTGTAAATTTCTTTCCCTTAGACTTATCTTCCCAATAGCTTTTAAATTCATCAATATTTTGCATATGCTCAACACTATCATATGTAGAATCAACCTCAAACAGTTGATTTTTGGTAAGTACTAAGAATTTTTCATCAACAGGAAGCTCGATTGTAGCTGTAATGCCATCTCCATTTGATTTTTCATTCCATGAAATATACTTATTAGGAATCTCTATAAATTGATTCCCATTTGTTTGTGGCATACGAAACCAAGATACATTATCGTCTGCTAAAGCAGGTATATCATTCACAAGTTGAACCTTTAGACTTTCATCTGCTGTAAACTGAAATACATTATTTAGATCATACTTATCATGGATATTAAAGCCAATTTGTTTCAAAACCTCTTTTAAATCATTATAAGTCGCAACTTTGGGAAGAAAATAATATAACATTTTTCTTACAACGTCTCTTGGCTCGTCAAATATTACTTCAGGCGTCCCTTCATCCATGAATGGATTCACTGTTGCCCTATCTTTATAATCTTTCTCATTTTGTTGTGGATCCACTTGCTTTTGATCATAGCTATATTCAGGTTCACGGTCTTGAGTATATTCTTTGGACTTGTTAAAGATTCGATTTACAATATTCATCAGTTTGGCATCCCTTAATCTTTGTGAAAGTGTGGGTTTATGAGATATGACCTCAAGTTCTCTTGTGATAACTTCCCATTTAGCTAAATCTGTCGAACATATCGTAAGCATATATTCTGCACTATTAATAATTGGCATATCTGGATTCTCAGGATCCATCACAATCTTGTTGTCTTCATCTCGAATAGTAAATGCTGTTACAATCTTCTTTTCAAAATCAGTTAATGATTTACCGTTGGAAACAGCTTTTTTCACAAGCTCTTCCAAGTCATCAGGTCTTCTCATTAAACAATAATCAATATTCATGTTGCGAGTCATTTGCTCAATAATTTCCTTATCCTGAGCTGTAACAGGTATACGTTCAATATCCGATTTTTTCACATCATAAGCTATATGAGCAAAAGTAGATTCATGTTTAAATCTGTGTCCTTTGTTCCCTTTTAAATAATCTTTATAATGAGCTTCACCATATTTAACATTTGCATATTTTACAGAAGTCAAAAAACGTCTTAACGCCCTAGCAATATTTTCTCCAGTATTAATGGCAATATGAAATACTGCTACACTTGCATTTTTCGAAGATGATTCAGTGGACATTACTCTTATCCTCCTTCTTTAACATCTCTTTAAAGCGCTTTACATCTACTATGTGAAGAGCCATTAACAACCCTGCAATCACCAGAAGGCTGATTCCATTAGAAACAACTAAAGCTGTTAATAAATTTACCCAATAATAATGAATCAAGGGAGTTAAACGAGTCAAAAAGCAAACAGCTAAGATTACGAAAATCACAATTGCAGCCTTTAACTTAGCGGATTTCAGTTCGATTGTATAATAATCTTTTTTTACAGCCATAATTATTCACCAAACGGATTAAAAATATCATCATCCATCACATCCTGATGGATATTTTGCTCAATAATATCGGTGGCAGCACTGCCATCTAAGGACTCCGTTTTCTTTTTTCTTCTTTTCTTCGTAACTGTATTTAACGTTGCACTTAAACATTCCCATTCGGATACTTCTTTACCAAGCTTCTCAAAAGAAGCCATTAATTTCTTTTCAGCAGATAAAACTTTATTCAAGTTAGAGTCTACAGCTTCCAGCTCGTTTTGCAATTCTGATTTTCTTTTTGTCAAAGCATCCTTTTCTTTATAAAGATTTTTCAAAATCTCATTCTGCATTCTGTCAAAATCCATTTGTATTTCCTCCTTGTCATAACGCATAAAAAAAGTCCTGTCAGGGTACAGGACTAATAAGGTGAAACATACATATTTATAAATTTCACCTGAACTATCTGGACTTACATCATGTGAAAAAAGCCATAAGGGCATGATTGCCAGAATAATTTGATAACCAATCATATAAATATCTACTTATTAACTAAGTCTTTTAAAGATTTAGAAGATGTAAATTTCACATACTTAGAAGCAGGAATACAAATTCTTTCCATTGTCATAGGGTTGATTCCCATACGTTCTTTACGTTCATTAACTACAAACTTACCAAATCCTGCAATTTCTAAAGTATCACCTTCCGATAGTGTTTCTATCATCTTTTCAAACACGCAAGATACGATCTTATCTATATCTTTTTTTGAAATGGTATCAAATTGTTCACTTACTTCTTGAATTAAAGCTGTCTTGTTCATCTTTGCCCACCCCCTTTTCTTTTATTAACATCTATAATGTAAAATATTTATCTAAAAAATACAAATTCTATGTAAATGCTAACTACACATTAAATTGACATAGCTGACCTTCACTACCATCTGGTGATGTGTTGGTATACAACTGATTGTACCTGCACCTAAGCAAATCATTGCCTTCACTACCATAAGAAAACATGCTGATATTCAACATCAAATCAATGGCATTACAGACTACTATAAAATTTTAACCTTACCACGAATGGCAAAGGTGTGGTTTTAGTTCATCTGTACTTTCGGCATTTCTGCCAAGGTCCGTGAATCGACCTTATATATTAAGCTTATCATTCAAGCCAACTAATAGTTGTCTTATTAAAACACATCATGATTCATTACTTGCAATACACGCCCTTCACTACCATGTGAAATCGTGCTGTACTGCAACAAAGAATGCTATACTTTATTTTCCCTTCACCCTTCACTACCATGTGAATACACGCTGATGTACAACTAGCTTTCTTATTTGAAGTTTCTGTATTATCCTTCACTACCATGTGAAAACACGCTGATGTACAACCAAGTACGAATTCAATCAAGCACCAAAACCCCTTCACTACGCATGGCATTACAGACTACTATAAAATGTTAACCTTGCCACGAATGACAAAGGTGTGGTTTTAGTTCATCTGTACTTTCGATATTGCTATCAAGGTCCGTGAACCGACCTTATATAAAAGTTAAGGCAATCTGCCTTAATTTATATATTTAACTAAAACTGGCTAATGAGTGTAGCCATATCTTCTAAATTCTTTTTGCTAATGTTTTTTTCTTCGAGCACAGGATTTAATTTAGAATAACTAATCTCATTAATGGATACGCCATGATATGAAAGTTTTCTTTCAATCACAGACTTTAACATGGATGGACTGGCAGCCTGAATCTTTCTACCTAAATTTCTTTGAAGAAATTTAAAGTCCATTTTATTACAATTAAATACATCACCAGATGCAATGACTACATTTGCAAGGATTTCCTGCAATAATTTCTTTTCCTCACATTCCTTTCGGAAAATCTCGTAAAGTTCAGCACGATATTTTTTATAAGCGTTTGAAAAATGCCATCCTTTGATTTCACTTTTTTCTTTGCTGGTTCCATCTTCATTGTAGTTGTCTGGATTTGTTGCACGTCTGGATGTATCCATCTTCTGCGACAATTCAGTTTTCTTATCCTCATGATTTTTGATTTCTAAATGATATGTTTTAACACCATCTTCTGTCGAAACCGTAAGACTTGTACTTGTAAAGTACAAACCAACATTACCTTTTCCAAGCTGCCTTTTCAATTCACCTGTCTGTTTATTAAATTTATCAGGCACATGTCCTTTCAACGTGAGCTGGATATAATACTTCCATTTCCCTTTGATCTTTTCACGTTTTACAGCACAGTAGCAGATTTCCGATTGCAACGCCTTCCATTCATACAACGTGCATTTAGCAAGGTCGATTGAAAATTCAAGGCCTTGCCATTTAACCAATCCAGCTTTCTTTTCATCATCTAAGATGAATCGAATTCCTGTTGTGTTCTGACTCCCACAAAGACTTTTCAAAGTATCTTTTCTTTTATAATGCACACAAGGGTTTACTTTGTCTTCATCACTTCTGTACTGGTCTTTGATAAGTTCTTCTTCCATCTTCTCAAAAGCTCTGAAACAACGTACTGCCAGATTATTACAAATCTGAGAATTCAGGTTTTTCTTATAATATCCTCGGTATTTCTTCATATCCATTCCAAATCCGAACTCAGACCAATTAAACATCTTCTTGATGTTGTAAATAATATCATATTGTTCTTTTCTTTGCTTTTTAAAATCCTGAATCATCTTTTTTGTTTCTTTTGAAATATCAGACGCATTATTTAGAGACTTAATCTGGTATGTAAAATCCTTTATCAAGCTCTGGGCATTCCGATAATCCTTGCGTTTTGTCATTTCAAAATATTTCTTTTTTTCAAAATTCAAAAATTTATTATACAATTGCTCACCCAATCTAAAGCGTTTCTCTAAAATGTGTTCTTGATATAACTCTGTTTTCAGGGGCAATGTAAGTATATATCGCCCAGATGTATTTTCTGCATTGCTCATAATATAAATCCTCCTTTTTTTATTGAAAAAACAGTCAATCCTAAGAATTATCTGTCTTTAAAACGTAAGCTGAAATTTTATTTTTGATTTTACAAATTTGAAATTTATAATTGTTAAAACTATTGATGATTTCAATTGGTGCATTGGGTAAAGGCTCATACATGTCATCTAAATATATCCTGTTCTGCGGTTCTCTCCAAAAAGTATCGAGTTTCAATTTACTGTAATCAATCATAGATACTACAACATTCCTTTTTGAGCTATTTAAGAAAAATCACACAGTCATTGACTGGCTGACTGTCTTCATCAAGTCCTGATATGATTTCTGAAGATACCGATACCCGTGTGCTTTTTATTTTGCTATGTTTTATTGAAAAGTCTGATAATTTATATAAACCGTCTGGTAATACCACTGGAAGAACACACTCTCCTTTTTTTAATGTAAATGTATTTATCCAACGAACGCCATCATACATACTGATATAACCTTTTTTATCCGTTTTTAGATAATCTTTTTTATAGTTCTTTAGAGCTTTTTCATCATCCTGCAACATTTTAATTTTAAATGTTGCATTCTCGTCTGACACTTTTGCATTTTTAGATTTTAAAACGATTCTTGTAGCAGACTGTATAGATTGATCACATTCAATCATCTTAACCGTACCTTTAGAATCAGATGAAATCTCCTTACCATCCTTCATACGAATGTATGTATATGGAGTATCTTTATCTCTTGAAACAACAAGTTCAAAAGGATCTAAATTTATTTTGTCATCAATCTTTTTAATAATGTAAGTTCCTCTTAAAAAATCATTCGATTGAAGCACTCCATTGTCATCGGACTCCAAAATTTGATAATCACCTTCTGAATCATTCTCTTTTGCAATTTCAATTGCTTTTTCTATATCTTCATTAGCCTCTTCATAATATTCTTTTTTTACACACTCGAATTTTGAATGCAAAGGCATTACATCACCATTATCATCTGTTTTAATAGATGTAATTTTAAAACGAGAATGCATTTCTGTCAGATTCACAGATAAATTAGAATCTGCATTTTTTGTTTTATACGTAAATGAATAGTCCTTCTTTTTGATATCTTCCATTTTTGTATTTTTTTGTTTTAAAACTGAGTTGTTTTCTTTGATAGAATCAATACCATATTTAAAATGGATTGTAATTTTCAACTCAGTATCCGGTATGAAATGAAATAAATCATCCCCTCCTTCAACAGAATAAGATATACCATTATCTGTCACAACTTCAGCTGTTCCTAAACCGCCTGTAATCTCAAAATGTAGTGATTTTGAATCCTCATCCGCAAGAGTATTGAATACAGTTCCAGTCATTATTACAGACGCCGACACCCACGTATACAAAATGTTTCTTATCATCGACATAAAGTTTCCCTCCTTATACACCATGTCAGTACATCAAGCATTCTTTGTACATCTTCTTTAACTTGTTTTTTAGTAAAAGAATGCCTATAATTGTAGTACAAAGAGCATATATCATGTCGTCTGGCAATTGCGACCAGTGGGACGTGGTATATGCTCTGTTTTTACATTTTCCTAGTATTTATAGATTATATTCATATTGCATATGAAACTAACATTTAGATTTAGTCCCATATGCAATAAAAGGAAGGTACTAAGCCTTCCTTTTAAAAATTAATCTTCACTTTTACGAATCTTGCGTACAGTTGCAATTGAAGCACCTAGTGCGATAACAACAATACCTAACATCATATACATCATGTCTTTGTTTTTAGCAGCACCTGTGTTTACACTAGGCAACATGACATTCTGGTATACGATTGAATAACGATGATTATCATCTACGTGAACTTCCTTGTCATTTACAAATAATCCATCATCTGTAAATTTAACTTTTACAACTTCATCCGATAATTTATATCCTTGGGGAGCACTTGATTCTTTAATGTAAGTTGTTCCGTAACGAATCAAGAATTCAGCAGTACCAGTTTTCTGATCGCCTGCGATGGTTTCAAGTTTTGAACTTTCAGCACAGTTTTCCTGTGAATATGAAGTGAATTCAAATTTGTTTGACTTGATATTCTGTCCAGTTACACTGTCAACCTTGTTCACCAAGATACGTGGTAAAGCAGTATGTTTTGGATATACTGTTACATCATACTGGAACAATTCATCTTCATCATCCCATGTTGGAATCCCAACAATGAATGGAGTAATTGTTTCAAAATCAGCCAAATCTTCAACATAAACTAGATACACACCGACTGGAAGGTCTTTGCAAGTTGCTTTCCCTTCTTCGTCTGTTGTCATTTCATAGTCAGGAGTTTCGACTTTTTTAGCCATATCCTTGGCTACTTTGTCGATCTCATCTGCTGTTTTAATCTCATTCAAGTCCAAATTCTCGTCTGCAAAAGGCTTATATTTAATGATATATTCGCCTTTTACGATGTCAGCAATCTGGACTACACCAAACTTTACATTTTCTTTGGAAAGGTATTTATCATAAGGGTCTGTTAATTCAACTGAAATTGACCCTAATCCATTATCAGGTACTTTAGTCAAATCTTCTTCAGGTAGAATTGTAACATCCCCTACTTCTGGATTATCTGTAATATCTTTAGCCTGTAGATTTAAGCATGGTACTAAAACTAGCATCAAGCTCAAGGCTAAACCGATTTTCTTCAGAATCTTCATGACTTTAACTTTCTCTCCTTTCTCTTATTAAAAATAAATCTAAGAATCAAAATAATCACAATCAAAAATGGAAGTGCTGTAAATAACAACTCTCGCCAGCTCATCATTTCTGGTTCAATGGCTTCTTTTTTCTTTTCACTGTATGGTACACGTTTACCAGTCAAAATCAGTCTGTGCGTATTGACTCCATACGGTGTACAAGTCAACAAAGTTGCAAGGTCTTTGCCTTCTTCTATCCCAAGTACATCAGGAGCTTCTTCTTTTTTTACAATCTCAATTTTATAAATCTGGTAAGCTAATGTTTTGTTACCAACATGGATATAAAACAGATCGTCTTTTTTTAATTCATCCAGCCTTGTAAAAAGCTTTGCGTTTGGCAAACCCCTATGACCCGTCAAAACAGTACGTGTATTTTTACCACCGACCGGGAATGATGAATTTTGTAAATGACCTACACCACTTGACAATACCTCATCACTTGTTCCGTGGTAAATTGGAAGGTCAACGCCTATCTTTGGTATCTCTATCGAACCCATGATCCCTTTGCCAGTCAGATTTAAAATACTTTCGTAGTTTTCATCCGATAAAATATCTGTATCGATATCTCCTACAGAAGCTCCCATTGTTTGGAAAAGCATATCATTATAATTGTGAGCCTTTTGAATCTGTTCATTGATTTTTGCTTTATCCGTATGTTTTACTTTGCTCTCATAGGTTGAAATCATACTATTCTGCTGTATGCTAGAATGAATACTCGATACCAGTGGAATCGAACATAAAGATATTCCGATTACAATCAGTAAACGTACTGTCCAACTGGTTTCCTTGATAGCTTTAATAATCGACTTCAATATCAGCACCTCCAAAAATGGAAGGTGGCAGTACTGCCATCCTAACCATTTCATTCATTTTCTAATTAGTCTTTTTTGCTTTTACGTTTTTTATCTAATGCTAATGCACCAACGACTGTGATTGTACCTGCACCTAAACAAATCATTGTTGCACTAGAACCAGTGATTGGTAATTTAGTTCCTACATAGTTGACTACAGTGATGTTAGCAGAACCATCTGTTACATCTGTTTTTAAGTTAGTGTCGCTTTCTTTGTAAGCACCATCTAAGAATTCCTTAACATGAGCAGTTGCTTCTAATTTTTGCAATGTTTTTTCAGTAGCACCTTCACCTGAAACATAATTGTTGCGGTCAGCATTAAATGTTGGCTTGATAGTGATTACGATTGGATCTTGTAATTCACGATATCCAGCAGGCGAATCCGTTTCTTTCAAGTAATATGTACCTTGATCTAAACCTAAGATAGTAAATACACCTTTTGCATCGGATGCCATTTCAACAGCATTACTTGGTCTTGTTCCACCAGTGTGGTCTGTACCACTTAAAGAATCACGGTTGATTACAACATATCCATTTGGAGATTCCTTAACATATACTTCATTTGTGCATTCAGCATCTGAATATAAACGGAATTTAGCATCTTTCAACAATTTATTGTGGTTGTTGATTTTCAACCCATTAATTTTATAAGTAAAGCAAACTACTGTATCCCAAGGAGTTGTACCAGTAGAACCTACTCCATCGCTGTCTGGGTTGTTAGAGAATTCCAAACGAACCGCATTTTCAAAACCTCCACGTCCAGTACGTGTAGAAGCTTTGTCATTTAATGTAGCATTGTATGATAAATGGATTGTTTGTCCATAAGCATTTTCCTTCAAGTTATTGAAACCTTCTGAGAATTGTCTATCAACGATTGATTTTAAATCATTGATTGTAACGTTGAAAGTATCTTCCCCTGCATCTGTATTAATAGCAAATTCATTGTTCTTTAATGTGTACGTTTTTGTACCATTAGAAATTGTTACATTAACTGAATCTTTATGGAACGTTAATGCTTCGTCCATCTTGTCATGGAATACATATTTATATGTGTCATATCCATTCATGTTTGGAACGACTGAGCTGTAGTAGTAAGGTACTGTCTGACCAATTTCATAGTCACCTACATCATTCCATCCCATTCCGTTGTCATCTTCTTTGATTTTCTTTGTGACTGTTGGATAATCTGATTTGATTGTAACTGTTGCATCTGGATTGGCTGTGTTTGTCAAAATCAATGAAGCAGCAGTGTGTGTGTCCTGTACTGCTGAAACTTCATCCGTTAAATAGTAGCCGTATCCCAATCCACCGAATTTAACGGAACCATCGACTGGACTAGTTGCTGTTACATTAACAGTAGTTGGTGTAAGACCTTCTTTTACCAACTCATTTCTTAAATCTTCTACAAAGTAACGATAATTGCTGTAGCGACCTTCTAATTTCTGGTCTGCCTGAGCACCTTCCACTTTGTTTGTATTCAAAGTCTGAATATAGTCGATTACATCATATTCAGTAACTGAAGAAGCTGATTTGTTGATTTTCTTTCCAACAACTGTTTGTAAAGCTGTTTTGTAAGCATCATTCCATGTATAGTTGATTGATTCCTGATCTACCGCATTTTCAGCGTCAAACAATTTATAGACTTGGAATTTTTTTCCAACTAAACTTTGTCCATCATTTGGGTGGATGGTGATTGAAGCACTACCCTGTCCGAAATCAGCAACACCATTTGGAGTTGCCAATGTTGATGGTGCCTGTGTTATAGCGTAAACAGGAGCAATTACTGGTGCTACGCTTGAAGCAACAGGACTTAATGTAACTGCCAACGCAGAAAAGCCTGCGAAAACTACATTTTTGATTTTCATATCCTATTTTCTCCTTTTATTATTTACTTACTCTCCTCATCTGGAGTTTGTTTTTTTCTTTTTGATGCAACATAGGCTAAACCTAATACACCTAAACCTAAAGCCACTAAAATAATCGTTCCGTTAGAACCTGTTTCAGGCAATAACTGTGTTGTTTTGTTTGTAATATCTACTGCAACAACACGATCATTTTTAGTTCCTTCTAATCGAACGTTTCCAGTTGTCTTAGATGTATCGTATTTCGTTCCATCGACTGTAAATTCAAATGTGTTTGTCTGAGGTGTGGCTTTTACATACACAGAATGTACATAAGCCTTTCCGTTTTCGTCTACTGGAATTCTGTAGCCTTGTGGAGCCTTTGTTTCCTTGAAGTAGTATGTCTTTTCTACATCTAGATTTTTGAAGGTTAATAAACCTTTCTCATCTGAAGTCTGTGTGTCTACAACCTTCTCGCATTCTTCATCACTGTACAAAGTGAATTCAGCACCTTTTAAGACTTTTCCATGCTCATTTGTTTTAGTGATTTTCAAATTGAAAGGATTAACCTTTTCACCAAATGTAGCATAGCCGTCCCCTGAATCTTTTGTACCTTGTGCAATCAGACTGTTTGTACCAGATGTAAATGTGATCTTACCTGTACCAGAAGCCACATTGAATACAACTTCGTTCGGATTCAACTGATATCCATCAGGAGATTTGATTTCCTTGATTTTGTGAGTACCCGAAGCCAAACCTGTGATCGTAATTTCACCGCTGCCATTTGTTGTTAATTCTTTCGTTGAACCATCTGGCAATGTGTGAAGGAATACAGCGCCTGCAACTGGTGTAGAAGTTCCTGCCTGTACCTTCTTGATATCGAATTTAATGACCTTTTCATTTACTGTAGGCATGTTGAAAGTTTCAACTCTTTCTGCATTTCCAGATGTAGTGATTTTTTTGACAAACACTTCACTATTAATAAAGTAGCCTGTTGGAGCTTTTGATTCCTGAATAGTAATTGTTCCTACAGGAAGAGTAGGAGCTGATGATCCATTATAATAGAAATCATCACCACTCACTTTATATTTAGAATCTAAGTAAGTGAAACCATTTTCATTTGTTTTTAGAACCCACGAACGATCTGGAGTCTGACCTGACTTCGCTGGATCTTCATCATAAAGACCTTTATAGTACTTCACTGTAAATTCTGCACCTGCAAGGCTGGCACTTCCCTGTGGCTTGTTTTTGTTCGTTTCCTTATCAACTTTACCTAGAACTACAGAAACTGGATCGGATTGCGGATAATCCTTGAATTCGCCGTTTGTTCCAATCCAAGAATTTTCATTTGCCTTGATTGTTACTTTAACAACTGAATTATTCAAAGCATATCCTTTTGGATTCTTGGTTTCCTTTACATAGTAAGTACCTTCATCCAATTCAACTTCATTTGACCAGTCTTTATTTTTTTCTGAATTATCGTACTTTCCGATAGTCAAAGTTTTCACTTTATTCTTGTTAGCTTTTGCATCAGCTTCTGTTTTATACACTCCGTATTCAGCTCCCTGTAATGAGTAGCAAGGGTTGTTATCTGTGATAGCTGGGTTTGCAGAAGTCTTTTTAATGCTTAATTTACCTTTTTTGATTGGAGGTTCTGGCTGAGTATCATCCAAAACGATAATACGTAAGTTTGAGTGATTTGCTAAATCCACAGTAGCCATATGTGTTAAAGAAGAGCCACCATTGTGGAACGCAGAGTCTACTGTGTATTCCTTATTTCCATGCTTTAATGTCAAATTTTTAGTAACCGTTGTCCAAACGGGATTCCAGTACCATTCATCATTGTTGTAAAATGAAGGATTATATTGCCCAGGTTTCCCATTGACTGCTATTGTTCCATGAGAAACTCCAACCGCAACAATTCTTGGCTTAAAGCCATCAGCAGTTCCATAATACTTTTGATAATTCGCCTTACATTCTGTGACCGCAGCTTTTAAAGCATTTACGACAGTTGTTTTCGTATTTTTACCATTCACTGTATAGTTTTCATTACAGTCTAAATTCATTGTTGTTCCAATGACTTTTAAAACAGCTTTGTAATTATAAGAACCATCAGTATTCATAGCTAATCCAAAGCCGTCATCGTTCCAATCGTGAATTGCCCATGCAACAGTGGCTGAACCGTTTGCCGGACCACCACCAGAAGCACCACCAGAGCCACCTGCATCAGTTACACTGATATTGTCACCAGTAATGGTAACATTGACCAGTTCATTAGTCTTTCCTGTAACACTTTTAGAAGAAAAGACATTTGCTTTTACCTCTTTCACTTTTCCATATTTGGAAATCATACCTGAAACTGTGGCAGCAGCACCTGATGTTGCAGAAGCATTTACATACCAGTCAACATCATCACCATAATTCGATGAACTTAGTACAACTCCATCTTCATCACATGCACCAACCGTAATGACACCTGAAACATTTGCAGGTACAAAATTTGATGCATCCAATGCATTGTTTCCTGCTGAAGCAACAACTGTAATACCCGCTTTAACCGCTTCTTTGACTTTTGCTTCAATCAGGCTTGTATCATCGTTAGCCAATCCAGAGAATGACATATTGATGATGGATACATGAGAATCAATCGCATACTGAATAGCTGAAACGATAGAAGCTGTTGTTCCGTTTCCATTGTCATCCAATGCCTTTAAAGCTAAAATCTTAGCATTGCTGTCCTGTTTACGGATTGCTTTGATCATTTTAGATGCATGACCCTGATGGTCTGTCGTATCCCCATCTACAAATGATACAGCATCTACTGTAGATCCATCTGTACCTGTATCAATCAATGCAATCACATTCTTACCAGAATAATCTTTTACATTTTTCTGGTCTGCCTGATTGATTGCTGTATCAATATCCTTTGTTGATACAACATCGGTTGATGACTGTGTGTTTTCATCCATTGATAAAACCTGTTCCGTATCCACCTTACCTTTGTCTTTTAATTCTGATTTAGCTTTATCCGCTTCATCCTGAGAATCATATTCCAAAACGTACATATTAGAATATTTAGCTGAAATCAAATCTGAATCCAGATTCTTTTTCTTACCTTGATATACAAGTCTTACCTTGTCCCCATCCTCAGAAGAAGAATCCTCGCTCTCATCATTTGAAGAAATATCTTCAGATGTGTTTGAATCTTCATTTTCAACAGATGCCTGATCGCTTGTCGTTTTGTCAGCTGTACTGTTTTCTATTTTCTGCGTTTCTTTTGATTTAAAAGTTACACTGAAATTTGCATCCGCAGTCTTTGTTGTATAGACAAAACTAAAAGATTTTTTTCCGCTCGTAAATCCTGGAATTGTGTTGTTATTCATAGTGATATCATCAATAACCGCATTCTCGTTGGATTTTGAGACAATTTTAATTTCTGTACCCTCGTCGTAATCTGCATTGAAGATATCACCATTCGACAATGATTTCGTGAAATCACCCGATGAAAGTGTGACTCTACCATCTCCTACAACATTCACTGAAAAGCCTGCTGAATCAACAGCCTGAGCGGTTGTTTCTTCTGCATACGCAGGAAGAACAAGGTTCAAGGATGTCAGTGCTGTTACGAAAAAAGCCAGAAAAACGTTCTTAAACTTTTTCATATTTCAATCCTTTCTAAGGCAGATTGCCTTAATTCATTTATTTCCCCTTTATTTCTATCCCTTTAAAAATCCCTAACGTTAGAAATCTTGATTTTTTTGAGTGTTTCATAACATCAATATCTTGAAAGGAAAAAATATTGATGTAATTTCAACTCAATTTAAGGAAAATCAAATAAACTGTATCTGTTCATATTTCATCCCACCCTTTCTCATATATACTTTCTTTTGGTGCAATAGCACGGGTATTCCCCGCTTTATTGCGTGTGAAACAAAAAAGGAACTCAACGTGAGTTCCTTTTTTTATATCAGTTTTTATTTAAGAGTTTCTTTTCTTTGATTGCGGTCTGCTTTGAAATGCTGACCAATGAGTAATAAAACACACATATAACAATTAATCCGACAAATAAAATCAATGCTAATCCAAATTCCATTTTCAATCTACACCTTCTTTATATGAAGCAATTCAAAAATATGCTGTATTACAACAATCTGTAACCAACAAAAAAAGACAGAATTTTCATTCTGCCTTTGATTTATATTTAGTTAGCTCTCGTTTTGCCACAAACACTACACTTGTAGCCTGTTAATTCCTGTTTTGTAGTAGCAGGTGAATCAACAACATATCTTGTTTCATACACTGCATCGTGATGAACAACATTGTATCCTACTACCGTTTCACGCCATTCAGTATGGTGTCCACCACAATTACCTCCATTTAAGTAGCTGTTTTCCATGTGAGCCGGAATATCAGTTCCAGTTAAATCTGCTCCACATTGATTACAGATATCATGAGCTCTCATCTCTGTAACTGGAACCTGTTCATCATAAGCAGCCTGCACCAAGACCTGTTCGTTATGTCCTTTTTCCGGAACATTTACCGTCTTATACTGTGCCACCCAGTCATGCTTATGTTCGGCTGGTTTTGAGTTGTTAGAATTTGAACCATTGTTATTCGATGGCTTTGATGAGCCAGAGTTATTGCTACCGCTGTTTGAAGGCTTAGAAGAACTTGTGTTGTTCTTGTTTGAGCTAGTATTCGTAGTCGAAGCTGTGTTATCCTTCTTTGATTCAGAAGTGTTTGATTTATTTGAAGAATCGGCTTTCGCTGTTTCTTCTTTCTTTTCTTCCTGCTTTACTTCAGTTTCATCTTTTTTCTCATCTTCCGTCTTTGCAGAATTTTCAGATGGTGTCAAGGTGGCAGTACTGCCATCTTTTTTCGTTACATCTAAATTGACTTTATCTTCTTTTAAAGAAACATCAACTTTCTTTGTATCTTCCGTATTTACATCTTTGAATACGAATGTTTTGTCCTGATCCTGTAATCCTACTTTTACATCCAGCTTATCGTTTTCTTTAACAGTGTAATACAAAGTGCGTTCTTCTTTGTTTTTCACAGCGTCACCATCTTCCAACAAGTTATCACTGAAAGATTCTTCTGAACTTGATTTTGTTTCAAATACAGTGATTTTCTTTCCAGTATTGTTTGTCATCTTCAACGATTTTGAATCCTTGGTTTTTTGACCAATTGTTTTTACTTCTTTTTTCTTAGCGACTTCTGTTGTCTTTGTGTCTTTTGTTCCTGTCGATGAAGCAGAACATCCTGTCAAAATCATACTTAATGCGATCGCACCTGCTGTTAAAATTTGTTTTGTTTTCATATATAATACATCCTTTCCTGTTCTATTTTTTAAGGCAAATTGCCTTAATTTTTTAATCAATCTCTTTACACCCCTATTTTACCATGTATCCTTTCAAAAAATGCTAGATTTTTGTGCGAAATTCAGGGTGAATTTCATGTTTTTTGCTGTACTACACTGTGAATATAAAGAAACTCGACCTTATTTTAATATTAAGGCAATCTGCCTTAAGTTTTATTTATCCCATCCACTGAGTTTTACATCATAGAGCACTTGAATCTTCTCAATGCATTCTTTTATGATTGGATGTCTATATCTAATAAGTGCAGACCATATTTTCTCCCATCTTCTTTCATCATCTTCATCATCCATAATCTTCTCACCAGCCAAACCAACCACGTTATCTAAATCTGTTTTCTTTAAATGTTTAAATAATTCTGCAACTGGAATTGTATTTTCTAAATGCTGTAGAACCAAGGACTGATATTTTCGTAAACAATCGTCATACTTTTCAAAGCAAGCTACTTCCTCAAATTCATCCGATCTCACATCATCATCTAGTTTACTTGCGAGAACATAAGGCTTTATAATGCAAGCATAATATAGAATTGCAAAATTTGTTTCTCCATTGAATGCTAACAATTCAGGGGAATAGCCTCCCTGATTGTAAAGTATAATAGACTTCATTTTTTCTTCCTCCATTCTTAAGGCAAATTGCCTTAATTCTTGAAATCATAAAAAAAGACAGAATATCAAATTCTGCCTTTTGCTTATGTCAAATTATTTTAAATGGGCACATATAAATTTTTAAGGGAAAGATATATAAAAGGGCTTATTAGTCATTATTATATGCACCCATTTAAAGCAATGAGCAGGCTCATGTTTTCTGCTCTGTCCAGAACACTGGCTTGTGGATCGTTGTCCCATGTCTAAGTTAGATGTTTTAGATTTTGACATTCTCCTTAAAATTTAAAACATCATTTGTTAAGAAAGCCTTTCACAGCTAACGTTGTAGCAACATGAAAAGGTTACGTTGGAAAGCAGGAGTTTCACCCCCTACTGTTAGATTTGTTGCTACATCTTGAAATTAAAAATTGAAGGTTTCAGGAATTGCACCTGATAATACTTGTTACCTTCATTAAAAAAACTTACGAAGAATAAAGCTGTTGTCTGTTTGATATATATTGAACCAGAGAAAATATTCAGACCTTTGCAAATTTCATCATAAGTATGTTTCATTCGATTTAAAGTAAAAAGTAGTCTTTAAAAGGAGATTCCTCCCATCTTTTTAATTATGCTTTAATTTAAATCAAATGATGTCCACCAACAGATAAATCTTAGTGTGAGCTATCGTAGAAGGACCTATCTCCTTGTATTATTTAGAAAGATTTATGTGTTGGTAGGATGGTATTTGAGGATTGTGGGAGTTGCACCCACGGAACTTGCATCCTCATGTAATGGCAGGCTCATGTTTCTGCCGTGGTCATTTTTGATATCCGTTTATGGCAATCTGTTATATTAAACTGCAAGCGAAAAAGTTTTACTTTCTATATTATCTCAGTTACCAAAGGGAGATAAACAATAGAACAGGTCCTGAAAACGGATATCTGGTTTGACTTCATGTTTAATGTTGCATCAATAGTTCCGGTGAGCAACTCATGAGAACAAAAAACAACCTCATGTCTTATCGTTTGGGTCGTGCATTGTAGGCGGTCGAACTACTCGGCACGATATGAAAACAGGACTTACGTGTATGCAGGAATACCACGTCATACAGTGCCCGCTTTTTTTCTAAAATGTGCCGTGCTGCAACATTTCAAATGGGTACATACACCTTCACTACCATCAAAATTTGTACTGTACTGCAACCTCAAGCAATGGCATTACAGATTACTACAAAATTTTAACCCTGCCACGAATGACAAAGGTGTGATTTTAGTTCATCTGTACTTTCGGCACTTCTGCCAAGGTCCGTGAATCGACCTTATATTTAAATTAAGGCAATTTGCCTTAAGCCGTTGAATTGACTTTTATATAATTCCAATTAAGCCGAATAATATAACAAGGAATACACTTACCAACCAACAAACCAATACACCATAAAGCAAATATGCAGATAAATTCCAAAAATACCATCTTGGCGAAAAAATTTCGAAATATTTGAATGGAATAATATCATTAAGTAAAGAAACAATACATGCTAACACCAACAGAATCACTGATATATACACTAACCATTCAAGAATGAAATACCCAGTGTTCCTTGACATCGCATTCATCACTCTCCTTGCCATTAGAAACAGACATGCTGTCCTTTATATCTTTCAAATTTATATCTACCTATATTTTACCATTTTAATCTGGCAAAAATGCTAGAAATTTGTGCGAAATGACACTCAATCCTTGCAAAACATATGAATATATATCATATCCTTAGCATACATGTTTTTTACGAACCGTATACAAAAGTTTGCTTCGTCTGTAGAAGCATAGAGTTGATATCGGCTCAATCCAATCGTTTTTAAATTTAAGCGATTTACCAAATATTCAATCGACTCATATCCATTCGGTACGATCACATCTTTAATATATTTACAGAAAGTCTGCATTCTATCTTCATAGAAAGAATTCAGAGTATCATCAACATTCAAATGATATTGAGGTATCCATACTCCGTTACGAAAGCATAGATTTGTATAGCCTATCAGGCTGTCCTTGTTTCTGTTGAAACTGCATTGTTTCGATAAAACGTATTTCATGTTCATCACTCCTTTCGCATGAAAAAAGGACCTAAACACACGTTTTAGGTCCTATGTATACACTTACTTGATGATACCATTATAGCACAACTCTCGGACAAAAATGCTAGAAATTTGTGCGAAATTTGTTCAGGGTAAAAATGAGCATCGTGAGCAAAAAGAGCTATATACGCTTTATATAAAGCACATTATAGCTCAAAAATGCTCAAATAAAAAATCCAACAAAATTTTCACAAAAAAATTTATTGTTGACAAAAACAGGAAAATGAGCATTTTCACGCTGTATTACGCACAAAGAATAAAAGAATTAAGGCATTTTGCCTTAATTCTATAATTCCATACAGCTTTCATTTCTTTCTTCTTCTAAATCATCCTCAACAACTACTTTACTGTTTTCATTTCCAGAAGTATCTAATATCTTGTTGATCTCCTTTTGACGATTTCTTGCACTTGTTAATTCATCCTGCAATTCAAAAGGTTTGTTCACCATTTCTTTTGCAATTTTTAGATTCCCTTCGTAATTCTGAATAGTTTCAATCGTTTTGTTCAATGAATAGCGTATATCATTGATACGTTTATACATTCGATTGAAATTTACTCGACCTACTGGATTTACCGAATCAACATTGATTGTACGCAATGGTGTTTTCAGTTTGATTACTATTCCTTCACCTGCCAAGCCTAATCCAATCAATACATCTGCTTTCATAAAGCGACCTACAAATTTATTTTCTTTATAATCACTCAGCTTGTACCCCTTTGTACATTCCTGAATCGCATCCCAAGCTTCCTTCAGATCGTGATATTCATTCCCTTTGACATCATAAAATGTAAAGTGTTCCATATCTCTAAGATTGTTGGCTTCAATCTCATCTTTGAAATATTCACATTCCTCTGCAAGAATGGTGCGATATTTCTTTTCTGTTTCGATTCGATTTGGCAAAAGTGCAACATCATCCTGTGCCTGTAGTTTCTTCTTCTGCCATGACCTACGCATTGTTTCCAATCTTTTTACTTCATTGTCTACTTCAAATTTTTCCTTGATGATAGGATTTCCAGATGCAATTGCTTTAACCTCGGCATACGAGAAACTATTCTGTGTATCTTCTTCAAATTCACGTGTATCTCCCGTACCTTCTAGAAGCTGTGTTACATAGCTTGATTTTGTTTCGACCATCTGCCATGAATATGCATCAAATGATTTTTTAGTAACATAGCGGAATTCGTAAATTTCGTTATACATATTTCCCTGTCTGAATGCTCGTCCATTCTGCTGTTCAATATCGCTTGCACGCCATGGAACATCTACATGGTGTATTGCTATCATGCGTTCCTGTATATTCGTTCCTGCTCCAAGTTTTGGTGTTGAACCAATCAAAACACGCATTTCGCCTTTATTCATCTTTTCAAAAAGATTCTGCTTTTTTAATTCTGTGTCATAATCATGAATAAATGCGATCTCGTTTTCGGGAATACCTAATTCTACAAATTTTATCTTTAGATCGTCATAGACATTGCTGAACACATAGCTGCCTTCCCCATCATCTTCCATCTCATTCTTATGAGGTGTAGACGAGTCACAGAAAATAAGCTGGGTTGCTTTATCATTATCATAATCCTTGTAAATCTGATATACCTGTTTTGCAATCGTCCATAGTTTTCCATTTTCTTCGTCTGGATAATTTGGATCAATCAATCGCATATCAATACTTGCTTTTTTACTGTCTGATGTAATCTTAAGCATATTGTCGATGTGCGGATCCACATTTCCATTATGAATGTTTTCGGTACGTTCAACAATTTCACTGATGTAGTTTTCCAGTACATCACTTGGCTCAATGGCAATAACAGTTGGCTTACCACCAATATGTTTTGGCGGTACAGCTTTTACTCGACCTAGTACCGATTCTTCCAGTGCTTTTCTCAGCATTCCGGCTGTCTGAATCTCTGCAACCTGTCTAAAGTGATTCATCAATTCTTCCATGTTGAAGAATTTACAGAAGCGTGAACGATTGACAAATCCTGAGCCATCCACACTGATTTCAAAGCTGTTTGTCACTTTACCAAAAGTTTTTGCCCATGCATCAAAACAACGGATATTCTGTTTTCTTAGATCGTTCTCCTGCAAATATCTCTGCATAGTATAAAGCTCTGCCATAGTATTCGTTACTGGAGTCCCTGTTGCAAAACAGATACCACCTCCATTATCCTCAATGATCTTGCATTTCATATACATATCCATAGCTTTTGCGGAATTCTGCTGTGGAACACCTGCGATATTTCGCATAGCCGTATAGCTGAAAAGATTTTTAAACTCATGTGCTTCATCTACAAACATATAGTCGATTCCCAGATTTTCAAACGGAACTACATTCTCATCTCGTCTTGAATCTGCTAATCTTTGTATCTGCATTTCGATAGATTTTTTTGTTCTTTCCAACTGCTTTACAATCTTTGTTTGGTTTTCATTGTATGAGTTATCCAATTGTTCGATGGCAGCATTCATTTCATCCATCTGTTTTCTCATCAGTTCAATCTGCAAATCAGTACCGATTGAAATCATCTTAAAGCTGGAATGTGCCATGATAATTGCATCATAGTTACCAGTAGCAATCTTTGTTGTAAAAGCCATTCTACGCTGTTTTGACATATCTTTTTTTGTTGCCACCAATACATTGGCATTTGGATATAAACGTAAAAAATCGTTTGCCCACTGCGATACAATGTGGTTAGGTACAACGTATAAAATCTTATTTCTTAGTCCTAGACGCTTCATTTCCATCCCGCTGGCAACCATTTCAAATGTTTTTCCTGCACCAACCTGTTGCCAAAGCAATGTATTTGTATTCGTATCCATGATACGTGCAATTGCATTTTTCTGATAAGGCTCAAGATTGTAGGAAGGCGCCATTTCCGGAAAAGATATAAATGAACCATTATAGACTCGGTTACGAATATTGTTAAACCTATGATTGTAAATCTCTACCAAATCTTTTTTTCGTTCATAGTCCTGATAAATCCAATCCTCAAACTCCTGTTCCAGGTCTTCTGCAAGCTGTCGAGCCTGAGCTGTTCTTTCAGGATTGATTTCACTTTTTCGATGTATTTTTCCGTCATCATCTTCCTCCTGCCAGTAGTTTCTGATCTCAGGCATTCTGGAATTAATAATATCTGTAAAAATGTCATATCCATTGTAATCTGGCTGGCTTTTCCAGAAGTCTACATTATCAGATTTTTGAACTCCCCAGTTTAAAGTAACCTCACTGTTAATATTCCAACGACTCGGCTGTGTTGTAAAATATTTAGCTGAATATTCATCATAGTCGATTCTCATCCGTGAATAATCATACCCGGACTCCTTAAAAATGTGACTGCTGAATTCACGGATATATTCAATAGGAACCCATTGAGCACCTAACTGTACATGAATGTCCTCAGCCGACAAAGGTTCTGGCAAAACACTTTTTAATGCTTCGATATTGTTGTCAAAACCATATCTTTCTGCAATCTCAATCTTTTCATAGATATCTCCACTCAAATATTCGTCCGCCATGAGTAATTTGCCAGACTCAGGCTGAATAAAAGCAATCTTTTTATCTAGCAGTTCCTCCCGCACGCTTTCTTCTGTCACAGAAAGCAGTGAACTCATGTATTCTAAATTTAAATATGCATACGTATCTAAAGATACACGTACAGCATCTTCCAAACTTTCTACAGCTTTTATTTCACGTTTTGGTTGGATCGTTCTTTCTGAAAAAATTTGAGTTTTGCTTGCACACTTTGATTTTGCATCATAGTTTTCAAGTGAATCCAGCATAGCCAGACGAGGGTCGTTGTCTAAAAGATGGATGTTCGTTCTTTTATGGATAGGTCCATATTGCTTAACAAAATCATCATATAAAGCATTCAACTCTGCACGCTTTCCAAGGTAAAGAATCTCATCAACATCATTCACCTGCATACGAATTAATTCGTTGGCTGTATCGGCTAATTTGATAAGGCAAACTGCCTTAACTATAATTCCATTCCATCTGCATCTTTTTGTAAATCATCAATTTCCAGTACATCTTTAACGACATCCTTGTACATATCATCTTGATTGTAAAGTGCTCGTTTATATCCAAACTCGCCATCTGCATTGACTGCATTTTCAACTTGAGTTTTAAACAGATAGTCGTTTTCTATATCATCTTTGATTCGTGCGTATAAAGCTTCTTCAACTTCAGAAAGATTATTTAATACTTCATCACGAGTTTTTCCTGATATATCGCCATTGTTGTACAGCTCATCCATTTTTTCTTCTACACGCATGACATCACGTGCTGTATCCACTGTTTCAAAATATTCTCTTGTGAAATTGATTGTCTTATATTTCAACTCCCTATATAACATTCCTTTAAAAATGATGTCGACTCGTTTTGCTTCTTTCACTGACAATTTACGTCCTGCTTCAACATCAGGAATAAAATCATTTTTAAAAAGCAATGCATTCTGATCGTTATCATGTTCAATTTTCCAATCCAGATAATGGCTGATTGTATCAATGATATCTCCATTTTCACTTCCTATATCATATCTTCCAGAATAAACATAAGGATCAGCATCATTTTCCTTGTAAAGTGTGATTTCATACTCTGTTTTGTCATATCCAAGCATAGTATCCTTGAGATGATCGTTCATTCTTTTTAGCAGTTCATTTGCTTCTGCAAAAGAAAGCTTATCTTCTGGGGCAATATTGCTTTCTTCTGAGTACTGAGCAACAGTGCCATTTTCTGACCAGTTGATTGCAATTTGAACATTGACTTTATTTTGCTCCTGCTGTGCCTGCAATTGTTCCATGTACGTATCAATTTTAGATGTTAGATCAAATGATGTACTTTTAATACACTTTAAATTCTGCTTTACATTCTCCAAGTCTGATGGCTCAGTCGATAGTCCCCACGTAGCAACATACGGGAATGAATAGTCCGATGTATCAATGCCAAGATGGCTTGAAACGATATATGCAATCGATTCTGCCTGCACTTCTTTTTCGCTTTTACTGAATTCAATGTTTTCTTTCTGTTTGAGCTGATCTAGATTTTCGTTGCTGTGAACAAACGAATGGGCAATCTCGTGAATCATGGTCTTGATTGTCTGGACCTCGCTCATTTCGGGTTGAATCTTTATTTCGTTTGTCAATGGATTATAGCATCCTTTTGCAGATGCTTTGAAAGCTTCAATCTTTATTGGTACTGGACTGATCTCCATCAAAGCTTTTGTCAAAGCTTGATAATCCTTTACATCACCCTCCAGTTCCTTTACTGGACTTAATTCAATCACTTCTTTTCCTTCAATCTGTTCTGTTTGAGACACATCGAATGTATATCCAATTTTAAATGTATGTTTTTTTACTACAACTTCTTCCTTTTTGAATTTTCCGTCATCGCCTAGTATTCGATTCCCATTTTCATCCAGAACATATTGCTTTTCTTTTACTTTGATTTCGACAGGCATCCAAATCATCAAGCCTTTTTCACCTCTTTTGACCTGACGATTAAAATCCTGCTGCCACTTGTTATAGCCTGCAAGTTGAGTGGCACGAGGGTTCTGTCCTAAAATCAGCAATGTGTTGTTCATGCTGTAATCATGAAACTTTGACATTGTATCTAAAAGGGTTTTGAATCTGTCTGAATCTAGGTATTCATAAATCCCTTTATTCATCGTTTCAATAGCTTTATCTATAGTTTCCTGCCTTTTTTTATCTTCCTCTTCTTTTGACATTTTCTTCCAGTTTCTTGCCATAATTAACTCCTTTCAAAATTAAGGCAAATTGCCTTAACAAAAAAACTCTTAAGTCCTTAAACCTTAAGAGTTTATAAACATTCTTCTAAATCATCCTTTTCCAATTCATCACCGTATAAAATTTCTGTCATTTCCTTGACTTCCTGATTCTGGTTGACTTCTTTGTAGATATAATCTTCATAATGCTTCACTGCCTGCTCACGTGAAAGCATATTATGAATCACTCTGCCATCCGGCAATGTAAGACATTCTTTATCCGCATTATATTCAATAGGATGCTGTTCGCACATCTCATCAAACAGAGTTTGACGAAGCTCATACCTTTCTTCATCCAAATCACAATAATCACCAAATTCGTAACCACCATTGACACGATCTGAACCAACTGCAATACCGAAGTATTCTCCATTCTCATCTTCATCCCATTCGCACTCTGAATCGAGAACATAGAAATCTAAGTTCATGTAATCATAAATCTTGCTTAAATCCTCATCAGTAAGATTGATGTCAAAACGTTCATTTGCAGTAAATCTCAGATTGTCCGTGCTCACATAATAAAATCCAGTGGATGTACGATCGTACACATACTCTAAAGTTTCATCCGCCAAGCAATGCAAAATCGCATCTTTTCTATCCTCATCCATTGTCATGTCTTTCATATCTGATTTCATTTCAACCATATCCATTTCGTCCTTGCGTAATTCCTGTAAGTTTTCCATTTCCTTTAATTTTGCTTCTACCTGACAAATACGCTCATCCAGAATCTTCTCATAATCTGCTGTCATTCTTCTTATATTTTCAATATTTATATTCTGATAATTCATGCCTAAATATTTATTGCGATCAATAAGTCGACTCTCAGGTTCGCAGATACGCTCATACATTTTGATTTTATCTTTATACTCAACAAGGTCTTTTTCGAAATGCTCCTTGTAATAATTCATATCTTTCAAGAAGCAGTTTGATGTTAGCATATAAATAGGACTAGTCAAAAAGAGAAAATTTACACCAGTGGTACA
>NZ_QRVI01000011.1 GCF_003458715.1 Eubacterium sp. AF22-8LB
GACCCCAAACTAGGCCCCAATTGTTTACGCTAAAACCCTAAATGATTTTGGTTACCCCAAAAGAAAAAGCCAGGCAAAGCCTAGCTTAAATATTAAATACCATCTGAAAAATCGTCATTTTGTTCGATATGTTGGAATACATAACGCATAACTTGGTCTTTTCCAACATTGCATGCAGATTCAGCCAAAGCATGTACATCTTCAGAGAAAGTACGAGTTAAGTTGATTTCAACTAACATACCTAAGTTTGTACCTGCTACAACTTCTACATTTCCTCTTGGGAAACCAATTTCAACAGCTGTCTTAAATGGAGAACCACCAGCTAAATCACTTAATACAATGATGCCTTCGCAGTCTTTTAATGAATCCATAGCGTCTGTTAATTTTTTTGCTAAATCATCTGTTGAATCTGTAGCTTCAAAATCTACAGCAACATAATCTTTTGCATCTCCAGCAATCAAATTTAAGCTTGTAGTTAAACCAGAGGCAAAGTGACCATGACCAGTAACAATTAATCCTATCATCTTCTTTTTCTCCTTCAAATTTTTACTTTGCAGTATATGGGTAAATAGTTACACCTTTAACAACACGGTTTACTTCTCCACTTGGACATGGATCGTCTGGAGAAATACCAGTTTTAATTGATTTGAATAATGCGATCACTTGAGCAACCATAATGAAATCAAATCCTAAGAAAATATTATCTTTTGGTGCATCTAAATCAAAGTTAATGAATGTATCAACCATTCCTTCGATTTCAGCATCTGCATGACTAGAAACAGCTACTAAACGATTCTTTTTACGTTGTCCACTCATTTCTTTAATGATGTCATATTCATATTGTCTTTGATATTCATCATCTGATAAATAAACAACTGTTAATGTTTCATCATTTACTACAGATTTAGGTCCATGACGGAATCCCATTGGACTATCAAATGTTGTAGTAACACCACCTTGTGTTAACTCTAACATTTTTAATTGACTTTCTTGTGCAATACCCTTTAATGTATTTCCACCTAAGTATACGATACGAGTGAATGGATCAAAGTCAGCTACTAATTCTTCACAAGCTTTGTAACCTTCATCTAAGAATTTTTGACCTTGAGCAATAACACTTTCCATTTCTTTTGCAGCTTCATCAATATCATCTAAACGGAAACATAATAATGCAGCCAACATCATATTAGAGAAACTAGAAGTCATTGCGAATGATTTGTCGTGAGTTTCTGGTGTGATATTAATATCATAAGCATTGTCACGAGTAGCAGCAGCTTTTGCTAAAGCTCCATCCTTGTTACATGTGATGAATAAATGATAAACATTTTCCTTACATACTTCATCAGCAACTTGTACTGAACCAACACTTTCAGGAGAGTTTCCTGAACGACCAAAGCTCACTAATAAAGTCTTTTTGTTTCTTGATAAATAGTTTTCTGGAGTCTCTACCAAGTCTGTAGAAGCATATGATTTTGCATGATAACCAGTGTAACGGTTAACATATGAATATAAAGCATTACCTACATATTCACTAGTTCCAGCACCTGTAAATACGATATCGCAATCTGGATCACTTAATACAGGTTCCATGAATTTTTTAAGAGCTTCCTTTTCATTTTTGATTTGAGCGATTGTTTTAGCCCAAGTAGCAGGTTGTTGGTAAATTTCCTGTGCAGTAAAAATACCACCTAATTCTTCCCAAGTTGATTTTTCTTTTCCGAACATTTTTCTTTCTCCTTTTGAACTAATTTCATTATAACTATTTTTAACTAAAATAAAAGATTTTGGACGAAAGTAAACTAAAAAGTGCAAATTTGTTGTTGTAAAATACAAATTTTAATCAAGAAAAGACTTTTTCTGCGAAAAAGTCACACACCTAAACAGCGTGTCCGGCTCGTTTCCAGTCGTCCGGTAACATTTAAACATCCACTCCATCTTTCTGAATCATTCAGTATCCCGATTCATTCAGTCATTATCGATGGAGTTTTTATTGTATGTGATGGTTGATCAATGAATTATTTCCAAATGAACCTGAAGAAAACTATATGATGCATTGCCCTGAATGTGATCATAAAATGATTGTAAAAAAATAATTCAACAATTAAAGACGAATACAAAATGTTGGCTATTACGATAGTCTTTTTTGTCGTTCCTGACAATTCATATCTTGTGATATTGTAACACTATTTCACATGTAGTATTTCCCTGTTCCGAAACCAAAATCTTAATATATAAAAAAGAAGGATTTCTCCTTCTTATAGAACCTCAATCCAATATGAACAAGTCCACTCTTCATTTGGCTTTAAAATCATTGTTCCTTCTCTATGATAGAAATCTGGTGTTTCCTTTTCAAAATCACCATGAGAATACCATGGTTCAATACACAAGAAATCAGACTCACTATCATGTGTCCACAACGCTAAATATGGATATCCCTCAACTGATACACGAACAATATCTTCATCTCCATGTTTTAAAGTAACATATCTTGATTTCAACTCTTTATAAATGATTGTTGCATATTTTTTTACATCTTCTCTAGACAATTTCCATTCTTTAAATGCAACATTCTGATATTCTACATTCTTTTCGTAGCTAGGATCAAACAACAATTGTTTTGCGTTTTCTTCTTTTTCAAAAGCTAAAGTATATGTTGAAAATTCATCATCCAATTTAAAACCAGGATGCAATCCAAATCCAAAAGGCATATCCTTTTCACCGTTATTCTTAATATGATAATTAATCAAAACTTTATTTCCATCCAATTTATATCCAATCTCAAAATGAAAATGAAAAGGATATTGAGTCAAAGTTTCATCATTTGCATCCAAAGTAAATACAAGCTCATCTTTACGAGTTTCACCCTTTAAAGTTGTATAACGAATCAAGCCATGGTTTTTCATTGCATATTTTTTACCATCAATTTCATAATCCTTTGTATACGTATTACCTACCATTGGAAATAAAGAAGGATTTCGTCCAGACCACCCTTGATCACCCTGATACAAAGTTTCTCGATCCGTACTCTTCTTAACTAGGTGAAGCATTTCACCACCCTTTTCAGTACATTCTAATTTCAATACATTATTTTCTAAAATATAAGCCATATTATCTTCCTCCTATTCACTATAGCTTTTATTGCTTTTTTAAATAATAATAGATGCCATCCTCATCCACTCTACCAATCACAACATCACTTACTTGTTTTAAAGCATCACACGCATTACCCATCGCAACACCAACATCCGCCATTTTCAACATATCCACATCATTTACACCATCACCAAAACAATACGTTGTTTCAAATTCGTGAGAGCCCATAAGCTTCTTTACAGATGTTGCTTTATCCACAGCACTTGCGCGAACTTCAATACTATCAATATATTCAACTAACTGTAATTCTTTAAAAGCAAGTTTAAATTGTTCCTTCATACCATCCGTACAAAAAACAAGTATGTTTAATACATCATCATTGACATATGGTTTATATATAGGAAAATTCAAGTACATATGAAAATAAATATCATGTGCATACTTTGAGCAAGGTGTTCCAAAGTAATTTCCATCTCTTGTACTATAGCGATATACTAAGCCATGTTCTTTACAAAACGAATCAATACGGTTTAGTATCTCTTTTGAAATACAATTCATTTCAAGAACCTCTTTTTGCTTATTCAAAACCAAAGCCCCACCATCACTGATCATACAATCAAATTGAAAGTTTCGCATACAAGAAGGAAGATTCTTCAACTCCATCTGACATCGACTTGTCGACAATGCAACAAAGTGTCCTTGCCTTTGTAGCTCATTTAACATTTCAAATGTTTTCTCACTCACTTCATGAAACTTATTATTATATAGTGTTCCATCCATATCAAAAAAATAACCATTCATAACTTTATAATATCCTCTTCCTAATCTTTTTAAAAGAATTTTCGCTTTTTAATAACAAATTCACATAAACTCATTATAATTATCAATGTGACTACAGTAAGCTTTCTAGTATTTAAACATATAGAACTTACACAGATACAGTCACAAGTACCCCTCCCTAAATTGTTGTGGTTAAAGAAAACCTGGAAATTTTCTTCCAGGTTTGTTTATTTAATAAATTCTTTAATTTGATCTAAACGCTCTAAAGTTTCATCATATCCTAATTGAAACCAAGGACCTAATTTCTCTGGATCTGTTGTATATCGAGTAACACCAAGATCTTTATGAGGACGTAAAACCAAGGCATTTCCTTGTTTTTCTAATTCAGCAATTTTATCCCATTGCTCTTTATAACGGATATGACGATTTTTTAAATCATCCGTAATTTGTTTATCTTTATATACAAGATTGGAAAGCCATAATTGCCATTTTGGAGCTGGTTTACGCACATAACCCTCTTCTTTTGTAGAAATAATAAGATGTTTATCATTTCCAGCACGAATACTTTGTTCGATACTAATCATATCTACAAGACCGGCATCCATCCACATTTCCCCATTGAATTTATAAGGCTTTGCCAACAACAATAAAGCACAGCTTGCCTTGATCAAAGTTTCTTCTTTATCAATATAACTCTTATCAAAATATTCAACTTTATGCGTTTTTAAATTATAGAGTCCTACTTCCATCTGCGTTTCACTCTTTTGAAACTTGTCAAGATCTAACGGAACTCTAGACTCAATAAAATCATAAGTTGCTTCAATCCCAAAAATAGATCCTTCCTTAAAGAATGGTCTTAAACCAACTACACCCTTTTGACAAGGTGCATCAATACCTGTGACCTCTAAACGATCTACTTGCTTTGAAACATAGCTTAATAATATTTCTGTACCCGCACTGATTCCTACACAATAAGGAAGTACGATATCATGTTCAAGTAAGCATTTCAATACTCCTGCAGAATAAGCAGCCTTTGTTCCTCCACCCTCTGCAACAATACCTACTCTACTCACGCACTACACCACTTTCTTTTGCAGCATCCGCAACAGCTTGGGCCACCACATCTGCAACTCTAGGATCTAATGCGGAAACAATAATATGTTCACTATCTAACATATCTTCTGTAACCATTGAACTGATCGCATAAACAGCTGCTTCTTTCATCGCATCATTAATGCAAGTTGCTCCAGCTTTTAATGCCCCTTTAAAAATACCAGGGAATGCCAAAACGTTATTGATCTGGTTAGGATGATCACTACGACCCGTACCAACAATATAAGCACCTGCTTCTTTTGCATCTTCTGGCTCAATTTCAGGAACCGGATTTGCCATAGGGAATACAATCGCCTTTTCATTCATTGAAGCAATCATATCTTTAGATACAATATGACCTGCACTTACACCAATAAATACATCTGCACCAACTAATGCATCTTTTAATGTTCCTGTTTTACCTTCTTTGTTTAGTTTATCAATCAAGCCTCTTTGACCACTTGTTAAATCCATATCCGCAGTTAAAATACCTTGCTTATCCACTAATATTACATTTCCTAAACCAATCTTTAAAATCAACGTCGCAATCGCAACACCAGCACTACCCGCACCATTGATGACGATTGTTGGATTTTGTTTTTCTGCCAATTTTAAGGCATTGACTAAAGCCGCACATACGACAATAGCTGTACCATGCTGATCATCATGGAAAACTGGAATATTCATCTTTTCCTGTAATCTTTTTTCAACTTCAAAACAACGAGGAGCTGCAATATCCTCTAAATTGATACCACCAAAGCTTGGTTCTAAACTTGAAATAATCTGAACCAATTCATCTGTATCCTGCGTATTCAAACATAAAGGAACGGCATCTACATTTCCTAATGCCTTAAACAATACACACTTACCTTCCATTACAGGCATACCTGCTTCAGGGCCAATATTACCTAAACCCAACACAGCACTTCCATCGCTAATAACAGCAACTGTATGTGCTCTACCTGTATAGACATAGCTATTTTTCTTATCTTTTTCGATTTCTAGACAAGGTGCTGCAACACCTGGTGTATAAGCAATCGACAAGTCATCTCTGTTTTCAATTTTCATTTTTGGAACAGTTTCCAACTTACCATTCCACTGAGCATGTAATCTTAAAGCTTCCTTTGCGTAATCCATGAAATCCTCCTATTCTACAATTTTCAATACAATTTCTACCATCTTTTCCATCTTTTGAATACTAGCAAATTCAAAACGTCCATGATGATTAAATGAACCCGTACCTAAATTTGGACAAATAAGTCCTCTAGCCGTTAACATTGCACCATCTGTTCCACCACGAATTGGCGTACTAATTGGTGTTACATTACATTGGCGTAAGGCATATTTTGCCTTATTCACACTACGCATATCTCCATGCATATATTGACGCATATTTTCATATTGATCACGAATAACTACATGAACACGATTTCCATACTTTTCATTCATCTTATCCGCAACCGCCTGCATCTTTTGTTTTTGTGAAATAAAACTTTGTTTGCTGTGATTACGAATAATATAAGTCAATTTTGCATCTTCACAAATACCTTCCATACCTACTAAATGATAGAAGCCCTGGCGACCTTGTGTATGTGAAGGTGTTTGTTTCTTTGGAAGACTGGAAGCGTATTCCATAGCTAATAGACTTGCGTTAACCATGCGATCTTTAGCATCTCCAGGATGAATACTAGTACCTTCAAATGTAACAACGGCTTGAGCTGCATTAAATGTTTCATAATCAACAGAATCAATACGATCTCCATCAATTGTAAATGCATAATCAACTGAAAACTTATCTAATTCAAAGTTTTCTACACCACGCCCCACTTCTTCATCTGGTGTAAAGGCTACCGCAATAAAGCCATGTTCCTTTTTAGACTGAATCAATTGTTCCATGGCCTCTAAAATAATTGCGATACCCGCTTTATCATCAGCACCTAAAAGTGTTGTACCATCTGTCACAATCAAATCATCTCCAACACAATTTGCCAAAGCCGGAAATTCCTCTTTTGACATTGAGTATTCCTCATTTAAATGAATTGTATTTCCATCATAGTTAGAAATGACTTTGCACTTCACGTTTGCTCCTGTAATTTCACTAGCTGTATCCATATGCGCAATAAATCCAATGCGATCCATCTTCTTATCTGTATTCGCATTTAAACTCGCATAAACAATCCCCGTATCTGTCAATTCCACAGAATCAAAGCCCAAAGCTTCACATTCCTTTTTTAATTCACGAGCTAAAACCAATTGCTTTTCTGTACTTGGTGCACTTGTACTTTCTTCGCTTGACTGCGTGTCAAATGATGCATAATGCATTAATCTTTTTTCTACTGCCATATTTTATCCCCCTTTTATGCCAGTTCTTGTGCCAAACGAGGCACAATTTGTTTTTTACGAGAAACAAATCCCTGATCCTTAAATTCCTCAACAACATCACGTACAAATTGAGATAATTTACCAACATACAAGAATCGTGATCCACGACCTTCTACATTCGTAATTACCATCAACATTAAATCAAATTCATGAACTTTATTCTGTTCTTCCATATATTTTAAGAAATCCTGTTTAATTTCATCTACGATACTTAAATCAAAAGTAAACACCTGACTTACCGCAATATGATATCCACTCAACATATATTCCTTTACATCGTTATACAGAATATTCTTAAATTCTTTTCCACGAATTGTGGCTGTGTTTTCAAATAATTCCTTTGCCATCGTATCAAAATCAAGATTATATTCACTTGATAGACGCTTAGCTAAGTTATGATCGATTGGCGTACATGTAGGTGAATTGAAATTCATAGTATCACTAATCATTCCATACGCAATCAATTTAGCAATCGTTTCTGGCATTTTAACGCCATATTCTGCATACATCAAGCCTACAATCGTACAAGAACTTCCAACAATCATATTTCTAAATACAATAGGACGATCTGTTTCAATATCCCCTATACGATGATGATCCACAATCTCCACAATTTCCGCTGTTTCAATATCACTAATACTTTGTTTTTTCTCATTATGATCAACCAAAATAAATTGTTTCTTTTCCGCCTTCAATAAGTTATATCGAGCAACAGCCCCCAAGATTTTCTTTTGGAAAACAACCGGATATGAAGAGTGACGCGTCTTTAACATTTCCCGCTCAACATCTTCCACATACTCACTCTTATTAAAGCGAATGACTTTATTTGCCGGTGTCATAATCAATTCAACAGGAATAGAACGATAAATCATTTGAATAATTTTCATAATATTATAAGGTGTACTAATTAAAGTAACCCCCATCTGTTTAGCCATTTCAATAATATAGCTGTTAGGAACAAAATTTTCTGCAACAACAATAACCGCACAACCCTTAGCCATACTCTTGATCATGCTATCCTCATGATCATTTAAAACCATGATAGCCCCTTCAAGATCACGTTCCATCAATCGCTTATCCGCGATACGAACAAAACCACTTCTTTCAAGTTTTCCCTTTAATATAAAAGAACCCTTAACACTGGCCACTAAATTTTCCAATGGTGTTTCCTTCAATAATTCACTAGTAATGTTCAAATCCTGCATTTGAATTTTTGAAACATCACCCAAAGTAACCATACCTTTGTATTCATTATTTTTATCGACTACATACAATGTTTTTACATGATTCTCTAAGCATAAATCCCATGCATGACGAATGGTTTCACCCTCTTCAATTGTCACTGCATTGTCAATTTCGATTTCTTCCAAAGTAGAACGAGCAGTCGTCAATAAAGTAGGCATATCTACATGTAATTTATCTAATATAAATTTAGTTTCTGGATTTAATGTACCCAAACGTGCTGCCATCGCATTCACACCCATTTGTCTCTTCAATTCTGCAAGTGCAAGGGCTGCACAAATGGAATCTGTATCTGGGTTTTTATGTCCAATAACATAAATTGGTAAACTCATCAAATTCTCCTCTCAATTAACCTAATTTTGTACTCAATATTATAACACGAAAAAAAAGAAGATTCATTATAGAATCTTCTTACTTAACAGCGTCTTTCAAAGATTTGCTTGCTTTAAATTTTACTGATTTGCTTGCAGCAATTTCAATCTTTTCTTTTGTTGCAGGATTGATACCTGTACGAGCAGCTCTTTCGCTAATTGAGAATTTACCGAATCCGAATACATCAACAGTACCATCATTTTTCAAAGTGTCAGCTACTGTATCGAATACGAACTGAACATAAGCAGTTGCGTCTTTTTTTGAACAACCAAATTCTTCAGCTAATTTTTCAGCTAAATCTTTTTTATTAATAATATTAGACATTTATATGTTCCTCCTCTAATAATTACCCGGTTATTTTATCATTTCTCTTTCTATAGTGCAACGCATTTCATCATCGATTCAACAACATGCTTTGGTAAACCTACCACATTCGTATAATCACCCTCAATATGGTCAACAAAATCACATTCCTGAATGCCATAGGAGCCTGCTTTATCCATGCATTTCCCACTATCTACATATGTTTGAATATCTTTTTCGGACAGCTCTCTAAAATATACATCCGTAGTTTCTACATGTGAATACACTTGATTTTTATAAATTAAACACACACCCGTTTTCACCTGATGCTTACGATTCGATAATGAAAATAGCGTCTGAAAAGCCTCATCTTTTGATTTTGGCTTTCCCAAAATCGTATGATCTAAACATACAATTGTATCTGCAGATAAAATAATCGCATCCGGATATTGTTCCTGCACCTCTTTTCCCTTCGACAAAGCTACCTTCTCTAGTGCTTCATCTAATGTAAGACACAAATCAAACACTTCATCCTTTTTAGCTGGACAAATTATAAACTCATAACCCAACGATTTTAATATTTCTTTTCTTCTAGGAGATTTTGAAGCTAATACAATCATCTTTCAAACCCAATCGGTGCCTTTTTCACCATATAATATATTGATAATAAACTGACTGGAACCATCAAACAAATCACTTTGATCACACAAGACAAAACAAGCTGATAAAATATCGTTTCAGGAAGCATACAAATCATAAAATCGGTATTGGGATCCAAAAGCCATAATTGATTCGAAAAAAAGATTGTGTGAAACCATGTCCAAAAACTTGTAAAATCGGTCAAGATCCAGAATCCAAAAAATACAAGCATAATAATCAAAGTCAATAAGGCACCTAAAAAGCCTTTACTTAAATATGCGAACATCTTTTCTTTTTCATTCCAATAAAAATATAAAAGAATCAAAGCCAAAATCACAAGAGATATCTTTGCGACCTTTACTGCATTTTGATATAACGCTTTTACATCTCCCATATGACTTGTTTCTCGCTCATTAAATGTTTCCTGATGATTTCCATACCATGTAATTGTACCCTTGATATCATCTCTTTTATCATCTAGATAATCTAGCAATAAGCGAATACTTTGATTCAAATCCTTTTTAGATACACCAATATCCTGTGCTAAATGCATTTCTTCATATTTTGGTATATAAAAATTAGGATTTAACGCCGTACTTTTAATACTGAAAACAACACAAGCAATAATGAAACACCAGCCAAACAAAAAACTTAAGATACGCCTCATTATTCAACAGCCACCAAATCAGCTTTTTCTACCATTGGCATGGATTCAATCAAACTGACCAAAGATTGAATGCTAATTTCCAAATCACTAATATCTAAAGTTAATGCAACGTTAGCAATCCCATTGATAGGTATTGTCTGGTTGATTGCCAAAACATTAACCTGTTTAACCGAAACTAAAGATAACACTTTGGAAAGAGTACCCTTCTCATTTCTTAAAATCATTGAAATAATAGCTTTACGATTCGATTGTTCTGCATTAAACGCAAAAACCGCATCCTTATATTTATAATAAGTACCCCTAGAAATACCTACCATTTTAACAGCTTCACTAATTCTTTTTGCTTTACCAGACTGCAACAGAATACGCGCCTGCATCACTTGTTCTAGTACATCCGGTAAAATGTCGCCACTAACAACATAAAACTTACTCATATTTTATAAACGCTCCCTTTTTGGCTATCGTCAAAAATCTAAAATCCAATTCCTTAAAATTTTCTTCAACAAATTTTGACAACGCAATCAAACGACTCTGTTCAAGCGAGACAACCATCATCGTTGAACCACTTCCCGAAATCCACATAGGAATTTTTTTATTTTCGCAATACTTCTTTATCGTATCATATTCTTTAATAAATTGCTTACGATACGGCTCATGAAGTAAATCCTCACATGATTGGGCCAATAAAGCTTCATCCCCCTGCTGTAAAGCTTGTAAAAACACTAATGCATGAGATACCTGTGACACACAATCTTTAAAATCCATCGTTTTAGGAAGAACTTTGCGGGCCTGCTGCGTTTTCACTTCATAATGCGGCACCATTACCAAACAATGATAATCAGAACATGGCACATGACTCATTCTCACATCTTCTGCTTCCATAAAACAAGCTGTCGCCTGACCAAAAATAGCTGGAGCCACATTATCGGGATGTCCCTCCATACTTGTAGCTATTTTTAATAATTCTGATTTGCTCAAACCCTTTTTAAACCAAGCATCACAAGCCATAATTCCTGCCACAACACAGGTTGAACTTGAGCCTAAGCCTCGCGCAAACGGAATATCTGTATCAATAGTTAATTTGAATGTAGGATATTCAACCTTTAAATAATCACATGCCGTATAAAAGGCCTGTACTACAAGATTATCTTTTCCTTTAAATTTATCCGGACAACCATCAACCTCTAACGTATCGCTTTCTTCAAACGTAAAATGTGCCCACCAATCTACTGCCATTCCAAGACAATCAAATCCCACACAACAATTTGCACTTGTCGCCGGGACATAGACCTCAATCATGGAATACCTCCTGTGTACTTTGGCAAACAACATCCTTCATTGAATCTACATCAATAACTTGATTATGTAGAATCGCAAGATCTCTCAATTCTTTTAATTGAGCTGGAATCACATCCTGACAATATTTTGATAGCTCATCCATCGCAACCCATTCATTCTCTTCATTTATATTTAGTGCTTTTAAAACATCCTGACTAAATTTATAAGGAGAAGCTGTAGCCAAAGAAACAACCGGACGACCTGCATTATCTTTTGCGACCTTATAGGCAATGGCTGAGTGAGGATCCAATAAATACTTAGTCTTTTCATATACATCATGAATTTCTTGTCGTGTACCATTATCATCTACACTTGCACACGCAAATAAATTCTTGATTGTTTCAAACGTCTGTTCATCCACTTGATAACGACCCTTTTCATTTAATTCCTGCATCCATCCCGCTACCTTTTGAGTGTCCTTATTTGATGCATAGTATAATAATCTTTCAAGATTTGAACTAATTAAAATATCCATACTAGGCGAAATTGTCTGGATAAAATCACGATTACGATCATAAATTCCAGATGTTAAGAAGTCTGTCAACACACGATTGGCATTGCTCGCAACATAGAATTTCTCTACAGGAAGACCCATTAAATATGCATAATATCCAGCTAGAACATCACCAAAGTTTCCAGTTGGAACAGTAAATGAAACCTTATCCCCAACCTGAATAACACCTTGTTGAACCAATTGTTTATAGCTATCAAAATAATAAACGATTTGAGGAACTAAACGACCCACGTTAATTGAATTGGCACTTGTCAGCATTACGTTTTGTTTTGCGCAATATGCATTTAATTCTTCATCCAAGAACAAACGTTTTACTTGGCTTTGAGCATCATCAAAATTCCCCTGAATGCCAAACACCTTCACGTTCTTACCTTTTTGTGTTACCATCTGACGATATTGAATGGCACTTACCTTCTTATATGGATAAAAAACGTTTATACCAATATTATCTACATCACAAAATCCAGATAGGGCTGCTTTCCCAGTGTCTCCACTTGTTGCCGTTAAAATTAAAGCTTTTTGATTTGTACTCTTTAATGCACATGACATCAACTGTGGTAATAAAGTTAATGCAACATCTTTAAATGCACATGTAGGACCATGGAAAAGTTCAAGAACATACACATCATCTACTTTTTTAACGGGTGTAATTTCTTCTTTAGAAAAAGAATTTGAATATGCATTTTCAACACACATTCTCAATTCGTCTATACTATAATCTGTCAATAAATGAGAAAGAATATATACAGCATTTTCTTTATACGACTTTGAACATATCAAAGATAGATCTAAATGAATTTGATCAAGACCAGGCAATACGTATAAACCACCATCTGGACTGATTCCATTTAATATAGCTTGTTTGCTTGAAACGCTTTGGTGAGCATCTCGAGTAGAAATATAATCGTTCATGTATAATCCTCCTTGAAAATCTATATTCCATATGATACAATGTTCACGCTTTAAAAACAAGTGTTTTCTAAAAAGAAACAGGAGGAACTTTATGAATGCAGTTATCTTAGGTTACGGAGTCGTAGGAAAAGGAATCGAAATCCTTTCAAAATCACTCGATACAATCAACATTAAGTATGTATATGTACGTAAGGAAAAAGAGGATTTACCTTACTTTACAAACAATGAAAACATTGTCGTTCAAGACGATGTAGATATTGTATTTGAATGCTTAAACGGTCTAGAACCAGCCAATACACTCATCCAAAAAGCTTTAAAGAAAGGCAAACATGTCATCAGTTCAAATAAAGCTGTCATCGCCACTTACCTAGACACTTATTTAGAATTAGAAAAAGAATATGGCGGATCCATTCAAGTAGAAGCTTGTGTTGCGGGTGGTATTCCATTTATTGATGCTTTATTAAAACTAAAAAGACTTGAACCTTTACAGGGCTTTGAAGGTATCTTTAATGGCACAAGCAACTATATTCTAGATTCTATGCAAAAAAACAATCTTGATTTTGAAGATGTTTTAAAGGATGCGCAGGCAAAGGGCTATGCCGAAAAAGATCCATCAAACGATATTGATGGTGTGGATGTTTACTATAAAACAAAAATTTCAAACAGTTTAGCCTTCAACACACCAATTGTTGAAATCCCATATTATGCAGGAATTCGAACAATCAAAATGCTAGATATAAAATTCATCAAAATGAACAATAAAGTAATACGCCACCTATCCATTTCAAGACAAATTGGCGACAAAATCATTTCTATCATTGCCCCTTGCTGTATGAATGAAAGCGATTTTCTTGCGAATGTTCCAAGCAACTACAATGCGCAAAAGATTCTTTCAAACAGCTTTGATACATTAGGCTATTATGGTCAGGGCGCTGGTCAATTACCTACGGCACAAGCCATGATGCAAAATGCATTGGATACACTTGAGAATAAAGAAAGAAAAATTATATATTCAACGCCAAAAGAATTCGATACAAGTTTATTAAAAGAAACCTGGATCGTACGAACCGATGTTTCTTTGGAAGACTACTATCCAATCCTAAAAAAAGAAGCAAATTATTACTGGATTGAAAACCAAGATATGTCAATCATTAAAAAAGTAAAAGAATTGGATCAACATAGCTTTATCGCATTATGGAGGTAAATCACATGTTAAAAATCACAAAGTTTGGTGGTTCTAGCGTTGCCAACGCAGAACAATTTAAAAAAATCAAAAATATCATCGAACAAGACCCTACACGTAGATATATTGTAGTATCAGCTCCTGGAAAACGTTTTGCGGCCGACAACAAAATCACTGATCTACTTTATTTATTAGATGCGCACAGAAAATACCATGTAGACGCATCCGGCGTATTCAAACTCATTAAAAATCGATTTGTCGAAATCAAAAATGAACTTGGCTTAAAACAACCAATCGAAAAAGAGCTTGATGCATTTTACACCAATCTAAACCAAATGTCGCAAGCTGTAATCGTTAGTCGTGGTGAATACTTCTGTGCAAAATTGATGGCCGAATATCTAGGCTACGCTTTCGTAGATGCCAAAGATATCATTCGCTTTAAACTAGACAAAACCATTGACTGGGAAGCAACTACGGCAAAGCTTCAAGCAAAACATGCACAATATGAACACTTTGTTTTCCCAGGATTCTATGGAACAAGTGCTAACGGACATATTCAAGTCTTCCCACGTGGTGGAGGCGATATCACAGGAGCCATTCTTGCGAAATGTCTTCATGCGGATGTCTATGAAAACTGGACCGATGTCTCTGGATTCTTAATGGCCGATCCAACAATCGTAAAAAATCCAAAAGGAATCACACACATCACGTATTCAGAGCTAAGAGAGCTTTCTTATATGGGTGCCAGTGTTCTTCATGAAGAGGCAATCTTCCCAGTTAAAGAAGCCAATATTCCAATCCACATTTTAAATACAAATCGTCCTCAAGATGCCGGAACCATCATTCAAGAACATTCAAAAATCAAGAGTGGATACCCAATTACAGGTATTGCCGGTAAAAAAGATTTCATGTCAATTTACATCTATAAAAAGCACATGTCCAATGAAGTAGGTTACATACGTAAAGCCCTATCCATTTTAGAAAAATACCATATCAGTATCGAACACATTCCTAGTGGTATCGATTCCTTTAACATTGTTGTAGAGAAAAAAGAAATTGAAGAAAGTCTATATGAAATCTTAGCTCATTTCAAAGATGAACTTAAACCAGACAAACTTAGTGTTCAAGATGACTTAGCTTTAATTTCTACCGTTGGTAAAAACATGACAGATAAACCAGGTACAAGTGGAAAATTATTTGGTGCCTTAGGTAAAAACAATATCAACATTGTTATGATTGCCCAAGGTAGTGATGAAATCAACATTACTGTAGGTGTAAAGAAAAAGGATTTCACTAAAACCGTTCAAGTAATTTATGATACTTTTGTAGGAGGAAACGAATAATGACAACAATCGCAATTGCAGGTGCTACTGGTGCTGTAGGACAACAAATGTTAGAATGCTTAAAAGAAAGAAACATTCAGGCCAATCTTAAATTATTGGCAAGTGCACGCTCTAAAGGAAAAGAAATAGATGGACACATTGTTGAAGAACTAACGAAAGAAAGTTTTCAAGATGTTGATTATGTTTTAGGTGCCACAGGAAATGACATCACAAAAATGTGGATGCCATGGGCCAAAGAAGCTGGATGTGTCGTTGTCGATAATTCAAGTGCATTCCGTTTAGACAAGGATGTTCCACTTGTAATTCCTGAAGTCAATAAAGAAGATATCAATAATCATCAAGGCCTAATTGCCAACCCAAACTGTGCAACAATCATTGCCCTAGTCGCATTAAATGCTTTACACAAAAAATACCACATCAAACGCATGATTGTTACTACTTTCCAAGCTGTTTCCGGAGCTGGTGTTCAAGGTATTGAAGATCTTAAAAATCAAATCGAAGACGAAAAAATCCCATCTAAAGCATTTCCTTATCAAATCGCATTTAATTTAATTCCTCAAATTGGAGATTTTGATGATTTAGGTATTTCAAAAGAAGAATGGAAGATGCAAAATGAAGCTAGAAAAATGTGGCATGACGAGGAATTGAAAGTAAATTGTACATGCGTACGTGTACCTATTTGGCGTTCCCATTCAGAAAGCATCACAATCGAATGTAAGAATGAAGTTGATGTGAATGAAGCAAGAAAATTATTAAGTCATGCTGATGGCGTATTATTAAAGGATGATCCAAAAAACCAAATCTATCCAATGCCAAAGGATACGACAAATCAAGATTTAGTCTATGTTGGAAGAATCCGTAAGGATATCACAGATGAAACCAACCACACATTATCCTTATTCTGTTGTGGAGACCAAATTCGTAAGGGTGCCGCTACAAATGCAGTTCAAATTCTTGAAGAATTATTAAAGGCAAACGATTAATTCGCTTGCCTGTTTTTTTAATTTACCTCGATATCACCACTTGTCGTATTCAATTTCAACGTTGCATTGCTTGTTCCTAACACTCTATTAACAGAACCTGTAAATTCTTCTTCACCAATTTCAATATCTCCAGATGTAGTAGAAGCACTAATTGATACATTATTAATATGTTCTACACTCAAATCTCCTGAAGTCGTTTCCAAGATATTATCCCCTGTCAATTGACCATCAAATTCTACATCTCCACTGGTGCTGATGAAGTTGCAGTTATTTAAACTTGAATTTTCAATTGAAATATCACCAGATACACTAGTCACTCTAGAATCCTTTAATGTCACATTTTGAATTTCAACATCACCCGCAACAAGATTACCATTCACAACTAAAGAATCATTTGTTGTATAAATAATCACTTCATTATCATCATGACCTACAAAATGTTTATCCGATATTATTTCTTTTACAGTTAAAACACCATCCTCAACAGAATAATCCAGCTTTTGTTTCTTCGAATCCTGCAAACGATAAGAAATCGCATTCTCACTAGCTTTTTCAATTTTAACATCCATACTTGTCAAATCTAGATTTATTGAAGTAAAATTGTCTATTTTCTCAGAATTTAAAGGTTCTTTCACAATTGACGTTTCTTCAATATTCACATTAGTAATTAAATGAATTGCTAGAAAACTACCTCCTACAATACAAACAAGAATAAAAATAAACAATAAAATGAATCCCTTTTTCATCAGATCACCTCTTTCACTACTAGTTTATCACCACTACTGTGTTTTGTATAGTAGTATGCTCAAAAAATAAGAAGAATCACTTTTTGATTCTTCTCTTCTCAACATTTGGCAAAATAAAATGTTCATACATATACTTCCATAACACTTCACTACCCTCATGTGTCCTTTCATTACGCTTCAATATCTTATCTAGATGCACATCATTTTCAACCCACATTCTTCCATCGGTTGCCGCATTCAACATAACCGGTTGAAAATTGTCCATCACCCTGGCAAATTTAGCTTCAGGTGTTTTTCTTTCTTCAAATTCATTCCACAAGTCAAACACTTTCTTAGCCTGATCTTCTGGCAATAAATTAAAAATGCGATTCGCCGCTAAATTCTCTCTTTCACTTTGTGTTTTTAACCCTTGATCATCATATGCGTACGTATCTCCTGCATCAATTTCCACAAGATCATGAATCAACAGCATCGAAATGGTTTTTAACACATCAATTTTTTCATTCGCATATTCACTCAACAACAAAGTCATAATAGCCATATGCCAGGCATGTTGTGCGTCATCCTCAAAATCTTTTCCATTGCTTTGAAGTGTTTTTCTTTTAATCTGTTTCTCTTTATCAATTTCCAAAATAAATTGCATCTGTTGTTCAATTCGTTCCATAATATCACCCAAAACATTGTAACATACAAAAAGGCCCGGATTCACTCAGGCCTAATCTATTACGTCAACTTCGAAATCATCAGTGAACTTGAGGAAGGAGCAAAATTGGATTTCTATTGACGCAAAATTTCTTAAAACTTCCTTTCGAAGCCAATCAAATTATATCATCATTTACAAGTGCTTTCAATATAATTGTAAATATTTTACATTTTCATGAAAGTTTAAATGAATATACCAATAAACAGGCCACTACACTCGATAAAACCACGCCAATTACGGGAACCTTTTTTAAGGCTGTCACACTCGCAACAATACCAGCAATAATGCCAATACACATATTGTCATCTACATATAATATGGCCGGAAAAATCAAGGATGCCATCGCCGTATAAGGAATCAGCTGTAAGAAAGTGGCAAATCTTCCTGACACCTGAATTTTATCCATAAATAATGCCGGTAACATTCTAGGTATATATGTTGATAAACATAAAAATAGAATCAGCATTACAAACTTCATTGTAAGTCCTCCTTTGAAATGATAAACATTCCAATTAATGCACAACCAAGTGTGGATATCAATATAGATAGAGAACTCGACAAGAATTGATTTAATCCCCAATTCACAACCATAGTCAGAACAACTACATAAAACAAGCGAATGGATTTCTTCATATTTGGCACTAACAAGCCAATAAACATTGCATATAAAGAAACACCTAAACTTTTAGATACAATACTTGGTAATATACTTGAAAATAAGATACCTAATGCAGAACCTACATTCCATGATAAGTATGAAAACAGTGCGAGTCCTGCAATAAAAAGCAGGCATCAGTTTATTGATCTTTTTATCTGTCATCCCCATCGCAAATACTTCATCTGTAATCCCAAAAGATAAAAGCAAACGTATTGGTAAGCTTGTCTTCTCCATTTTTTCCATAATACATGTACTCATAATAATATGACGTAAATTTAAAATAAAAACGGTTAATACAATCGTAATATAAGCCGTATTTTGAGCTAACATCGTCACAGCAGCCATTTGTCCTGCCCCAGTATACACAAATAATGAAAAGCTTAATGCCTTAAAAAATGTCAATCCCGTCGCTTTTGCCATCATACCATAAGCAATTCCAACAGGAATGTATCCTAAAATAATCGGGGTTGCTGCCTTGGCTCCTTCTACAAAATCTTTCTTCATAACCTTTACCTAAAGAAAAAAGAAACAGTATAAACTATTTCTCTTCTTTCTTCTTCTTAAACATTTCACTAAATACGCCAAGCGCATAAAAAAGCACACTAAAACATATTGATTGATAACAAGTTGTGATCATATACATAATCAAGTTCAATACATTTAAATTTGTACTGTAATATGAAACAAATGTATTATATGCCTGCAAAGCCGCATAACATGTATAAGCCAATGATAAAACGGCAAAGACATATAATAGAATTGTTAATGCATTTTTATTCTTCATTTGAAATACCCCCTTTAAATAATGACATAATTAAACCACTATTTTAAGATTTATACAAATTGAATTCTTTCAGACTATTTTAAGCAAATGCCTCATACGTATCATCATCTTCACAAACAATTTGAATTACACGCTTTCCATCTACTACTGTTGACACAATTTTATTTGGATATTCTAACGCATCCGAACGAATCGTCAATTCAATCCCTTGCGAAAGTTGGAATTTCTTTGTTCGTTTATTATTCAAGCTTTCGGGAATCACCTTAAACTCTGTATCAAAATTTTTACGTTCAGGAAGAGCCATCAAGCAATCTTTGATCACATCCTTCTCGATTTCTTCTTCACTAAAGGAATACGAATCAATCAAATTATCAATACACTGACTATAGTTCAATTGTTGAGGCGTATTCATGACATTCTGTAGTTCACTCGATAGCTTCACATAATCCTTTTTAGACACAGGTTCTACTGCACTTTTCAATTCATTATCAATTGCCTTAAATGCAGAGTATGTATTCTTTGCATCATCCCTAGCTTCTTCCAATTCCAAAAAAGAAACCGTCCAATATTTAGCCATCGTATCCGAATATACCTTAATATCTTTGAATACTATATGTGAGTTAATTTCATACATAGAAAATACAGCTGATTTCCACAATGATTTCTTATCACCTGAAAAGCCATACTTTTTCGACAGATCATTTCCATCATACCATTTAGAATGCTCTACTTTAGCAACCACATATAAAAGCTCATCACTGCTATTTTGGACTAAAACCTGAATCAAGCTTCCCTTTTTTACATTAGAGCCCATACGATAAATTTTTGCCTGCGCTAGTTTCTCACTTGTTAATAACTTATCCGCAATACTATCCGTAAGTACTTCACATTTATCTTGATTTAATGCCATCTGACGAATACACGAAACCACCTGTGTCTGCTCATCATGAATCGTATATATTTTATTTTTTTCATTTGCGTTCGCATACTCAATATATTCTTTCACAAAGACCTGAAATTCTTCTGGCATCTCTTTTCTTTGCACCGTATCATTATCTAAATCCAAAATATGGAAGGATGTATATAAAATTGTCATAAAAATTTGCTCCTTTTTATTCGCAAATATTATACAATAAGTAAAGGAGGTTTTGAAAATGAAAAGAAAATCGATACCTATTTTATTATTAACTGGCTATTTAGGAGCTGGTAAAACCACTTTATTGAATCACATTCTTAAAAATCAAGAAGGATACAAAGTCGCAATTATTGTCAATGATATTGGAGAAATCAATGTAGATCAAAAACTAATTGACAAAAATGCACAAATCCAAAAAGAAGATACAGATGTAGTTGGACTTACAAACGGATGTATTTGTTGCACACTCAAACTAGATCTTTTGCAGCAGCTATCTGCTTTAGCTTCATCCAACAAATTTGATTATATCATTATCGAAGCTAGTGGCATTTGCGAACCCATCCCCATTGCCCAAACCATTACAGCTGCCAATGAAACACTTTATTCAAGAGGATTACCTGAATTATTTCACTTAGATAACATCATCTGTGTAGCCGATGCAGCCAGATTATCCAATGAATTCAATTGCGGAAAACATTTATTAGAACCAGTTGAAGATGAAGATTCTTTAGATTCTTTATTGATGCAACAATTGGAATTCTGTAATACCGTGATTTTAAATAAGTCTGAAACAGTCAATGAAGAAGAAAAAAACGAGATTAAAGCCGTCATTCACAAGCTATGTAAAGAAGCTGGAATTATTGAAGCTAGCTTTGGCCAGGTCAATCTAGAAGAGCTTTTAAACACACATAACTTTGATTATGAAAAAGCCCAAAACAACATTGGATGGATTCACGAAATTGAAGAACATGAACACCACCATGATCATGAGCATGAAGGAGAGGCCTTAGAATACGGCATTTCTACTTTTGTATGGCAAACAAGAAAACCATTGGATTTAAAGAAATTCACAAATCTATTAAACAACTATCCAAATGTTATTCGTACCAAAGGCTATGTATGGTTTGATAACCAGCCTGATTCTGCTTATTTATTTGAACAAGCTGGTAAATTAAATTCACTTTCAGAAGACTCATTATGGATCGCATCAGCTCCAAAACAAGATCAAATTGATTTATTAAAAGCCAATCCACAATTAGCTCAAAACTGGGATGAAGAGTATGGAGATCGAATCAATCAATTAGTCTTTATTGGAAAGAATATGGATGAAGAACAAATAAAAAGACAGTTCAATGACTGTCTTGCTTAGGAGAAGAAATTCTCCTATTTTTTTATTAACTTTGAAAAGTTTTGATCTAAAATACTCTCTACTTCTGAATGTGTTTTATTCTTTAACTGAGCAACCTGAGTAATTTCATTTTTTAAAGCCGCTATATAATTATCACTATCAATAGCCCACTTTACAGCTTCAATACCATCGGATTCCATTAATAATTTATCAATAGAGACTTGTTTTACCAAATGAGTTACTTCCTCTTCTTTTCCAATGGAAGGACCAATCGTAAAATAAGATACCACTTCATCATATTCTTTGACATAATCCATACATCCATACCAATGTACAACATATGTATTTGGATATTTACGAATCAAATCCAGTATTGTTTTTTCCTGTCCTTTTGTATGTAAAATGACAGGCTTATCCCACTCTTTCGCAAGCTGAAGCTGTTTTTCAAACACTTCTTTTTGAATTTCTAAATTCACATCACACCAGACACTATCCATGCCAATTTCACCAATAATCGATGCTTGTTTTAATAGTGGAAGCATCGATTCTAATGTATCTAAGTTTGCATTCCAAGGATGTACGCCACAAGAATAAAATAAGTTATGTCGATTTACTATTTCATATTCTTCTTTGTTTGCGACATTACAGATACCATAAATTCCATATTCGTTCTGTAACTGATTTATTTCTTTTGAATAATGATAATGTGCATCATGCATGATTTTCACCCTTCAATAGTTCATAGATTTGTTTCTTTAAATCACTTTGTGAAAACAACCAATCTCTTGATTTCTTTTCTTTAGATAAATCAATTTCCCGCAATATATGACTTGGCTTATTGGATAAAATTAAAATGCGATCCGATAAATATAAAGCCTCATCTATATCATGCGTAACCAATAAAGTCGTGCGATTATAATTCTTTCTTAATTCAAGAAGCCAATCCTGCATATCATTACGTGTAATGACATCCAAAGCTCCAAATGGTTCATCTAACAAAAGAATATCTGCCTTGCACAAAGAAGTTCTTAAGAACGCTGCTCTTTGTCGCATACCTCCTGAAAGACTTGAAGGATACGCATTTTCATAGCCAGAAAGGCCAAAGGTTTTAAATTCCTTTAACGCTCTTTGTTTGATAGATTTATCATGATTGATTTCTCCATATAAACAAACATTGTCTAAAATAGTTCTCCATTCAAGTAATAAATCATTTTGTGGCATATACGCAAAATGAGAGCTAACGCCATTAACAGGGTCTTCATCCACAAAAACATGACCAGAATAATCTTCAAGCAGTCCAGCTAACACATTTAAAATAGTGGATTTACCACAACCACTCGGTCCTAAAATCGAAACAAATTCTCTTTCTTGAATTGAAAAAGAAATATCATGCAATATTTCTTTTCCAGAAAATTCAAGATTTAGCTTTTCAACCTTTAGCTTCATTATTTTACGAACTCATTTGTGTATTGATCTTTCGCATCAATTTTTTTATTGATCAATCCTGTTTCATACATGAAATCTGTATAATTGTTCCATACAGAATCTTTCATAACACCCCAAGAATCTGCATCCTTCGCATATTGACTACTTAAATATTTTTGACTTTCTTTAAGGAATTTCATATCTGTATCTTTCAAAGCATCCTCATGTAAGATTTCAGCGGCTTTATTTGGATGATCAACGGCATATTCATAACCTTTTTTAGTTGCTTCCATAAATTTCTTAACTGTATCCGAATTCTTTTTAATCATCTTATTGTTTGTAATGATAACTGGAGTATAGTAATCCAAACGACTGTCTAAATCAGCTAATGGCATATAATTTACATCATATCCATCCTGCATGGCTTTAATAATAGCCCATCCGTAGAACTCCCATCCAAGGTTTACTTTATTTTTTCCAACTTCATCGGATAAACCAGCAATACCAGATCCGTCAGATCCTACAATCGTTAACTTATTAAAATCGGCACCCGCTTCATTCATAACAGCTTTAATTACAGCCTCTTCACTTGGTGCTCCCCATCCTGCATATGTTTTTCCTTCAAAATCCTTTACAGAATTAATATTTGCACTCTTCAAAGAAACAAAGCCTGACGTATTATGTTGGATAATTGTCGCAATTGTTTTAATTGGAAGTGGATCTTCACTTGTTAGAGCATATGTAACATCTTCCTGGTAAGAAACACCAAAATCAGCTTTTCCTGCTGCAACCATTGAAGTCGTCGCATTATCACCTGGTTCAATGATATCCACATCTAAACCAGCCTCTTTATAATATCCTTTATTTTTAGCTACATAGAAACCTGTGTGGTTTGTGTTTGGCGTATAATCCAACATTAATGTAACCTTAGTCAAATCTTCATCTGAACTCGATGTTTGAGCACAACCCACTAAACTTAACGCAACAGCAGCTGCACACATAACTTTTAAAATTTTCATTTTCTTTCTCCTTTTCGTAAATGTGGAAATAATAATTTTTCCAATAGAGTCACCCCTAAATTTAAAAGGATGCTCCAAAATATAATCATCAATACACACGCAAAGACTTTATCTAACATATATCCATTCTTAACTCGAAGCATGTAGTAGCCTAGCCCCGCTCTACTTGAAAGCCACTCTCCTACAATAGCTCCACCCACACAATAGGTAGCCGCTACCTTTAATCCGGAAAATAAGCCAATGGCGCCAGATGGAATCTTAACAATTTTATATATTTGAAACAGATTAGCTCCAAAGCTTTTTAATAAATTGATTTCCTTTTCACTCACTTGCGATAAGGCATCTGTAAAAGATATCGCTATCGGAAAAAAGCACATAAATATGACAATCAAAACTTTGGGCAATAAGTCAAATCCAAACCAAATCGAAAATAAAGGTCCTAAAACCATGATAGGTACAGTTTGTGTCACAATTAAGTATGGATAAATACTTGTCTTAAATGTTTTCGATAAATCCATGCCAATGGAAATCACAATCGCAAAGAAAGTACTAATCAACAAACCTAATACAGATTCTTCTAATGTAACAAGTGAATGTTGCATCAGAATATCAAAATTTTCAATCAGTGCACTGATGATTTTTGATGGACTTGGCAATATATAAAGTGATATATCAAATGCACGAACATATAATTCCCAGCCACCAATCACTAGAATAAACACAAGCAACGGCATGACAATTCTACGATTTTTCTTCATTATTGCCTCCTTTCCAAAATAAAAAAGGCACCCTAGAGTGCCACTATCAATCGATATGACTCCCTACGCTAGTATTAACCAGATCAGGTAATAAGGGTTTTTCTCAGCAATTGCACCCCTGTCATGTATGTTTTTACTTGCCCATTGATTATATCACAATCTTAGACTAATTTATATTTCTTGCATATATCCTCAATAATTTTATCTAAGCTTTTACCATCCATTGAAATCGAATCCATTTTTGACGCATACAAAGTATGGAAATAATCAAAATCCGCCTGTGTTTCACGTATATAATACGCCTTATGCTTATTTAAATACGATTGAGGAATGTGCAAAAGATTATCATTATCATCGGTAAATTCCAAGCGTTTAAAAATATTTTCTACTCGATCTGTTAAGTCGAAACAAATGATGTCTGAATCTTCAAAGAAATCTTCATACGCATCCAAATACGCAATAGGACTTAACGCAATCACTACATTTTCCTTTTCTTGAATCCAAGATGAAATCATTTCTGCACGCAATTCATCACGTTCATATTAATCATTATATTCATCTTGAAAGCCAAGCATGGTACCATACTTTTCTTTGATTTTCGCATCCATATCGATAAAATCGTAACCTATCTTTACGCCAACAACTCACCAACCGTTGTCTTTCCAATGTTACCCATCCCAAAAATTAATATTTTCATTTTACACCTCTATATCATTACACGAATCAATCCACACAAAATTAAATGCCCCACATAGAACCAATAAAAGAACCATTTCATAAATGTACTCTTTCCTCTAGTTCCATCATATAAAGACATAATTGGATATACTAGAACAATTCCAAACTGCAATAAACCATAAACTACATCTATGCATAAACAATAGACAAGAACATACATAGAAATAAATAAAGACATGCCTAATACTTGTTTTTTTAAATTACCTTGGTTTTTATAAATGTAGTTTGTACAAAGAACGGGAAAACATGACCAATCACTTGGAAATGCCAACAAACAAAGAATTAGAATACAAATAATCTTCTTTGCGTCTTTCCATTCTTGATCTTCCACCCATAAGCCAATCACAGACAAGAATAATGGCCATATAATACTTGTCTGATTTAAGAATGATTCTTTAAATGGAATAAAAGATATGCCAAAACAGAAGTTATACGCAAAGTGAGCAATAATTGAAAAAATCAATAATCTTTCTAAATATTTCTTTAAACTATGCGTATGCATATAACCTTCCACAACCATAAACCACATAATAGGAGCCGCTACTCTTCCAATTAAATGAATCAATAAAAGCCACCCATACTTTTCATAATTTGGATAAAATGTAGTTGCGAAATGATCCATAAACATGGCAATGATCGCAATCATCTTGATTTGATTTCCATTTAACTTTTTCATCATCTTGTCACACCCTCTCCTACATTTGGTTCAAAGTGCGAATATACAACATCTGCACCAAATAAAAGAAGTAAAACTAAACATGCAGTCGATAATTTTTTGTTTAAGTGTTCCTTTACCCAATTATCAATCAATGGTGCAATCACATAGACAAAGGCCATACCACCAACACCAAATACTAATAATCCTTCTGCACAAATTCTTCCATCAAGATTTAAAAAGTAGCCTGTATAATCCCACCATTTTTGGCCATTGTGCGTAAGCTCTAAGAAGAAACCCGTAAAATATTCAATGCATCCACACAAAAGTACAGCCATACTAAATTCAACTTTTGGTCGCATTCTAAATCGTTTTAATAAAAGTAAAATTAAAACACAGCCAAAACCATAAATAGGAATCCATGGACCATGTAAAACACCGCGATTCACAAATTTTCCATAGCTAATCATTGAAAGACTCACTTCCCAAATCCATCCAAAAAAACACATAAAGAAGAAACAGACTAAAATAGATGTTACTGTATAATTTCGATTTGGATGTAAAACACGAAGATTTGACTTCTTATACGCCTCTTCAATTGGAGATAGCCTTACTGGATAACATAATAAATACACTTCAGTAATCATAGTTTCAGCTTCCATTTTATTATAGGTATATCTTTCATATTGTTTTTCTTTAGAACTCAAATGAAAGATAATTCCAAAATTATCACACAAGAACTTTTTAACACCCGTATACGCATTTTCTATTGGATTCTTTGCGTTCAATGCCGCAATCACATCTGAATATGTATTTTTCATTAATGCACTGCTTGGTTTTTCAAATAAATACGTATCATTTAAAATAGCACTCTGAAATTCTTTCCTTCTTAGTGTATAAAATTCACTCATCACAGCCATACGATACATATTTGAATAGAATACAGCACTAATCCCAAATGTACAAACATCTAGAATGTACCATCCCGCCATAGATAGTTGCCATTTAAAACATTCAACCTTATGTCCCTTCATCATATTTCGAGATAAAGAGAGTGCATCTTTTAAAGATATCGTCGGATTTTCAGCTAAAATATAATCCACTAAGAAATATGCGTAGTAAAAATATATTCCTCCAACAATTGTAAAATTCATAACTGTCAAAATAATAGATTTCACTAACTTCACAAATGCAACATGCATCTGTTTGCGAATACGCATTAAATAAACCAATCGATCGAATGGCAGTTTGGCATAAACTCTTCCTTCCAAAAATAGTCTGCGATTAATCACTGGTAATACATTCACAATATATACTCTATAGAACACAGATATGCATAAACCCATCACGACAAAACAAATACTCGCTATATCTTTTGAATGAACAATGGTTGATAAACCTAAAAATAGTGTCTTCACAAAAGAACCTGATGTAACACCATTCACAACCGTGGCAAATACACCATTTGTCGTACCAAAGACGTCTTTAGGAAATAAAGATGTCATCGACTTCACAAAAGAAGAGTGCATTAATAAGCCTGAAACACTTTTGGCATTATCTTGTTTTAAAAGGGATAAAGTCGAACTAAATTCACTTCCCATAAGTACTGCCGCAAGACATAATACTAAATAAGTCGCATAATGTGTTTTTATATTTTTATGTGCATTTTTCTTAATTTCCTTAAGTTTCATACTTAAATAATAGCATATCTGTAGTAAAATATTTCCAAAAAGAAAGGGGATTTATGATGAATCCAATTATTCAAAGTTTATATGACCGCAAGTCTTGTCGTATTTTTGAAGATAAAGAAATTTCACAAAAAGAAAGACAATTAATATTAGAAGCTTGTATGCAGGCACCGAGTGCAGGAAACCAACAGATGTATACTATTATTGATGTACAAGATCAAAAGCTTCAAGAAACACTATCTAAAACGTGTGACAATCAACCTTTTATTAATCAAGCTAAAATGGTTTTAATTTTCTGTGCTGATTTTCAGAAATGGTTTGATTTATTTAATTATGAAAACTGTAATCCAAGAAAGCCAGGTGTTGGTGACTTATTATTAGCTACAACAGATGCGACCATTGCCACACAAAATGCAGTTGTGGCAGCCGAAAGTTTAGGTATTGGCTCATGTTACATTGGTGATATTTTAGAGCAGCATGATCTACATAAAGGATTATTAAATCTAAGTGAATATGTAGTGCCTGTATGCATGTTAGTACTTGGACATCCTGCAAGTGATCATTTTAAAAGGCAAAAACCAGAGCGTTGCAAATTAGAAGATATTGTTTGTGTCGATCAATATCATAGAAAAAATCAACAAGAATTAGAAAATATGTTTGAACACAAAGCTGGAAATAAAACATTACATGAATGGACAACTGCTTTCTGTAACAGAAAATACAATTCGGATTTTTCAAAAGAAATGACAGATTCAGTACAAAAATATATTGACCAATTTAAAAGCGAAGCCAATTAAGACTTCGCTTATTCATTTATAACTTTAAAGCGATATTTACACCATCACGAACAGCTTCCAAAGCTTGTGCTACACTAGACGCATCACCAAACAAGTATGTTTCTTTTCCGGTTTCTCTAATAGCTTCATATAGACTTGGATCTGGTTTTGAACCTGTCGCATATATGATAAAGTCAAATTTTCCTAAGTTTTGTGTTTCACCCGCTTTTTCAACTACAACCCCATCTTCTACAGATACAAGTTTTGTTTCCGTTAAAGCCGTAATTGGTAAAGTTTGAATACGTGTCATTGTTGAAACTAAATTTGCCGGAGATTCTCCATCATCAATATTCTTTTTCATTTCTAGAATTGTAACATGCGCATCCGGATGCTTTTCGCAAATATATTCACTGGCTTCAACACCAACCATGCCTCCACCTACGACAAGGATATTTCCGTGCACATCGACTTTATCGTCTAAAATATCATGTGCTGTATAAGCATTTTCATTTGGCTTCTTAGGAATAGAACCATTACATACTAGAACAACATCAAAATCCTTCACATCACCCACTTTTACTGCATGATTCAAATGAACAGGAATATGTAATCTTTGACATTCACTTTCTAAATAATCAATCCATTTGTGCATTTCCTTTTTTGGCGCAATCTTGCTGGCAAGATTAATTTGTCCACCAATCACATTATTTTTTTCAAAGACTTCTACATTCAACCCTCTTAAAGCACACATTCTTGCCGCACTTAAACCACCAATTCCACCACCAATAACCATAATCTTTTTATTGGATGTTGATGGTTCTATCTTCATTTCGATTTCATGACCACAGAATGGATTGATAACACAAGTACCACATAAACGTTTTGTTTGTTGACCAACACATCCTACAAGACATCCTGTACATGGGGCAATCTGACAATCTTTTCCTTCTTTTACCTTCTTCACAAAATCCGCATCCGCTAGCAATGCACGCCCAAGTACAATTCCATCGACTTTTTCTTCTTCTACTAAAGAACGAGCTAATTTCGCATCATTAATTTTTCCAACTAAAATCACAGGAACATGGCTCACTTCTTTGATTTTTAAAGCTTCTTCTAAATTGGTTGCACACACCTCACCGTGACTTGGCATAATCTTATTTGGCAATTCATATTGAGATCCACCTGAAATTTCAAAGGCATCTACACCACGTTTTTCAAGTTCAGGAATCAATTGAAGCATGTCTTCAACTGTATTTCCTCCTGCAATTTTTTCAGAACCAGACATTCTTAAAATAATTGGAAATTCAGCACCACATTTTGATTTAATCGCTTCAATTACTTCAAACAACAAGCGAGCACGATGCATTAAATCCCCGCCATATTCGTCCGTACGTTTATTTTTTAATGGACTTAAGAAAGATCCAAGAAGCATATAGCCATGAGCACAATGCAATTCAATTCCATCAAATCCAGCTTGTTTTGCCTGATATGAAGTATTCGCATACATTGAAATAATATTTGGAATCTCTTCCACCTTTAATTCTCGTGTCTGTTGATACATAGAATTCAAATAGCCACTACTTGAGATAGGCGTTACGCCAAAGAAAGACGAAATACTTTCTGGGCCTGGATGGGTAATTTGAGGAATAATTTTTGTTCCGTATTCATGAATTTTATCCGTAAACTTCTTATATTCCACAATGCTTTCTTCACTTCTAAAACATAACGTATTCCCTAAATACGGCGTATTAGGATCAACGCTTGTCGCATCCGTAATAATACACCCTACTTCTCCTTTAGCTCTTTCAAGCCAATATGCCTGTTCTTGTAGCGTAGGAATTCCCGTTTGATCTCCATACCCTAAAGACATAGGAGCCATAAAGGTACAGTTTTTTAATTTCATCGAACCAATTTTTAACTCATCAAATAATGTTGTCATATCGTTACCTACTTATTAATTTCTAATACCGCATGATAAGCATCTTTAAATGCATCTAAGGCAATGCCTGCTTTCTTGCAGTCACCAACGATGTATGTAGGAATACCTAGATTGGCATACATACTTGTATCATTGGCTTTTGATCCAACGGCCATAATCACACTGTCATATGGATATTCTTTGCCACTCGCAACTACAACCTTATCATCAATTCTTTCTACAACTGCACTTGTTTCGATTGTGATAGGCATTTGTGCCATCGCAAACTGCGCTGTAATTTGACGTAATGGACCTAAATCCTGTAGAGCTTTCTCTTTCATTTCTAAAACAGTGACTTTCTTTTGTCTTGCAGCTAAGAACTCAGCTGTCTCAAAACCAACAAGTCCACCACCAATAACAACTACGTTCTCACCTGGTACTTCTACCTTTTCACTTAATACATCATGTGCAATAATTGTCCTTTCATTACCCTCGATTGGAAGTACAATTGGACTAGATCCAATCGCAACAATCAATGCATCCGGCTTGATTTCTTCAAGCATTTCCTTAGTAACAACAGTATTTAAGTGCACTTCAATTCCAGATTCCTGAACATCTAAAATCATTTTATCTACGGCATTCTTAAAATCTTTTTTAGCAGAAATAGCTCCAGCTAATAAGAACTGTCCACCAAGACTATCACTCTTTTCAAATAAGATTGGTGTATTGCCTGTTTCTTTTAAATCTAGAGCCGCTTCCATACCAGCAATTCCACCACCTAGAATTACTACTTTTTTAGGTGAAGAAGATTGTTTCAATCCTAATGTTTCTTCTTCTAATAAGCCAGGATTTCGCATACAAGTAATGTGTTTAATAGCTGGATTATATAAGGACGCACAGAATGAATCGTAGCAGCCTTGGTTACATCCAATACAATATCGAATTTGATTGACTTTACCTGCTTTAGCTTTATTACAGAAGTTGGCATCGGCTAGCTGAGCACGTGCCATGACAACAAGATCCGCCTTGTCATCTTCTAATATCTTTTCAGCAAATTCAGGTGTATTGATACGTCCACAAGGCATTGTCAACATACCCGTTTCTTTTCGAATATGTGCTGCATCTTCTACGTTAAAACCATTTTCAATATCAACCGGTGCCACTTCATATAGTGTAGCTGCCGTTAAGATATTTCCACGACTAATATTTAATACATCTACACCTAATTCTTTGGCATCTTTACAAAATTCAATCACTTCTTCAACCGTTAGTCCACCATCTAACATGTCATCATGACAATCCACACGCATGAATAATGGCATATCCTCTGGCATATTAGCACGAATCGATTTAATACATTCCAATGGGAATTTCTTACGGTTTTCAAAAGATCCACCCCACTTATCACTTCTATGGTTAATTCCACCTGAAAGCATTGAATGTGGTAAATAGTTATGTGCACAATGGAATTCTAAACAGTCAAAACCAGCTTCTACTGCACGTTTTGCGGCTTGTCCAAACTTATCTATTATATCGAGCAATCTTTCGTTTGTGATAGCTGGCACTGTATATTGTGGGCTTAAAGGTAAATCATTTGGCACTAAAATTTGAGCCGTTTGATCTGAAGCTACAGCTAAACCTCCTTGCCATAATTGTACACACGTTTTTCCTCCAGCTTCATGCACGGCATCGTTTAACTTTTTAAATCCTGGAATGTACTTGTCTTCGGCAATCGACAAGAATCCAAAAGGTGCACTTGCCGCATCTACACTTGTAACTTCGACAGTATTTAATCCGTTACCACCTTTTGCACGAGCCACATGATACGCAATCAACTTATCCGTAACACTCTTCCCATCTTCGCTTTCTGCGCTTTCATGTGTACCCATCGCAGACATCACAATGCGATTTCGTATTTCCATACCACGTATTTGTATGGGATCAAATAATTTGTCAAACATATGATTGTCCTCCTTATATTATGTTTTCTTCTTATTTTATTATACTTCAAATGTTAGCGGTTTCACATATACAAAAGAAAAAGAGCTGTCATTATTTGACAACTCGTACAGATTCAATTCCATAATATTTCATGACTTCTATTGCACTCTCACTAATAATTTCACCTGGAATCACCGGAAGAATGGCAGGAGGACACGATACAATAACACTAGAACATATTTGTCCTAATGATTTAGAAATATCTACTTTCATACTAGGCGCAAATAAGGCTTGTCGTACATTCATAACTTTCTGAGCACATTCTAACTTAGGAAAAGAGGTTAGTATCGCTTTTTTTCTTTCAATTTCACATAAACAGATTTCTAATCGAATAAAATCTTCTTTCGTATTATATGGAGATGGCATCAATACAATATAATCAGAGTCATAGAATTCGGGGTAGATGTCACAATCCATTAAAAGATCTGCGATTTCGTTTCCCGTATAACCATAATCTTTCGTTGAAATTGTAATCTTCATGGGTTCACCAGATAAAATAGTATATCCATGTTGAACTAATGTATTTTTCAAAGAATCCACATATCTAATACATTCAAACAAAGACTTTCTAAATGTGTCATCCAATACTTCATTAGCTGCATCTAAAGAGGCCATAATCAAATAAGATGGGCTTGTGGAAGAAAAGTATTCCATAAAATGTTTAACCTGACTTTTCCATTCTTTATTAAGAGAATCACTTAAGTGCAAATAAGCTCCACCCGTTAGTACCGGTAGTGTTTTATGAGCCGAGTCACAACATAAATCCGCTCCCAAATCAATCGGATGCAAAGAACTTTCAAGAAAGCGAAGATACGCACCATGAGCATTGTCGATGGCTAGTAATACATTGTGTTTTTTACATACAGAAGCTAAAGACTTAATGTCCAAAAGATTTCCTAAATAGTCCGGATTTGTCAGATATACAGCCGTTGGATGATTTTCAATTATTTCTTTTTCTAAATCTTTGGCACTCACCTTGCAAGATAAATAATCACTGTTCCCATATAGCCATTCAATGTCAAAATCCAATAGTGCAGCTGCATGAATAAAGCTTCGATGGGCATTTCTTCCTGCAAGAATCTTAGGATTTTTACCTTTACTTTTGGCATCCTGACATAATATTGTGCACATTGTTTGAATACATAATGTTGAGCCTTGCGTTGAATAATAGGTTGGACATCCAAATAAAGAAGATGCATTTTGTTCACTTTCCTTAATTATTCCTTCTGCCGCAAACAATTCATCCGCTCCATGAATTTCTGTAAGATCCATTTCTTCAAAACCAAGAATGCCAGCACCTTTATGGCCTGGCATATGCATTCTTACGGGTGATTTTTCTTGATACGATTTTAGAAAACTAACAATCGGCGTCTTCATGACTATTTTCTTTCATATCTCGAATAATAGCTACGGCAAGGGCACACTCTAGTCGTTTACAGAATAATTCACAGCCCTCTTTATATACACCTTTGACAGATCCTGTCGCATGGTATGCATTAGCTGCACATCCTCCTGAACAATATAATCTTGCCCAGCAGTCTGCACATTCTTTACGTGCATATACGTTGCATGATGCGAATTCATCCTGAATCTTCTTGTTTGTAACACCTGTATAAATATCTCCTAATTTAAAGGCTTCTTCTCCTACCAATTGGTGACAAGGATATAAATCTCCCCATGGTGTAACTGCCATATATTCGGTTCCTGAACCACATCCTGAAATACGTTTATAGATACATGGTCCGCCTTTTAAATCAATCATATAGTGATAGAAAGTAAACGGGTCTTTCTTATCATCATATTCCAACATTAATTTAGCTAGATCCTCATATTGTTTCATAACAATTTCACGATCTGCTTCTGTTAGTGCAGCTGGATCATCCGATTTGGCAACAACTGGTTCCATACTTAGTTCTCTAAATCCTAAGTCTAGCATTTGTTGCACATCTTTTAAGAAGTCTGGATTGGCATGAGTAAAAGTACCACGCATATAGTAATTTTTACCTTCACGAGCCTTTACTAACTTTTGGAATTTAGGAACGATCGTATCAAAACTTCCCTTACCAGAATAATCCACACGATAACGGTCATGCACTTCTTTACGTCCATCTAAACTTAAAACAACATTGCTCATTTCTTTGTTCGCAAACTCAATCACATCATCATCAATCAACATACCATTTGTCGTTAATGTAAAACGGAAATTCTTTCCTGCTTCTTTTTCAATACTACGAGCATAAGCAACCAATTGTTTTACAACATCAAAATTCATAAGTGGTTCTCCACCGAAGAAATCCACTTCTAAGTTTCTACGAGTACCTGAATTTTCCACCAAAAAATCAAGGGCACGCTTACCAGTTTCAAAGCTCATCAAGGCACGATTTCCATGATACTTTCCTTGGCTGGCAAAACAATATGAACAATTCAAGTTACAAGTATGGGCAATATGTAGACATAAAGCTTTAATTACACCACTTGTCTTTGCCTTTAATTGACCGGCCATCGGCTCATATGTATCTTCACTAAATAAACGACCTTGTTCTTTTAATTCTAAAATTTGGTCGTAACATTCTTCTAATTCAGATGTTTCTATTTCTGGATATTTTTCTTTCATTTCTTGAACTAAAGCATTTTTATCCTTATCTAAAAATCCAGCAATCATGTCATATGCGATTTCATCTACAACATGAATACTTCCTGAACAAATATCCAATACAATATTCTGATTAAACATCTTATACTGATGAATCATCTATATTTCCTCCTCATAATTTAAAAATGCTGCCTTAAAGGCGGCATTAAAAATGCCGAATCACTTCGGCATTTCTTAATTACTTACTTTCTTTATTATTTTCGCAAGCTTGGTTAGCGATTCCGCAGCTAGTTTTACAAGCTGATTGGCAAGAAGTTTGGCATTCTCCACATCCACCATTTTTTGCGCTTTCACACAAGTTACGAGTATCTACTGTATTAATATGTTTCATGATTATATACCCCCATATAGATTCCCTTTTATTCTAGCACGTCAACCAAATAATATCAAATTAAAAAGGCATTCCGAAGAATACCTTTATAATCTATTTAGAACTTTCTTCCTTAGTACGGAATACATAACGACTAGTTACTGTAGCACCTTCTGGAGCACCAGAGTATGAAGCATATTCTTTGTTCATAGCTTTGATTTCGTTCATTACATCCTGTAATGTTTCAAGTTCTCCAACACCTAAATCAACCTTTTCTTTTAATTGATCCAATCCTTCAGATTTGAATTGTTCATTACCCTCATACAATTGTTTAGCACCATCATTCAATGTTTCAAACGCTTCACCCAATGTATCTAATCCATCAGCCATTTCATTGAATGTTCCACTCTGTCCAGCTAATGTTCCAGTTGCTTGTGATAATGCACTAGCACCACCATTTAATGTAGCACTATTAGAAGACAATGTTTTGCTTCCTTGGGCAACTTGAGTAATACCAGCTTGAGATTTCTTTTGAAGTTGAGTTAATCCAGCATTGACTTGTTGAACACCACCTAAGATTCCTTCTGAACCTGCAGATAATTGTTTTGTAGCAACCTGCAATTTAGTTACCAATTGCTTGAAATTCATTGTTGAACTTGCAGATGTATAAGTATCCAACATAGAATTCATTTGACCTAATGTATTAATGGCATTTTGAACATCCCCAGCTAATCCAGTGGTTCCATCTAAGTTTTCACCTAAAATAAGTGCCTTTGCACCATTTAGCTGTTTTTCCATTCCAGCTAAAGTTTTTTCAATTTTGCTCATTTCATTATTCAAATCTTGAATGTGCTGTACAAAATCATTTGTATTAATTTCATCAAATGACTTTAATTCACCTAAAGTAATGTGACTTAGCTGCATTCCATTTTCAACAGTTGGTGCTGCAACCTTTTGGGCAGCCCCTAACTTACATTCACGAATTTTAGCTGCTAATACTGAATCTCCCTGTTCTTTAGCATTTTGTGCTGCACTTTCAATTGTACTATTTGCGTTTGAATAGGCACTATCAATATTGCCATTTGCCGTATTTACAGCTGTACTGATTTGTGAATTGATTGTATCAATTTGATCATTAATATCTTTTACTTTATTTGTGATATCTTGATTATGCGAATCAATAATTGTTTTATCATTGTCAATTTGTGCTTTCAAAGTAACAACATTCTTCATTACGGTTCCGATTTTTTGTGTCAATTCACCCGTTTCTGAATTAGCTAAAGTATCTAACGTTTTTACAGCTCCATTTAATGTAGTTTGTAAAGTTGTCAATGTTTGTACATCACTACCTAAAAGAGTCTTCATACCTTCTAACGTTTTAATAGATGTAGAAACTTGATTTTGCATAGTCTCTAATTGATCCGGAGTAATCGCATTTACTTGTGCTTCTAATTGTTTTAAGCCTTCATTTAATTGGGTTGCACCATCCAATAAATTTGTTTTTCCTTGACCTAAATTACCTGATACTCCATTTTGAATTTGTGAAACACCTTGAGGAATTCCATACAATTGTTGACTTCCTGCAGCCAAAGTATCTACACCATTTGTATAAGCTGTTAATCCTGTTTGTAAAGCTTTAACACCATCATTTAATTGGATAGCACCTGCAGATAATTGTCTTACTTGATCAGAAGAACCTACTAAAGGAGCAGCTTGTTCTTTTAATTGAGTTGTTCCATCATACAATTGTTTAGATCCATCGATCAATTGATTGTCGGCTTCAATTAATTGATCAATTCCATCTGTTAATTCAGATACAGAACCAATTTCACCTAATTCACTTGCCAAATCAATTTCATTTGTCATACCAACCATGATAGAGCCAAGATCAAAATCATTGACATCCGCTTCAACAGTTACATCATCACTGATTCCTAATTGATTATTTACTTTATCTAGACCAGCTGAGCTCAATGTTTCATTTAAACCTGGAATATTCGCAAATGCCAACATTTCATTTGTTCCATCATTGACGATTTTACCTGATTCACACTTAACATTTGAGAACTTACCAGTACTCATATTCAACATACCACCAGCTAAATAACTAGGGTGAATCACAATGGATTTACCATTGATATTTTTTACTTCTGAATAATTATTTGTGAAAGAAATAGTTAATTTTAAATGTCCTGATTTTCCTTGAATATCATTCGCAGAAATTTCTTGGCCATCTAATTCATAACGAATCTTAACAGACACAGGAAGTTGTTTTGTTGCTGTTCCTTCATAATACACATCATTACCTTTCGCATTCCATGTATATGTATTTCCATCCTTTGATGGTTTTTCATTTGATTTAATGTTCTTAACATCTTTTAGATTTAATGTTTCTTTAATATTATTAATTCCATCCTCATCGTGTAACCAACTAGATACGATTGTATCACTGATTGAACCATCTGAGTTTAATACAGAATAAACAGTTTCTGTTTTTTCTGTAGGATTTTCATCATTACTTTGTGCAAATACAGTCACAGGCATCATACTTCCTGCCATAACTGCACTCAACAATACACTACCAACTACTTTTACTGTATGATTTAAATTCATATTTATTCTCCTTTCGCTTCCATGTTTGATTCTGGCCAATTCTTTGTCGTTTTTTCAATGAACTTGTGGCAGAAAATCAACAATGAAGGTAATACTAATAAGATACTTACGACTGAAATTAATGCACCACGTGCTAATAAGATAACTAATGATCGAATTAAATCCATCTTAGCTACAAAGCTTACACCGATACATGCGGCAAAGAACGAGAATCCACTTGTCATAATGGAAACACTCGATTTTTCCATCGCAATCAAAGCAGCTTCCTTAACCTTCTTACCATGCGATAATTCTTCTTTAAAACGCGTTGTCATTAAGATGGCATAGTCTACTGTGGCACCCAATTGAATAGTTCCAATAACCATACTTGCGATAAATGGAAGTGTACTTCCTGTAAAGAATGGAATACCCATATTGATTGTGATCGCAAATTCAATGGTTAATACTAAAATAACTGGAAGTGCAAAGGACTTAAATGTTAAGGCAACAATAATAAAGATCATGATAACTGATAATACGTTGACCATCGCAAAGTCTGTATCTGTTGTTGTGATCAAATCACGTGTCATACTTCCTTCTCCACCAATCATACCCTTCTTATCATATTTATGAATGATGGTATCCATCTTATCTAACTGTGTATTTAACTCTGTTGTAGCAGCTTTATAGTCACTATTTACAACAATCAATTTCTTTCCGCCATTCTGGAAAATTTCTTTTACAACACTAGGTGTAAAGTTGGATGCAAGTCCTGGACCCACAAATTCTTCATACGCTAATACGTTATGAATACCTTTTAAATCTTTGATTTCAGAACACATATCCTGAATTTCACTCGTTGTTAATTTGTCATCCACTAAAACGAAATGAGTAGTTGTCATATCAAATTTATCTTTTAATTGATTTGTACCAATAATACTCGCAAAATCGCCTGGCATACCAGAAATCAAATCATAATAGATATTTGTATGTGACTGTCCATATCCAAATGGAATGAAGATCAACACGAAGGCAACAAGAATCTTTTTATAGTGATGAATCACAAAACGAGGTACTCTATGTAACTCATTCAAAATTGTTTTATGTTTGTACTTTTCAATCGTCTTATCAAAGAACATCAACAAGCTTGGCAAAATGAAGATAGTTGATAATACACCAAGAACAACACCTTTTGCCATGACAATACCAATATCTCTACCTAGTGTTAACTGCATTACACACAAGGCAACGAAACCAGCAATCGTTGTGATTGAACTTGAAGTAATTGAAGTAAATGTAGCTTTGATAGCCTTAGCCATAGCCTCTTCATTCGGAAGTTTTTGTTTTTCTTCTTGATATCTATGTAACAAGAAAATTGAGTAGTCCAATGTAACAGCTAACTGTAATACAACGGCCAAAGCCTTTGTGATATAACTAATTTCACCCAAGAATACGTTTGTACCAAAGTTATAAACGATTGGGAAAATCATTCCTAACATAAATACAACTGGAGCAATCGTACTCTCTAATCCTAAGAACAATACGACCATGCATAATACAACCGCAATACCTGCATAGATTGGTGTATCATGTTCTGTTTGATCTTTAGTATCTTCACTGATAGCTGACATACCACCTAAGTAACAGTCATCTTTTGTATATTTCTTAATTTTACTAATCGCATTCATTGTACGCATTGACGATGTTGGCTCTTTAAATGTAACAATCATCATTGTACTGTCACCAGAATATAACATATCCTGAATGCTTTCTGGAATTGCCTGTTTCGGAACAGAGATATCTAATACATCATCTCTCCAAATACATTTTTCAACTCCATCAATTTTATTGATCTCTTCCTTAATTTTTGCGGCCTCTTGATCAGACTTGTTGTTGACAACCAAGAAGTCTACACTCGATAAGTTAAAATCATCTCCAAGAATCTGTTGTGTTTTCATAGATTCTGAAGTTGAAGGTAAATAAGATAATAAATCGTAATTAATATTTGTATTGAAATAACCAATTGCACTTGGAATCAAAAGAACAATGGCTATAGCCAAAATCATATTACGATATTTAACTATCCATTTTGACATCTTATCCATATCGAATCACCTTTTTTCTATCCTTTCCTTTACTACGTGAAGAGTATAGTACTAAACTGACCGCTAGTCAATATTTTTGCTTTATTTTTTTAAAACCACCGATATACAATTGTTTTAATATGTTCAATTGGTCATTTTTAATTGAAATTTATAAATTATTGTTTATAATATGGATGGTGATAAGCATGAAAAGTAAGATAATCGAAAACAAGAAAATAAAAGAAAACAACCTCTTACAGGCTGCCTTTAATTTATTCACAAAACACGACATTACCAATGTCTCTGTTAATGATATTGTAAAAGATGCTGGAGTCGCAAAAGGTACTTTTTATCTTTATTTCAAGGATAAATACCAAATACGCGATATTTTAATTCACAAAGAAGCACATCGCCTTTTTGAAGAAGCCCATAAGCAACTTGAAAAAAACGATATTCGTAATTTTGAAGACTCTGTTATCTTCTTGATCAATCAAGTTTTAATTCGTTTAGAATCCAATCCATTGATTTTGAAATTCGTAGAAAGAAACCTTTCTTGGGGGGTTTTTCACGACCAGTTGAATTCTGCCATTGACCAAGATAGTTTCAACTTAATTAAAGAATTTAATGAAATCGCAACCGCAAATGGATATGAATTTGAAAATTCTGAAGTCATTCTATACCTTATTGTAGAATTAACCGGAAGTACTTGCTACAACAGTATTCTTCATAATCAACCACTTCCTATTGAAGAATATAAGCCAATTTTATTTAATTCTATACGCGCTATTCTTTCCCAAGGAAAGAAAAAAAGCTAGGACAAGCCTAGCGTACAATAATATAAATCATATAAATGACATATACGAGGATCATAAAGATCCCCTTTTTTCTTGTCATCGTATCTCCCTTTTTGGCAATACCATAAATTAATAGAGAAACACCAATCAAGACAAAAGTATCAATAATATTCTGTGAAGTAGCCGCAATTGGATGAATTGTACTTGAAGCACCCAAAATAAATAAAATATTCATTATGTTACTTCCAATCGCATTCCCCAAAGATAAACCACTCTCACCTTTTCTTGCCGCAACAACACTTGTTACTAGCTCAGGCAATGAAGTTCCAATAGATACGACAGTTAAACCAATCAACGTATCACTCATACCAAGCATGGCTGCAATCTGTTTTGCGCTATCTACAGTGATATCTCCACCCCAAATAATACACGCAACACCGATCACGATATAAATCAAACATTTGATCCCCGATAAAGTTTCAACTTTCTCATCCTCAACACGATTCTTTTTAGCACTACGAATCAAGTTTAAAATGAACAAAACTAAACCAACTAAGAAGATCATTCCTTCAAAGCGATTCAACATTCCATTTAATACAAAAATCGAAAGTAAAATACTCACTAAGATATTGATTTTTAAATCACGATTCAAAATATCCTTATCCATTAAAAACGGCGTGATTACTGCACTAGTTCCAACTACAACCAAAGTGTTGAAAATATTAGAACCCACAATATTTGAAATCGCAATTTCATTACTTCCCATTAAACCAGCTGTAATACTCACACTTGCTTCTGGTAAACTCGTTCCAAGTGCTACAATTGTCAAACCAATAATAACTGAAGGTACTTTTAATTTACGAGCCACACTTGCACTACCATCCACAAACAAGTCTGCTCCCTTCATTAAAAGGACCATACCTAATACTAATAAAAGAAATACCATTTTTTCAATCCTTTCAAAGTCACCTTATTATATCACAAGCGTGAAATAAAAGAAGAGATTTTTCATCTCCTCCTGTCAATTAGTTAAGACTCGTTTTAGATTTTCAACAGATATTGAACAAGCCTTAGAAATCTCGTTTTCACTCATTCCATTCTTTAACATAGTCTTGTACAAAAGAACTTGTCCTAGCTCTACACCCTGTTCGATTCCTTGTTCTATTCCTTGTTCTATTCCTTTTCTTATTCCTTCAGCTTCCCATTCCTTTGACTTTACTTCAAGCCATCTCTTTTCAGCTTCACACATTTCAATTTCCTCCTTTTCCTCTAATTCTTCTAAATTCAACCATTCTACATCCGTTAATGTCTTGACAACTTTTAACACACTACTCTTCACAAGTCCAAAGCTATTACTCTTTCCTTCATAAATAGACTGATCATAAATACTTCGACATATGTAGAATAGATTATACACGTCTTCTTCATTAAAATTATATGAAGTATTTCCTGTGATTTCAATCAGATTCATTTTATAGTCGTGGAAATAGGATTCAAATCTTTCATCCACCTCTACAAGCTGGGAAAGCTTGTTTGCAGCATTCCAAGGCCTTTCTCCTGTATAGAACACAAGAATGTGTACCATAGGTAGTTTTTCTTCTACCTTATTCTTCTTTAACTTCTTTAACATTCGGTCATAAGCTACAAACTCATATGTTGCAGTCCTTACAACCATGGACATATCCACACGACTTTGATTTTCAATAATGAATGCACTATAGATATTTCCATCATTGTACTTACGAACCACATCCACATGCTTTTCTAGATTCATATGCGAATCATTCATCTCTGAATCGAGTTCCATACAGTTTTCAGGTTTAAGAACTCTTTCTCCATTAAAAAAGTACGCATTAAAGAAATCGACAAAATAGGCATTGTTTTCTAGGAATTCCTTCATTGTTTTGTCTTTTGTTTTCAATTTATTCACCCCTATATCTAATACGAAATAAATGGAGGTTTTTATAGAAAAGTTGCGTTTGTTAAGATATTTTTACAATTAAATATAGAATTTATTAAACAAAATATGTATAATAAGCCCATAAAGGGAGTAGCCTGCACATATATGTGTTTACAGCTTCGTCAATACGATATTAAATCCGGACTGTGATGAAATGGCAAGACTTTGGTACATAAGACCAGAGTCTTTTTATTTTATCTGGTCCAGGAGGAAAATATATGAATATCATTTTATTAGTATTAGGATTTATTCTACTACTAAAAGGAGCCGATTGGTTTGTCGATGGCGCAAGCAATATTGCCTCACGCTTTGGCATACCCCAACTTATTATTGGACTTACTATCGTTGCAATGGGAACTAGTCTACCAGAAGCCTTTGTTTCTATTACTGCTGCTCTAAAATCGAATGCAGCCATCACAATTGGAAATGTTGTTGGTAGTAATATTTTAAATGTTGGTATCATTCTAGGAGTCACAGCACTTATTCGTTCATTACATATTCAAAACAGTACAATCAAATATGAAATGCCATTTATGATGCTCGTAACACTTGTACTCATTCTACAAGGCATAGACAATACAATTTCACGATTCGATGGTATTGTCTTGTGGTTATTCTTTCTTGGTTACTTATACTACATTTTTAAAATGTCTAAGAATCAAATGGAAGAAACTGAAATCAAAAAGACAAACCCTTTATTTATTCCATTAGGACTTATTTGTTTAATGGTTGGTAGCAATCTTGCGGTTGATGCAGCCACAAATATTGCTATTTCACTTGGTGTTAGTCAAAGATTTATTGGACTTACAATTGTAGCTTTAGGAACATCTTTACCAGAACTTGTCACTTCTGTAACAGCCGCAAGAAAAGGCAATGCCGATATCGCAATTGGAAACATCATTGGATCAAATATCTTTAATATCCTATTTGTCGTAGGATCTAGTGCACTCATTACACCTGTACCTTTTGAATCGCACTTTGTCATCGATTCATTTGTCGCAATCTTGATTGGTCTAGTCCTTTATATTTGCACTAAAAAAACAAGAGTACTCGACAAAAAAGCCGGCATACTCTTGTTAGTTACATATTTAATTTACTTTATTTATCTACTTTATTAGCCTTTAATAAATCACGAATTTCTTCTAATAAGACAACAGTGTCATCTTTTTTAGGTTCTTCCTGATTAAGTTGATCATTTGTTGTCTTTTTAAAATGCGATAAAAACTTCAACATTGTAAAGATGCATGCCGCAACAATTAAAAAGTCCACAACATTTTGAATAAAATTACCATACGTAATTGCAGCTGTGCCTACTTGAATTTTTAAACCTGTAAAATCAAGTCCACCAATCAAAATACCCACAATCGGCATCAATATATCATTTACTAAGGAAGTAACGATTTTCCCACGGCCATATCCATGACATTTCCTTTGGCAATAAATTCTTTAAATTCACTGATTGGTTTATTTGGCTTCATATTTATTTACTCTTCTTTTCAAAATGTAAAGTTTGTTTCAAAACAGTAGAACAAGCCAAGTCACCAATGACATTGACACAAGTGGCTCCCATATCACACAATGTATTAATGGAAATATAAACCCCTAGAATTTGATTTGTTGGAATCCCTGCAATTGGACATAAAGCCGCAAAAGCAGCAATCGCACCACCTGGAACGCCTGGAGTACCAATACTTAACAATACGTTACAAGCAAGTACTGTAACCATTGTTCCAATGCTTAAATCAATACCTAAAGCTGTCGCAAAGAATGTAATCATAAATGACATCAAAATTGAAACGGCATCCATATTGATCGTTGCTCCTAAAGGAAGAGTCAACGAAGTGATTTCTTCAGGAATACCAATCTTTTCTGAAGCACACTTTAATGAAATAGGGATCGTAGCACTACTTGAACAAGTTCCAAACGCATTCAATCCTGCTGGTGCAATATCTTTAAAAAATTGAATTGGATTGTATTTTCCAAAGAATTTGACCATACCACCATAAATAATAAACGCATATAAATAGAACGTAATATACAACGCCAATAATACCTGTCCTAATTGAAGCATTGTGTCCACACCATTTGAATACATAACTGTAGCGATACATGCGAATACTCCAAATGGAGTCACATACATGATCTTACTTATAATAAAAATAGAAATTTGATAAATCGAATCACACAAATTAATAAATGGATCCGCCTTTTCCTGAATAGCCAAACATGCAAGTCCAATAATCACGGCAAACGCAAGAACTTGAAGCATATTTCCCGTTGCGAAAGCCTCTACTGGATTCGATGGAATAATATTCTGTAACGTATCCAATAACCCATTAAATGTCGCAGCCTCCACTTGTGTTTTTGTCGCAACAATATGCGCATTTTTACCCAAATGTAACATGCGAGGCAAAACCAAACCTAGACCCGAAGCTAAAGCTGTTGTACCTGTATACCATAATAAGGCATGTAAACCTACCTTACCCGTTTTGGCAATATCCCCAATACCAATAATTCCCATAACTAAACTTGTAAATACAAGTGGGAAAATCATCATTTTTAATGCCGACATATATATGGAAGCAACAACGCTCAATGCTGTATTTGCCCATTCCGGCATAATAATTCCAACAATAACACCTGCAATCAAGCCAATAAAAATACCAAGTGTTATATTAAATCCCTTCTTTTTCATAACTCTCCTCCAATAACGTAAATATCTTAGCATACAATTACGAAGATGTAAAAATGACACCATTTAAAATAGTGTCATCTGATTCTCTTCATCCAATCCCTCTAAAGCATTCATATCCGCTAACTTTTCAACTAAAGTCTTTGAAAGCTGTGTACGCTTCAATACATCTTCCTTAGATAGGAATGGTTTTTCTTCTCTAGCCTTAACGACAGACAAACCTACGTTTGAACCCAATCCATCAATACTTGTAAATGGTGGAATGATTGCCTTTGGATCGTCAGGATCTACAATAAATTCGGTAGCTGCACTTCGATTAATGCTGATATTTGAGAATCTAAAGCCACGCAAAACCATTTCTAAAGCTAACTCTAAAGTATCATAAATAGCCAATTCTTTATCACTCGGCTTTTGTGTTTTATCTTCCTTCATATGCTTGATATCCGCCATTCTTTGACGAATAGCCGCTTCCCCTTGAATCATTGTTTGTACATCATACGCATCACATCGAATACTGAAATACATACAGTAATAGTGAACAGGCATATGCACCTTAAACCACGCAATACGTACCGCCATCATTACATAAGCAACGGCATGGGCTTTAGGGAACATGTACTTGATTTTTGTACACGAATCAATGAACCACGCTGGTACATTATTGGCTTTCATTTCGGTAACCCATTCATCCTTCAAACCCTTACCCTTACGAACACTTTCCATAATGGTAAAAGATAACTTTGGTTTCACTCCATATCCCATTAAGTCAACCATGATATCGTCACGACATCCAATAACTTCATTCAACTTGCAAGTACCGTTATCAATTAAATCCTTGGCATTTCCCAACCAAACATCCGTACCATGAGAAAGACCTGAAATAGTTACCAATTCCGCAAATGTGGTCGGCTTTGTAAGCTCAAGAATACCACGAACAAATGGCGTACCAAACTCTGGAATACCCGCTGCTCCTGTTACTTCATTATATTTTGTTGTATCAATTTTCAATGATTCCGTGGTAGAAAAAATAGCCATTGTAGCCTGATCATTCATTGGAATCTGACGAACATTTACACCCGTTATTCTTTCCAACATCTTCATTGCCGTTGGATCCACATGGCCTAAAATATCAAATTTCAAGATATTATCGTGAATCTGATGGAAATCAAAGTGCGTTGTTTTCCATGTTGCATTCGGGTTATTAGCTGGATACTGAACAGGTGTAAAATCATGAACATCCATATCCAATGGAACAACAACGATTCCTCCTGGATGCTGTCCAGTCGTTCTTTTTACGCCTTCACAACCTTTGGCCAAATCCACACGCTTTGCCTCATTAAAAGGCTCGCACTCCATTTCCTCCTCATATCCCTTTACATAACCATATGCCGTTTTTTCCTGTACCGTACCTACAGTACCCGCTCTAAATACGTGATCATCTCCAAATACTTCTTTTGTGTAGGCATGCGCATTCGGTTGATATTCACCAGAAAAGTTCAAATCAATATCGGGAACTTTATCTCCTTCAAAACCTAAGAATGTTTCAAAAGGAATATCCTGACCATCTCCACGCATAATTTCTCCACAAACCGGACAAATCTTATCGGGCAAATCAAATCCAGATTTTGCTTCATCACCATCTAAAAACTCATAATGCTGACAATTCTTACATACATAATGAGGTGTTAGTGGATTTACTTCTGTAATATTTGACATCGTCGCGACAAAGCTAGACCCTACAGATCCACGTGAACCCACAAGATATCCGTCATCATTGCTCTTTTTCACAAGTAAGTGTGAAATATAATATACTACATAGTAGCCATGTCCAATAATACTATCCAATTCACGTGTTAAACGTTTCTCAACAATATCTGGCAAATCTTTTCCATACCATTCGTGTGCTGTTTCAAAACATATATCACGCAACTTTTGGTCAGATCCCTCAATGTCAGGTGGATACAACTTATCTTTAATTGGAAAGATAGGCTCAGTTAAAAGCTTCAATTTATTTGTATTTTCCACAACAATTTCATAAGCTACATCTTCACCCATCCATTCAAAAGCCTTCAGCATTTCATCTGTTGTCAACAAATGCTGATTTGGATTGCTCGTAGCCTTACGTGCTTGTTTATTGTAGATATATAAAGGATGTCTCGCGTTTCCAATAGCCTTCGCATTGATATAAACATCGCGAAGACGTTTTTCATTTGGATTCACATAATGCGCATCACTCGACGCAATAACCATTTTTCCTGTTTCTTTTGCCGTGTCATAAATAAATTGTAAATACCATTTCAAGTCATCTACATCAGTAATACTGCCACGATCCAATAGATTCTTATAACAATCCAAAGGCTGCAATTCAATATAATCATAATACTGCATCGCTTCATATAGTTCTTTTTTACTACGCGTATGTGCTAATTCAAAAATCTCACCATTTTGGCAAGAAGAACCAATCAATAAGTTTCCATGATCCCATTTTTTTGAGATTTCTTCCTTAATAATACGAGGCTGTCCATTTTCTTTTCCCATACTCACTAAATATTGCGTATGAGATAAAGTAATCAATTCAAATAATTCTTTCAAGCCATCTTTATTCTTCGCATACACAGTCATATGATATGGACGATTTCTTTCATAAGGCTTCTTTGTAGAATATTTTTCACATCCACCTTCCATATCAACCAATGTATCTAAAGTTGCTTCATGTCCTAACTGATTCATCATGTTATACATGACTTGCGAAAGAACGTCCGCATCATAGTCCGCACGGTGCGCCCCTTCGCCATCATAACTTACACGATAATGACGACATACACTTCCTAAATTAAAACGTTTTTGATCATTTGGGAGCATGGCATATGATAATGGTAACGTATCAATAACCGGATTCATTAATTCTTCATGACCCGTTTTTCTGCAAGCAGCATTCATAAAGCCAACATCAAATGTCGCATTATGTGCAACTAAAATAGAATCACCAATAAAATCCAACAACTCTTCTAAAGCATCTTCGATAGGTTTAGCACGATCCACATCATTTTGTGTGATATGCGTCAAATTTGAAATATGAGCCGGAATCGTACGTTTTGGGTTGATAAACATCTGTAAACGACCCACTTCTTCACGATTCTTAATTTTCACACCGCCAAACTCAATAATTTCATCACGCGTGTTAGAAAGTCCTGTGGTTTCCAAGTCAAATACAACAAATGTTGCATCCTCTAATTTTCGATGATCATTATTGTAAACAATATGATATTTAGAATCAGCCACTAACATTTCACATCCATACAACATTTTAAATTCACGATTTGGATCTTTTTTTGATAAAGCTTCAATCTTATGTTGTGCCATTGGAAATGCCTGTACAACCTGATGATCGCATACCCCAATTGAGTCCATACCCCAGTCATAAGCTGTTTGAATAAATTCTTCGATAGCACAAACTCCATCCATTTCAGAAAAATTAGAGTGTACATGCCATTCTGTTCTTTTAACCTGTGCATGATCCATTCTTTTCTTTTCTTCTGTAATTTCAAGCTTACGCACCATAAAAGAATCACACTTTGAAAAGTTATCATAAACAACTTCACCCGTTAAAATAACGTGCATTCCTTTTTTTACACTATCAATTTCTTCAATTGGACATCTTGCCCCTTCAAAACGCTTAGCCACGATTGCATCATCATAATCACTAATATAAAGCATCTGCAACGTTTTTCCACTTTTCATAACACGATTGTCAATATCAAAGATATGTCCTTCGATTTGTACATTTGAATAGCCCACTCGCAAATCCGCTATCTTATATGTTGTAGCCGATTCCTTTTTATAGCTATTTGAAGAAGGATATTGCTTCTTCACCGGCTCTGTTTTGACAGGTACTGGTGTAATTTCAACCTTAGCCGTTTCAATTGCGACATCATCTTCTACTTTCTTACAAACAATTTCTTGTGTAATACCTACTTCACTTAATTTTTCCATTAAAGACGGCAAAGCCAAATTTAAAGCAGCTAAACGAGCTTCATCGCGCGTAGAGAAACAAATCGTATCCTTTTCTATATAGGGATGAAGAAAGCGAAAATCTTTAATATCGGCATATTTTTCAACAAAATGGTTCACATAACGATCGAGTTCATCCATTTCCACTTTATTGTTCCGTACATGAATATGAAGCCTTACATGTACATGCAAAGCAACCTGAAGCTTTGTGATAATTTGCTCATATATTTGTAAAGGAATTACATTTTCAAATTCAACATAAAAATCAACTACTTTATGAGCCGCATGAAATACTGGGTTCGCATAAAATTTAGCTGTTTTAAAGTATGAATATAATTCCTGATCTAATAATTTCTCAAATACTTCCATTTTCTATGTCCTATTTTGCCATTTTTTCAAAAGCATCCTTAGCCGCTTTTTGTTCCGCCTTTTTCTTTGTGCTACTCGTTCCTTGACCTAATAAAATATCATCTAAATATACACCCATTGTGAATGTTGGCGCATTGCTAGGGCCTTTTTCTTCTAACAATTTATATTGAATTGTCTTTCTAGAATCTGCCTGGATTACTTCTTGAAGATGCGTCTTATAATCCGTTACCGCTTCACTCTTTTCTTGTTTAAATACAGGCTTCATATATTTTGTTAAGATATCATCACATACAGAATATCCCTGATCAATATAAATAGCTCCGATACAAGCTTCGAATTGATCAGCCAAAATACTTTCCCTGTGGCGTCCACCTGTTTTTTCTTCTCCAACACCAAGACGTAAAAATTCATACCATCCTAATTGTCTATTTAGTACTGCTAATGTAGATTCACAAACAGTTTGCGCACGAAGCGTAGTCATCTGTCCTTCACGCATTTTTGGCTGCATCAAAAAAAGCTGTGTTGCGCTCCAAATCTGCAAAACCGAATCTCCCATAAATTCAAGACGCTCATTATCGCCCATTTCACGATGATGTTCATTCGCATATGAAGAGTGTGTACATGCTTCTAAATAAATATCTTCATCTTTATAACTATATCCATTTGCCTCTAACCAATCGATAAATTTCTCCATTTTTATTCTCCTTTTTCTAGATCTTCTAATACACAGGCCGGTACAAAACCAGAAATATCCTGTCCATATTTAAAAAGTTCTCTTACGTTTGAGCTTGAATACAAACTATATTCAGGACGTGTAAACAAACAAACTGTTTCAATATGATCATCCAATCTTGCGTTCATAAAAGCCATATTTTGCTCGTAAGTACAATCCACCCCATTACGAATTCCACGTACCAGCACAGTAGCATTTACACTTTTACATGCATCCACTACTAATCCAGATTGAATTTTACACGTAACATTCGGCATATTCTTCGTTGCCTCATTTAACCATTTTAATCTTGTTTCTTCATTAAACTCATTATTTTTATCTGAATTTGGTGAAATAAAAACAACAAGTTGATCAAACAATTTACTTGCTCTTTCAATAATATCTAAATGCCCATAGGTTACTGGGTCAAAAGTTCCACAAAAAGCAGCGATTTTCATTTTATATTCTCCTTTCGATAATATGAAATACGTGTAATTCCATATGTTTTTTCTTTATATTTTGTAAATGAAGCCATTTGCTCTGGCCATATCTCTTCCTGTAAGCTTTCAATCACAACAATCCCATCCTCTTTTACAAGATTCTGTTCATCTAATTTTTGAAGTAATTTTTCATTCTCTTGTTTTGCGTAAGGAGGATCAATATAAACGACATCATACTTTAATGTAAGACGCTCTAACACACTAAAAATATTTCCGCAAATAATTTTTGTTTCCTTATCCGCCTTTAAACTTTTTACATTTTCTTTAATGACAGAAACAGCTCCCTTATTATTATCCACTAAGGTAGCATGATCCATTCCACGACTTACGGCTTCTAATCCCATATTCCCTGTCCCGCTGTAACAGTCCAAAAAATTTCCACCATCGAATAGATTTCCTAAGCTCGAAAAGATAGCGCCCTTTATTTTATCCTGTGTAGGTCGCGTCGCATCATTTTTAGGACTTTTTAATGATCTAGAACCATATTTACCTGCAACAATTCTCATAATAAACGATCCATCTCCTTTCTTCGGATTGAACAAATACAATTTTGTGCCAACCCCATCGTCAACATAATAGAAATTAGACTTGTACCGCCACTACTAATAAATAAAAGTGGAACACCTGTAAAAGGAATCAAACATGCAACTCCTCCTGCATTCAAGAAAAAGTGCATAAATAAATAAACACCGGTTCCTCCTAATACTACTTTATACATGACTTCACTCGTTTTAAAGGCATAGTAAAACAATCTAAATTCGATTAAGCCATATAAAGCCACTAAACATAAAAATCCGCCAATCCCTAATTCTTCAATTAATACAGCTAAGATATAATCATTATCCGCCTGTGTTAAATATCCATATTTACGAGCTGAATTTCCAGGGCCTTTTCCTATAACATTGGCACTTGCAATACCATATAAAGAATTGGCCGGCTGATATCCATCTCCATATACATTTGTATAAGGATCTTTAAAGTTTTCAATACGCACAGCAATATGTGCTAATGGAGTATGTTTTAATACCTCGGTACCAATATTTGTTACCCCAAACAAAACAACAGCCAAAACAATTCCTGCAGTCACAATAAGTTTCAAAATACGTTGTGTGCGTAGTAACACTGGATATTTAGGTATCATGATACATGATAAAAAAATAAAAGTAATAATCGTTAATGTTCCATAATCTTTTTGGAAAACAATTATTATACATATACAGATATATACAATCCAAGCTCTTTTGAAAAGCTTGCCCTTTTCCTTTAACATAGACGTTTTCTTTTTTGCACGATATAGACATGTCGCACATAAAATAATTATAAACGGCTTCACAAATTCACTCGGCTGTAAAGACATTCCAGCAATCTGAATCCACGCATGGCTTCCTCCTACTTCTGGAAATGCGAATGGAAGCGCCAATATGAATAAACAAAGAGGAATAAATCCTATTTCCAATTTTGAAAACCAACTGAAACGAAATGCTCTATTCATAAATAACATGGCAATATAACCAATCAATACAAATACACATTGCTTGCCCATGACTTTAGGTACAATATTAGGAGCATAGGTAGTCTTTCCTACATTGGTTGAGACAATCATGAATGTTCCTGCCACCAAAAGAATCGCAATTGCCCAGTTAATATATTTATCGCACTTTGGATCTAAAGCCAGAAATGATAATCTCGGCTTCTTTGTCTGTTCGGACATGCTAATCCCCCCATCATAAATTCTATTTTACCATATTTTCAAAAATCATTTGTCAAGAATTCGAAAATGCTATAGAATACTTGCGAGGATGATTACTATGAAAATAACAAGCAAAGACATTATATTGGATACAGATGAAAGAATTCGCATGCATAGTGAGCCAGTTTCATTGCCTTTATCAAATGAAGATAGAGAACTATTAGAGGCTATGCTAGAGTATGTACGTAATTCTCAAGATGATGAAATAGCACAGGCTGAAGGTCTACAACCCGCTGTTGGTATTGCCGCTGTTCAGGTTGGTGTTTTAAAACAAATGATTGCCGTTGTAATTCCATATGAAGATGGTGTAGATGAAGTTGCCTTGGTCAATCCAAAAATCATTTCTGAATCTGTACAAAATGCATATTTAGATAATGGAGAAGGCTGTTTATCTGTAAAGGGAGAACATCCTGGTCACGTTTTCCGTCATGCACGAATCAAAGTTCGTGGTTATGATTTAATTCAAGACAAAAATATTACGATTTCGGCAGAAGGTTATTTTGCAATCTGTCTTCAACATGAAATCGATCACTTATCAGGTACCCTTTTCTACGATCACATTGATGCCAAAAATCCTTGGAAAAGTGATGATGAGGCAGAAGTCATTTAAGCTTCTGCTTTTTTAAATTGCGTAGCTTTGCTATAATAAAATTAGAATCATTAAAAATATAGAAAGAGGTCGAATATGCCAAAAACACAAGAGCAAACGTTTGGGCATGCATCGAACAAAAAACCATATCACGCAAAAAATCACGTTGAAAAAGGTGATACTTTAATCTATGCCTTGGGAGGTTTAGGTGAAGTTGGTAAAAATATGTACTGCTACGAACATGAAAATGAAATTTGTATCGTAGATTGTGGTGTTTTGTTCCCCGGTGATGAATTGCTAGGAGTTGATTATGTTATTCCTGATTATCACCATTTGATTCGCATGAACAAAAAAAGAAAGTTTTTAGTCATTACCCATGGTCATGAAGATCACATTGGAGGTATTCCTTTCTTACTAAAACAAGTCCAAATTGATGCAATTTATGCACCTCGTTTTGCTAAAGCTTTGATTCTTAAAAAGTTAAGTGAACATAAAGGACTAGAAAAAACAAAAATTATAGAAATTGATGAAAATTCAAGTGTCACAACAAAATACTTTAAAGTAGGATTTTTCAACACTATCCACTCTATCCCCGATTCATTAGGCGTACACATTACATGTCCTAACGGATCTATCGTTCATACAGGTGACTTTAAATTCGATTTAACGCCTGTTGGAACAAATGCCGATTATCAAAAAATGGCATTTATCGGAGTTACAAAACCTGATTTATTAATGTCAGATTCAACCAACTCTGGAGTTGAGGACTTCTCAATTTCAGAAAGAAAAGTCGCAAATGAAATTCAAGACATTATGCGAAAAACAAAACAACGTTTAATTGTTGCCACATTCGCATCCAATGTACATCGTGTTGCCCAAATTATTGAGGCTGCTACAAAATTTGGACGAAAAGTCATCGTTTTTGGTCGCAGTATGGAAAACGTTGTAGATATCGGAAGAAAAATGGGTACAATCAAAGCCAAAAATTCTGACTTTTTAAGCCCTGAAGAATTAGCTTATACACCAGATGAAAAGGTTTGTATCATCTGTACAGGAAGTCAAGGGGAACCTCTTGCAGCCCTATCTAGAATCGCAAAAGGTACGCACCGTTTTATTCATTTAAAGCCTGGTGACACAATTGTCTTCTCAAGTAACCCCATTCCTGGAAACCAATCCAGTGTAAATAAAGTTATTGATAACTTATTTAGATCGGGTGCAACCGTACTAACAAAATCAATCTTAAATAACTTGCACACAACAGGACATGCGTCAAAAGAAGAACAAAAGCTAATGCTTCAGCTAGTTCGTCCAACTTATTTCATGCCAATACATGGTGAATATAAGATGTTGATGCAACACCGTCAAACCGCAATTGAAACAGGTATCCCTAAAGAAAATATCTTCGTATGTGCTAATGGTGATATTCTTATTTTAAGAAATCATAAAGTGCTTCAAAGTGACTGGCGATACCAGGGTGATGATATCTACGTAGATGGAAATGATATTTCTGGACTTTCAACAGCTGTATTAAAAGATCGTCGCATCTTAGCTGATAATGGCTTGGTCGCTGTAATCTTAGCTATTGATTCAAAAGAGAATAAGATTTTAATGCGTCCTGTCATTGTATCACGTGGATTTGTCTTTATTAAAGACTCACAAGGATTGATCAAAGAAGCGGAATATATCGTTAATAATTCACTTCAAGAAAAGATGAAAGAAAAAACAACTTTCTCTGAAATTAAGAACTGTGTTCGCTCCACATTAGAGCCATTCTTATATAAGAAAACGCATCGAAATCCAATTGTAATTCCAGTTATTTTAAATTCAAAACAAACAATGGAAGAGCTTCAAAAGAATCGTAAGAATGGTTTTTATACTAGAAAACCTAGAACAACAAAGGCATCCTAAAGATGTCTTTTTTTTTCATGTATGCTAAAATAAGACCATGACAAATCTACAAAAGAAAATGTTTATTGTGATTACCATTCTTTTTGCAATCGTACTCAGTATGCTAGGATCATTAACTTTCGCACAAAAGATTGAGCCAAATCAATTAAACGTTCAATATAAAACTTTAAAGGACGAAAAAATCCCTAAATCGATGAATGATGTCTCAATTGTATACTTTACAGACTTACAATATGGTAAGTTTGAAAACAAAAAAAGAGCCAACAAGCTCTTTGATACAATTCGACACTTAGACCCAGACATTGTTATTTTTGGAGGAGACCTCTTCGATACATCTTGCCAAATGAGCCAGCAAGATATAGATTACATCACAAATAAGCTTTCTAGCATTCAAGCACCTCTAGGTAAATTCTGTGTTTTAGGTGAAAAAGACGAGGCAAATAACGATGTCATACGCTCTATTTTAAATCAATCTCAATTTGAAATATTAGAAAATGAAACGATTCTACTCACAAATGAACAAAAAGACGGCATTACGTTAAGCGCACTATCAAACAGTCCAGATGTTAGTAAAATCTCAATTTCAAATCAACAATATAACCTATTGATTTCACATATGCCTGATACAATCACAAATGAGGATTTATCCACAAAAGCCATATCATTAGCTTTATGTGGACATTCACATGGTACACAAATCACATTCCCAATTTTTGGAGGATATAAATCAATCGATGGCGCAAAATCATTAAATCGTTCACACGCCAAAAGACTTTCTTTTCCCTACATCATTTCAACTGGAATCGGATGTACTCACACGAACCTTCGCTTTATGGCAAAACCAGAAGTTTATTATCTTATGCTTCAAAACAAGTAAGACAACGCAATGCGTTGTCTCTTTCTTTATCTCCTTTTCTCAATCAACAATAAATACGGACAATAATCCACTAGTAAGTTTTGTACTTTTTGAACCTGAATTCCCGTCTGTGATTTCAAAAAATCCTCAATACATTTTGCCTCTTTGACACCCGATTCATGTGGATACATCACAAGAGCCATTCTTCCTTTTACTTTTAAAAGATGTAAAGCTTGTTTCACAGCCATAACACTTGATAAAGATTGAGTTGTAATTTCATGACTTCCACTTGGAAAATACCCAAAATTAAATATGATCGCATCTACAACTTCATGAACATACTCTTCCATATATTCATGACCCACATTATAGAAACAAGTTCTTGCATTCAAAAATCTATTTCTTGTATTTTCAAACACATCCTTTTGAATTTCAAATCCATATACTTTATGCACATGCATAGATAAAAAGAAATCGGTATCTTTTCCTTGACCTAATGTTGCATCTATACAAATGGCTTGTTTATGAAGTACAGGCTTTAAAAATTCATGCGATTGATCGACCATTGATTTCATCGTAATTTTAATGCCTCTTTATACAACATATAATCTTCTGTTTTATCACATACAAAACATACATGAATCACCTTTGTTTCAGGAAATTTATTCATTAAACGTTTGATTGTCTCAATTGCGATAACACAAGCCTCATGATTGGGATATCCATTGATACCTGTAGAAATACAAGGAAATGCGATATTGATTGATTCCATGTTGCATTTGCGCATATAATCATACGCTAATGCCATACTATTCCAGTAGCAAGCAGCTAAATATTCATCTTCATTATGCATTCCATCAATATATCGTGGTCCACACGTATGAATAACGGCTTTACACGGCAAATTAAAAGCATCCGTCATTTTTGCCTTTCCCACATCCAAACCATTTAATTTCTGACAAGCCTTTTTCATTTCTCTTCCCGCTTGATGAAAAATTTGTGCACTCACCCCTTGCATTGGTAAGATTTGTTGATTGGTTGGATTTACAATTAAATCAAAATCCAACATAGATAAATTTCCTTTTAATGTACTAATCATTGGTCTTCTCCCATCTTTGTCATTCGACTTGACAATTTTTGTGCAGAAATCGACACACTATGAAACTGGGTTGCTAAAGTTTCCAATGTCTTTTCCGCTTTTATACTTCTTTCTACAAGACGATTCGCATCCTCCTGCAACAATAATATATTTCGTTCAATTTCTTCCATATGACTTGTTCTATAAAAATCCTTTGTGCTTGACAATAAAGTCATTACCTCTGCCACAAGTGTAGTTGGAGATACGAGCATGACTCTTTTTTGTAAAGCATATGTAAATAGATCATCACATTTAGCACAAACAAATTGATAAATAGCTTCACTAGGTACAAACAGTAAAGCATATGGCATCGTATCCATATTGATATATTTATTGGCAACATCGTCAATATGCTTTTTCATATTCATCTTAAAAGGTCTTAGATATGTATCTTCATCTTCCTGTAAATTCAAATAGTTTTCCATCGGAAATTTTGAATCGATACATAATACCTTTTTTGTATCTGGCAAATGAAAAGCACAATCTGCAATCTTACCATTTGGCAAAGTATACTGCATTGTATAAATTGAAGGATTTTGTCCACAGTATACACTAAGAAGCATATCCAATTGATATTCTCCCCAGTTTCCTCTTAGCTTTGTATTTGTCATAACTGTATTCATACGATATAAATACTCTTCCATTTGATTCAAGCTCACTCTAGAAGTTGCCTGATTCTTCTGTACATCCTGTACTTGTTTTAATAAATACTCAAAATTTTTTTGTAGAATCAAAGAGTCTGAATTCGAAGAAATAACTTCTTTCGATTTATTTTGCATCAATAAAACAATTAAGCATACAATCACAATGCATAATAATATTAAAATAATGATTTCCATTAAAACCTCCATATGCGAAAAGAAAAGAGACAAAATATTTTGTCCCCTCATTTGTATATTTATTATAGTTCAACTCAAAATGAATTACTACAATTTTTGAAATTCTTTCATATATTCCACAAGAAAATCAGCCGTAGCCTCCACCATTTCTTTACCCCATTCATACGTGGCATATTTAGGATGATCCTTGCCAAACCAACCATTATCACTACTCAAACGATTGCTTCTTGGAACTGGAATATCTACACCTTTAAAATTAACTGTTTGTGCATTGGATGCAGTTAAAGAAGGAGTAAAAACATTTAAATTTGAATCTGCAATCTTATCTTTCTGAACTAAACTTTCATCCACATACAACATCGCAGCCGTTTCCTGACCTGCACCATGACCTCCGGCCCATTCCGGATTGATTTTCCCGGCAATCGTCCACCAATCAAAAATTGTTCCAACAGCGCCCTTTTTATATAAATGACGACACACTTTACTTAAAGCATGAGTATTCCCTCCATGACCATTTAAAAACACAAAATGTCTTGCACCACAATCATATAATCGATCACTAATTCTTTCCATCACCATTTCTAATAAGTCACTACCAATCGAAATCGTTCCTGTATATTCCGTATGAAAATCTGCATCACCATAAGGTAGTGTTGGACAAATCAATGCATCACTTTGTTTTTCTACAAGCTCTAATATTTTATTTGGAATCATTGTATCCGTTCCTAAAGGATTATGAATCCCATGATTTTCTGTACTTCCCGTAGTTAAAATGACCATATCATGATTCTTAAAATATTCTTCACAATCTTTCCAACTCATTCTTTCTAATCGCATAACTTCACTTCCTATCTTTATATATGTATAATACTACTATTGAAAGGGAATTTTCTATGGATATTCAAATTTTATTATTTATACAAGATAATATTCGTCACTATATATTAACTCCATTCTTTACTTTAATTACCAATGAATACTTTTTATATGCACTTCTATCGATTGTATTAGTTTACATGTTCAAAAAAAACGAAAACACTCGAAAGCTCGCAAAAGAAACAATCATTGCGTTTTTGATTTGTACCGTATTATTCATTGTATTAAAACTTATTTTTCAAAGGCCTAGACCCTTTGATGCGTTTAATCAATTGATTCCATTAGTGGATAAACCATCCGATTACTCATTTCCATCTGGACACACAGCATCTGCCTTTATTTGTGCTTTTATGGTTTATGATGGTCTACCCAAAAAATATAGTATTCTAGTTATCATACTTGCGATACTTGTTGCCTTTTCTAGACTTTATGTTGGTGTTCATTATCCTACTGATATACTAGCTGGAATTGCACTCGCCTACGTTGTTTATAAATTTATGAAGAAAACTATGTCGACAAAATGACATAGTTTTTTTGTAGGAGTATAATGAAAACAGATATAGGACGAGTTAACATTACAAAAAAAGGAGGATTATTGCATGTTACACGAAGTATCTTTTAGATCTTATAATGAACGAGATCAAGTACAAGGTTGGATTTATGTTCCTGCCTGCAAGCCGAATGGAATCGTTCAATTAATTCATGGATTTGGTGAACATTCAAGACGCTATATCCATATGATATCAGCTTTCTTGGACGCCGGCTATATTGTTGCAGCTGATGATCATGTAGGCCATGGAAAAACTGCGATAGTAAATAATGCATGGGGTGACTGGGGAGACAAAGGATGTCACACAATGATGGAGGATGAGCACACATTAAAGGAAATTGTATGTGAAAAGTATCCCAATTTACCTTACTTCTTGTTTGGTCACAGTATGGGGTCATTTATCACTAGAGATTTTATTGCGAAATATGGAAATGAATTGAATGGTGCAACTATTTGTGGCACAACAGGTGTTTTCCGTGGAGCAAAAGAAGTTGGGAAAAAATTAAAAGAAATCATTGATGCAGGACACGGTAAAGAATCTGATCCAAATGTTGTAGGCTCACTTATGGGTTGGATGTGTGAACGTTGTGGTGAAATTCAAATTGGAAACGAATGGATCTGCCATGATCCATATGTACAAATTGATCATGCACAAGATCCTTTTGACGCCTTCACAAGACCCACAAGCAATCGTTCTATTTATGATTTTATTCAAATGATGCTTGTGATTGAAGGAACGCAATGGGCAAGAAAAGTACCTACCGAACTACCTATTTATAATATTGCCGGTGATCAAGATCCTGTTGGTGAATATGGTCTTGGTGTATGTCAAGTCAGCAACTGGCTTGTAGAAACTGGACATCATGTTACTACTAAATTATATTCTGGCTATCGTCATGAAATTCATAATTATAATGAAATTAAAAATGAAGTTGAAGCTGGAATCATTGAATTTATGAATTCAAATTTATAAGGGTGTAATTTAATTTACACCTTTTTAGTAAAGGAAGTGAAGACTATGTTTAAAGCAATGCGAAGATTTAAACAACAATTATCGGAAGAAAAAAGTATTGAAATACTTACTAATGAGCCACATGGTGTACTATCTTTAATGAGCGATTCTGGTTATCCATATGGAGTTCCTATTACTCATTGGTATGATGAAAAGACTGGACATATTTATTTTCATGGAGCAAAAGAAGGACATAAGATGGATTGTTTAAAACGTTGCAATAAGGCTAGCTTTTGTGTCATCGACAAAGGATTTAAAAAAGATGGTGAATGGGCTGTTCATTATCAGAGTGTGATTGTGTTTGGAAAGATCCAAATGGTACATGATCCAGATAAAGTGAAAGAGATTTGTACTGAACTCTGTTTAAAATTTACTAATGATCAAGACTATATTGATCATGAATTAAAGTATTCAGGACCTAGTGTGCAATGTTTTGAACTCATTCCTGAACATATAAGTGGAAAGATCGTAAAGGAATCTTAATTGAGTTTCATGTCCTTCAATGTTACTATTATTGTAATAAAGTTGAGGAATTATTATGGCAAAACAAGCAACACTTAAACAATGGAAAGAGCTCTATGATCTTACTTTAGAAATTACAAAATTAAAGCCTTGGAAATCTTACTGGGATCTAGATTTAATTGCGGTTGAAACGAAGAAAAATGAAGAACCAAACTTCGTATCTATTATGGGCAAAAGTGGTACATGTACAGGTATCAGTGTCTATCATGGCATGGAGGGTTATAGTGATTTTTGTCAAATCTGTAATGATGATTATAATGTTCCTGCAACATTTGTCATGTCAGATCAAAACTGCATTACTTGCTACTGGGGAAACCGAGATGAAGTAGATGAAGACATGTATTCGATCATCAAACAATTGGACCTTCGTTTTCGTGGAAATGGAAATTGGATCTATTTCAAAACATTTGAAAAGAAAAGCTTTCCAAGCTTACCTAACTTTGGCGAAGTAAAAATGTTGATTGAAACATACAAAGGCTTACTAGAAACACTAAAACATGAAGAATATCAAGAATCTGTTTTTGAAAATGGGGACATCTATTATGCCCAGAAGGATGAAGATGGAAATTGGTTTTCATACACTGTTCCTAGGCCAGAAGAGCCAGACCGATATAACACAATTTATGTGAATGATGCAAGCTTAATTGAGCATTTTAAAAATATTGAAACAAGTGATCTAGAGCTTGCGATTGATATAGACTATATGATGGTCCCTACAAATGATACCGGTTTTGAAAGACCTATCAATCCCTTGGCCTATATTGTATTTGATTTAAGAAACAACCAAATCCTTCATTTTGACTTGATACATCCAGATCAAGAAGACTATGAAGTTATTATGAATAATTTCTTAGGAGCCATTGAAAATTTTGGCAAACCTAAGCATGTATATGCGAGAAATCCTTATATACTAAACTGGCTCGAATATATTTGTGAAAAGTTAGAGATTCCATTGGTTGAAGATAATTTAGAGGAAATTGAAGACATATTTGAAATGTTAAAACAATTTGGAGTAGAAGAATGAAAAAGAAATTAGAAAAACAAATTGATGCTATGATGGAAATGACTTTAGACGCCATCACAAAAAACAAACAATTAGAACCCGTTTTAAATGAATTATTTCATTATGCGCCAGATGATGAAGAATACCAATTCCTTTTATTAAGTGAAATTGCGAATACATATCTGCATACATTATTAGACTATAATTCAGAACTTCATGATTGTTCTTTTGAAGAAGGCATAAAAATGTGTATTGAAGAAAAAACAGACTTCTTAATGGAAAGATTTCAAACTTGTACTATTCAATTCCAACTGGATGACATCACAAGAACAATCACATTCCCTAAGCGATTGCCATTAGCAGATATGGCCTACTTTTTAATGTCTAGCTTAGATATTGTTTGTAGCTATGATTTCATGATCAACTGTGATGGTATTGATTATTCTATGGAAGAAATGCAAATGTGTTCTATTGCCGATTTATGTCTAGAAAAAAACGATATGTTTCTTCTTTCATTCTTTGACTCTGAAACAGATGAATTCTATCCAATAACAGGAAAATTATTAAATGAAGAATTAAATGATAAAGAAATAGAATTAGAACGCATTCAAGTTATTGAAACTAAAAATGATGGTCCTTGGGTAGAAGAGAATGAACGTCGTTCTTTAAACGAACAAAACGAACAATTGGTTTCAGGATTCTTCTTTAATAAAATGTTTTATGAAAGACCTGATCTATTTGAAGAATTAGAAAACGGCAAAGATATTGAAGAATTACTTTTCCAAATGATTGATGAAGAATTAAATGATGATATATATGATACTGAATATATGAACTAAAAAGGATCACACACATGATCCTTTTTTTCCTGGCTTGCGACTATAGGGTTAAGAGCAATTTTCACAAGCCAAGATTATATATTATTAAGCTTCATATTTTAATGCATCTTTACCACGACTACCCGTTGAGATACGAATAACATCTGCAACATCGTAAACAAAGATTTTTCCATCCCCAATATTTCCAGTATATAATGCTTTTTTAGCAGCATTTACAACTTCTTGTACTGGTACTTCACTTACTACAACTTCTACTTTTAATTTTGGAAGCAATTCCATATTAACTTTGGCACCACGATAGTAACTTGTCTGTCCCTTTTGTACACCACAACCAGACACTTTTGTGACTGTCATACCACCAATTCCAATTTCATTTAATGCAGCTTTGATCTTATCAAACTTCTCTGCTTTCGTAATAATAACAACCTTTGAAATAGATCCATCACTATGAATCACTTTAGTAGGTACGGCATCATCCACTTCTACACTTGGAGTAAAGCTAGAATCTTGAATTGTTTCTAAATATTCACCTGGAACATCCGCTTCTAAGGCAAAACCAGCATATGCACTTTCCAATCCATGCTCCATCTTATCAAGACCTACAATTTCTTCATGAGCACTTACACGTAATCCAATCGTCTTTTTAATAATAAAGAATGTAATAAACATGGTAACAGCTGTCCAAGCCCCAATCGCTAATAAACCTAATAACTGAACACCTAATAAATGGAATCCTCCACCATAGAATAAGCCTTGTGCTTCTGGCATTGTATCTGTTCCACATGCGAATAATCCAACACAAATAGTTCCTAACACACCATTTCCAAAGTGTACCGCAACCGCTCCAACAGGATCATCTACTTTTAATTTATAATCCAATAACCAAACAATAAAACAAACCACAAATCCAGATAAAATTCCAATAACAAATGATCCAAATACATTAACAGCATCGCATCCTGCAGTAATCGCAACTAAACCAGCTAAAGATCCATTTAAACACATCGCAACGTCTGGTTTTCCATATTTAATCCAAGTAATCAACATAACAGTACATGTTGCTACGGCTGGTGCTACTGTTGTTGTCGCAAAAATTGTTGCCAATTGTAGACCATTTGTGGCAGCTGCACCATTAAATCCATACCATCCAAACCATAAGATGAAACATCCTAATGCACCAATTGTTAAGCTGTGTCCTGGAATTCCTCGTGGACTTCCGTCTTTATCAAATTTTCCAATTCTTGGACCTAACATCCAAGCTCCAATCAAAGCAGTTAAACCACCAACATAGTGAATTGCAGCACTTCCGGCAAAATCGTGGAATCCTAAAGCACTTAGCCATCCACCACCCCATACCCAGTGGGCTTCAATTGGATACACAATCAAACTAATCACAAAACTATAAATACAATAAGATATAAACTTTGTTCTTTCTGCCATAGCTCCAGAAACAATTGTTGCGGCTGTAGCACAGAAAACTAAGTTAAATGTAAAGCTTGACCAGTTTGTTCCGGCAAAATTTGTGAGTGGACTTTCACCCCATCCTAACAAACCTGCAAAGTCGTGTCCCATTAATAGGCTATATCCTGTAATCAAAAATGCGACTGTTCCCAAACAAAAATCCATTAAGTTTTTCATGATGATATTTCCGGCATTTTTGGCTCTTGTAAATCCGGCTTCAACCATCGCAAATCCTGCCTGCATAAAGAATACAAATGCGGCTCCAATTAGGTACCATATTCCAAATACCTCAGTTAATATTTTCTCCATAATTTTCCCTCCTTATACAAAAAGAAAAAGGCACTTACAGCTCATGTATTCATGAACTATAAGCGCCTTTGCTTATGTATGTACGTATTTTATTCTGCATGTAACAATTTGTCAACTGTTTTCTGAAACATTTTGAAAATTATTTTCCATCCAATAATAACTCGGAATCAATATAACAACAGCACCTACCCAAGCAAGCACTTCGACCGGATATAATCCTGCCTTACCAAAGAATATTGGCAAAAATAATGCTCCCGAAATTCGCATAAACAGCTCAAATAAGCCAGATACCATAGGAATCAATGCGTTAGATAAGCCTTGAATTGTCGAACGATACGCATGTAATAAATATAAGATTGGCAAGAAAGCAGTTAAGCATCGCAAGAATGTCAGTCCATATGTCATAGCTTGCTTAGCCCCTTCACTTGTTTTTGAAATGAAACAAGATAAAAAGAATGGTCCAAAAATCCAAAGTATAATAGAGATCAAAATTGAAGTAGCCAAAGAAAGTAGGACAACTTTCTTAACACCACTCTTAATACGATCATAACGACCTGCACCATAATTCTGTCCTGTATACGTAACCATCGCATATCCATATGAAACAGCAGAAATCTCAAGCACCCCATATAATTTATTCATAGCCGTAAATCCTGCAAGGAAATATGTTCCATATTGGTTTACTGCGCTTGTTAGAACCATACCACCAATCGCAATCAATACATTTTGTAAGGCCATTGGAATCCCTAAACGAAATTGATTTTTATAATAGGATAAATCCTTACAAATTGATGTTGGCATATATTCGCTTAATCGTAAAACGTGATACAAACAGTAACATCCAGCTAAGACCTGTGCAATAATTGTAGCGACACCTGCCCCAATGATCCCCCATTCAAGTCCCATAACGAATAGAATGTCTAACCCTACATTACAGACACTCGCAATAATCATAGCATGTAATGGTGTTTTTGAATTTCCAAAGGCACGTAAAATACTTGCGAGGGCATTGTAAAACATGGTCGCAAATAATCCTAAATAAATAACGTGTGTATATGCCAAAGCTCGATCCATAATATCAGCTGGTGCTTTCAATAAAATCAAAATATTAGGTAAAAACGGATAAACAACAATCAAAATAATAAGTGTAGATAGAATTGCATTCACAACTAATGTCGAAATACATTTTTGAACATTACTCTTATCATGTGTACCAAATGCATGTGCAATTGGAATAGAAAAACCTTGAGCTAAACCTGTCACAACTGCAATCCCCATCCATGTAAGCCAATCCGAGCATCCTATAGCGGCTAATGCTTTTACGCCCAAATGTCTTGAAACAATAATCGTGTCACAAACTGTATATAGCTGTTGAAAAATATTTCCAAGCATTAAAGGTAAGGAAAACATAAAAATTAGTTTTAATTCGCTTCCCTTCGTCATATCTTTTATTTCCATAATCTCTCCTCTTTTAAATCAGTAATAGTATATCATGATATACAAAAATGAAAAAAATCAAAAATAGTTATTTACAACTAACTCCAATTGATATATACTATGGACAGTTAGTTATGTCTAACTTTAAAGGAGGTTCTTATATGAAATATGCATTCGCAAGTCGCACAGGTAATGTGGAAGAAATCATTAATTCTTTAGGTATAGATGCCCTTCGCATTAATGATGGATCTGAAAGCATTGACGAACCATTCATCTTATTTACATATACAGATGGCTATGGTGATGTTCCTGCAGAAGTAGACAGCTTTTTAATGGCGAACGGCTCATTAATTCAAGGTGTTGTATGTTCTGGAGATACAGGTTATGGTGAAGCGTATTGTCAGGCAGCCGATAAAATCAGTGAAGATTATGGCTGTGAAATTCTATATAAAGTAGAAAATGCAGGTACGCCTGAAGATATCGAAAACATCAAAAAATCGATTGGAGCTTAATTATGTCAAAAAAACGTTTTGAATCTTTATTGGCTAACTATTGTGCACCGGCATTAAAACAATGTAAATATGCCAATATGTTTCACCTTCCAAAAAACGACAACAGTATTAAGATATTGATTCAACAATACAACCAACAGCTGAATTCAAAAGGGATATTTTTGATCCTCATTGAACAAGAATTTCAATACACCATTTATGTATACAATTCCAAACTTAAAGACTATATTTCCTCAAATGCAGTTCAAAACTTTTTAAAATCCTATCATTATCCAAATACTTTTGAACTGTGTATACAAGAACTCAAAAAAAGACTTAATACAAATAACTTTCCTCATGAAATAGGTGTATTTCTTGGATATCCTTTAGATGATGTGATTGGTTTTATTGAACACAAGCCCTTTTATTTAGTTGGAGATTGGAAGGTGTATCAAAACGTGAATGAAGCCCAAAAACAATTTGATTTATTTAAACAAACAAAAGAAAAAATGTTAAATCAAATTCATCTTGGTTATGAATTAGCTCAAATCATTTAAAAAAAGAAGCTGCAAAGAATTAAATTAAAACTCTTACAGCTTCTTTTTTATTTATTTAAAACATAAGCCAAGGTTAATCGAGCACACTCTTCAATCGCATGAATACTTGTTCTTTCATATCCATGTGAGTTCATACATCCAACCCCAAATACAGCAGGCATTACATTATTTCCTGAGCGAATGGCAGCCGTCGCATCGGATCCAAAACGATAGAAAGTATCCACACAATACTCAATTTGATTTTCTTTTGCCAAGTTGATCAAATGTGTTGTCAATCCCCAATCATATGGAGAATAATGATCGCTAGCACCAATGGAAACCAACTTTTCTGAGCCATGGTTATCTGGTCCAATCAAACCAATATCTAAAGACACATATTCACTGACTTCACTTGGTACATAGGCACCTCCATGTCCAATTTCTTCATATATCGGAAATGCGAATAAGGTATTGAATGCAGGCTTCAAGTCATTTTGTTTTAATTGACGCAACACCTCAATTGCGGCTACCACCATAGCTTTATCATCAATATGACGAGACTTAATAAAACCAGATTTTGTACGTTTAAAACGTGGTTCAACACTAATTAAATCGCCATTTTCAATTCCTAAATCATATACATCTTGAGCACTATTCACATCTGCATCTAATAAAATAGCTTCATTATTAATATCACGCTCACGACTTCTCGCATCATCAAACACGTGAACTGAATGAGATTTACAGATTACCATTCCTTCAAAAGTTTTTCCATTACGCGTATGAATATAAACATTTTCCCCTTCTACATTATGAAAATTAATTCCCCCAAGATTTTTAACTTCAATCCATCCATTTTCCATCACATGACGTACTTGTAACCCAATCGTATCTAAATGAGCGCCTACACAAACTGTCTTACTTGAATCTATTCCAGGTACACGAACATAAGCTGTTCTTTTATTGTCATATTCAATTTCATACCCCATCTTACCAACTATTTTAGCTAACTTCTTGTGGATCTCAGGATAAAAACCAACTACACTCGGTGTGTTGATTAATTCTTCTAAGTCTTTTAACATTTCTTCTGTATTTATCTTGAACCTCTCATCACTGAAGTGACGAGTGTTCTTAGATTGCATTATAAAACACTCCATTTCTTAAAATATATTATATTGCTATGTTACAATATATATATGAAAATAATTATCTCACCTGCAAAAAAAATGAAAACAATTGATGATATAAACATGGAGTGCACAACACCCATATTTTTATCTAAGACAGATGAACTTTTACAACATCTACAAAATTTAAGTTACACAGATTTAAAATCCTATTTAAAATGTTCAGACTCCATTGCCAAAAATACCTTTGAACAGTTTCAAAATATGGACCTAGACAAAAATACAACACCCGCCATTTTATCGTATTCTGGTATCCAGTACCAATATATGGCACCCCATGTATTTACGGATGAACAAATGAATTATATTCAACAACATCTTTATATTCTTTCTGGTTTTTATGGTCTATTAAAGCCATTCGATGCAATCACACCATATCGTTTAGAAATGCAGACAAAATGTCCCTTTTCCCTCTATGATTTTTGGAAGGATGATATCGCAAATCAAATCAATGAGCCTATTTTAAATCTTGCCAGTGAAGAATATGCCAAAGCTGTAAGAAAATACAAAACATTAATCGATGTGCGCTTTATAGAAGAGAACGGAAAAGAAAAGGGTGTATATGCCAAAATGGCAAGAGGAGCTATGATTCGTTATATGGCAGAAAACAATGTCCAAAATATAGATGACATCAGGCATTTCTCAGAACTTGGATATTATTTTGATTCAAATGAAAGTACAGAAAAAAATTTTATATTTAAAAAAAAGCTATCTTCTTCATGATAGCTTTTCTAATAGTTCTACAACCATTTGTGTTTGTTCTTTATATGCTTGATAAGCCTCTTCATCCTTATTTAAAATCACATCCATGAAATCCTGACACTCATACAACATATGGTCAGGTTGCTCAATACTGATTTTTTCTTTTGTGTCTACAGCCTTTTTGCCTATCTGATCTTTCTTAGGTGCATCAAAATATACATCTTTACATACACCACTGCTTGCACCCGAAACAATCAATGTACCTTCATCACCTTGTAGATATACAGTATATGGACTTGAACAATCTTTAGCCCCTGTGCATGTCGCAATAAAGTCTGGATACTGCATAATCACAATTCCGCTTGTATCAATTCCGTTATATCCCGTATTTTTGAAATAATGAATATCATCAGGTTTACCAAATATACCTGTCACAAAGTGAAGATTGTATACATTAATATCCATTAAAGCTCCACCATTGAAGGCTGGATCAAACGCGTTTGTATGAATATGATCTTTATACTTTTGATATTTAGATGAATACTGCGAGAAATTACATTGCACCATCTTGATTTCTCCACATTTTAAAAGATTATCCTTGATGATCTTATAGTTTGGCAAATGAATGTTAGTAATGGCCTCAAAAATATATACGCCATTCTTTTGTGCAATCTCAAATAAATCATTACACTCCTTTAAAGTCGGAGTAAATGGTTTTTCATTAAGCACATGCTTCTTATGCTCCAAAGCCATTTTGCACTGTGGATAGTGTAAAGAATTAGGGCTTGCCACATAAACAATGTCTACATTTTCATCATTCAACATTTCTTCCATATCTGTGTAATATGTACAAACGCCATGTTTTTCAGCAAATTCTTTTGCACGTTCTTCTGTTCTTGAATAAACACAATATAAATTATATCGACCATCCATTCGCATAGCTTCAATCATACGATCTACAATAACACCTGAACCAATTGTCGCAACATTCATCATGCTTTTTCTCCTTTGGGTTTTACCCAGTTATTTTCTTTTTTCTTTCTTTGTTTCTTTACTTTTCGATAAATTATAAAGCGAACACCATCATCACTATTTTCTCCCTTCACAATGTAATGGTTTGCCTTACAAACCTTAAATACAATCGAAAGTCCCAAACCAAAACGACCACCTTCACCTTTTTCATAGGGTCTAAATAAAGATTCAATACGATCCTCTGGCATTTTTGGACCATCATTACTGATGCATAACCAATCTTCACGAACCTCAATCTTAATATATGACTTCGCATAGCGGAATGCATTTTCCATAATATTTTCAATCGCAACACGCCAAGCTTCAATCAAGCCATCAAAGAAAACCTCTTCCACATCTGTTATGACTTGAATTTCAGGACGTAGAACAGCCGAGTTTAACACAACCTGCTCCACAACATCTTTCATATTAGTAACAACGCCCTCCGCATCACTGGCCACTAAATATTCAACACGATTCATATATAGTAAAGAGTGAACTTTATTTTCTAGTCTTTGTGCATTATCCAAGATTACATCGACACTGCTTTCCAAAGTTCCATATGGATATATACCATCCTTTATCGATTCTGCATAAGACTTAATCGTCGCAATTGGCGTTTTCAAATCATGTGAAATATTATGAATCATATCTTCTTTAGCTTTATCCTGCTTTTTAAGTTCATCATTCATTTTAACAATCGCATTCGCCATTTCACCAATCTCATCATCACGATTTAAATGTAATTCCACTTCTTTTCCGTCCTTGATCTGTTCAATATAGTCTCGAATTAAATTCAGTGGATGAATGATAGAAAATACCCACATTAAAATAATCAAAAAAACAATCATAAACGCAATCACAATAACGTAGACAGTTGAATTAATCAATGAATCTCGAAACTGCGTCGCATATGTGTCATCCATAAAGCTAGCTAATATAACACCATCATGACAATGAATCATACGATAATAATATTTTGAATTTGCGACTGTAACCGTTCCTTGTAAAGCCTCATCACTTTCCGAATTCATTTGTCTCGATTGATCCAATAGATATTCATAGACTTTATGGTTCACTTTTTGCGTATTTTGAACCGCAATATTAGCTATACTTCCATTTTGAATAAGACAATTCGTTTGTACATTATCACTAGCCATAAACGCATAGATATCATCTAAGCTGTTTGTTTGTTTCGAATCAATCAAGCCCACAATTGGTGTCTGCCGATTTAAGATAAGTTCATACATTTGTTTCGTAATTGTACGATCAATATTGTCACTGACAAACACAAAGAAAAACATAATAAAAAATATCAAAACCGTCAAAATAATTGTTAATATTTGACGTGTTAAGGACATTTTTTGAAAATAAAAGGTTGGTCCCTTCATAAAAACATCACCTCATCATTGTTACTATTATTTTATCATAATTAAAAGAAAAAGATGATACACAAAGTATCATCCTAATCGATATCCATATCCATAAATTGTATGAATATTTAAATTTGGAAGCTTTTTACGCAAACGACGCAAAGTATCATCGACAACACGATCACTACCAAAATAATTTTCATCCCAAACATTTTCTAGAATTTTATCTCGTGAAAACGCAATCCCTTTATTTTTGATAAACATCATTAATAAGTCGAATTCTTTGGTTGTCAACTCTATCTCAACATTATCGGCATAGATTTTTCTTTGTTCTTCATCCAATTCATAACCATCAATACTAATACGATTATTATCATCACGATAAGCACGCTTAATAATATTGTTGACTCTTAATACAAGTTCCTTGGGTGAAAATGGTTTTGTGATATAGTCATCACAACCTTTTTCTAAACCAATAATACGATCAAATTCTTTATCACGAGCACTCATGAAAATAACAGGAGTTTCTGGTCCTTGTAAACGTATTTCCTCAATTAAATCAAAGCCAGATTTATCATCTAACATGATATCCAAAATCCACAAATGTACATCGTCATCAGCAACATGTGCACTTGCTTCTTCATAAGTATAGTAAGAATGAACCTCATAGCCTTCTTTGCGTAAATATTGGGCAACTAGATTATTAATATCCTTTTCATCCTCAACAATGCTTATGACTCTTTTCATAAAGCCACCCTCTTTCTAAAAATTATTTGCTTCTAAGAAATCTGTAACACGCTTAACGTATTGGGCGCATAGCTCATCTGTTTTCGCTTCTACCATGACACGAATCAATGGTTCTGTTCCACTAGGACGAACTAAAATTCTACCTTCATTTCCTAAATCAGCTGCAACTGAATCTACAACAGCTTGTAAATCTTGACTTTCTAAGCATGCATTTTTATCTTTTACTGTTACATTTTTCAATAATTGTGGATAAATAAACAATCCATCACTTAATTCCTGTAAAGACTTGCCTGTAGCTTTCATAATTTCTAAAATCTTTAATGCTGTCATAAGTCCATCACCAGTCACTTCATGTTCTAAGAAAATGATATGACCACTTTGTTCTCCACCAATCCAGTAATTATTCTTTTGCATTTCTTCAAATACATATTTATCACCAACAGCCGTTTGAATATAGTCAATTTTATTTGCATCTAAAGCCTTATACAAACCTAAATTAGCCATAACAGTAGTTACACACATGTTTTTATTCAAGCGATTTACAGATTTCATGTAACGAGAACAGATGTATAAAATATAATCTCCATCACAAAGCTTGCCATCTGAATCCACCATAATTAAACGGTCGGCATCTCCATCAAAGGCAAAACCAATATCATAGTCTCCTTCACGCATCATTCTTTGTAGGCCTTCTGGATGTGTAGATCCACACTTATTGTTGATATTCACACCATTTGGCGAACTATTGATCGCATCGACAGTTGCACCTAAAGAATCTAAAGTTTCAATAGCTGTACTTGTGGCAGAACCATTTGCTAAGTCACAAAGAATTTTCATTCCAGTTAAATCAACAGGAACACATTCCTTTAACCAGCTCATATAGATTTCTAATCCATCTTCCCATTCAAAGTATTCACCAATATGGTCCCCTGTTACAAGGTCAAGATCAGTAAGTCCATCCATATATTTTTCAACTTCAAGAAGCAATTCTTCTTCCATCTTTTCCCCATTATGATTAAAACATTTAATTCCATTATCATAATAAGGGTTATGGCTTGCACTAACCATGATTCCACAGTCAAATCTTTCTTTACGAACCAAGTAAGAAATAGCAGGTGTAGGACATACACCTAATAAATATACTTGTGCACCCATACTTGTAGCACCAGCCGCAAGACCTAATTCAAACATATCTCCACTTAATCGAGTATCTTTACCAATTAAGATTTTCGCATGTTTTTCTTTTCCATAATACCACCCTAAATACTGTCCAATTTTAATAGACATATCAAGTGTTAATCCTTCATTCGCTCTTCCACGAACCCCATCTGTTCCAAAATACTTACCCATTACTCTGAATCCTCCTTGTCTGATGTATTTTTAGCTATTTTCACACTTGCGCGCACCGTATCCGGTGAAAGCACAACATTTACTCTGTTTCCCTTGGCATCATACGCTGCTAAAGTTGCATTCGCATCAAAATCTTGAATTTGTCCTGTACAATCTATCAATGCCTTTACAACTCGAATTGAATTTAATTGATTTTGACTTGCCGTAATCTTAACTGTCATCGTATCTAATTCTGGTGTTTCAAAATCACTAACCTTCTGGTTGGTTCCCACAAGTAATTCTGGTTGAATTGTAAAACTCTTTGTAACTTTTTTAGAAAGCGTAACATCTATGGTAGCGGGATCTATCACTGCTTCAATTTTTTCCGGTAAATTTTTTACCTTCAAATTAATGATATTTTCTCCCTCAGAATATCTTTTCAAATCGGCAACCACTTGCACACTTGACTTAGAACGGAACACCTGAATGCTAGTTGCATCCCCTGTTAATGAAACATCAACTGTGCTAGGTACTCCAGATACATCATATTTATCTGTATCTGCCAATACTTCAACAGCTACATTTCTAAGATCCACAGTCGTTCTTGTATCGTTAAACAATTTAAGGCTAATATCCTCATAATTGATAACCACACAAATCATAATCGATAAAACTAAAGAAATAATCACAGATCCCTTTTTATCAAACAATATACGATCTACAAGCTTACTTACTTTTTGAAAAATCAATGTCACTAAACTATGTAATTCTTTGATCCATACGGAAGGGCCTTTTTTATTTGGAGTTTCCATGTTGACTGCCCTCCTTTTTCTGTTCATATAAATTCACAATTTCAATCGCCTTAACACGCTCATCTTTATTCGCATCTTCCTCTTGCTTCTTTGCACGTTTTCCCATGGATTTAGCCTGGTTCAACATTGGAACAAGAATCGAAGAAGTATTCTCACTTGTTTTTGGCACTAAGACATTTGTCAAATAACGTTGTAATCCTTCTGGAGGATATTGCGTTAACTGCCCATTTACCGCAACTGAAATATTTCCCGTTTCTTCACTAACAATAATTGTTATGGAATCTGTAATCTCACTAATTCCAACAGCCGCTCTATGTCTAGCTCCATATTTACTTGGTAAATCCTTAGTTGTTGGAGGAAAATAAGCTGCTGCACACGCTATTTTATTTCCCTGAATGATAACAGCACCATCATGCATTGGAGTTCCATACTGAAATATTGTACCTAACAATTCAGTTGAAACTTCAGAATCCATCACAATTCCTGTACGAATAAAATCAGACAAGCTCTGTGTTCTTTCAATAGAAATCAGGGCTCCCGTCTTTGATTTAGACATAGATGAACATGCTTCTACTAATTCACTAATCATTTGTTGAATTTGTGAAACTGAAACATCTGTTGTCAATATAGCTGTTGTTTTACCAACCTTCTCTAACATACCACGAATTTCTGGCTGGAACACAACCAATATAACAACAACTCCCCAGTTCAAGAACATTTCAATCAAATAGTTTAATGCATTTAAGCCAAGCCACACCGCTAGTGCCTTGACCAAAACAATAATCAATACACCCTTTACAAGCTGAATCGTGCGCGAGTTATTTCGCACAATTCTAAGGCCAGAATATATCAATCCCCATACTACTAAAATATCCAATAATAATCGAATCAGGAATGTAATATCAGATAAGGTAAAACTCATCTAAAATACCCCCTTATATTTTTACATATTTTTTGAAATTAAATCACTTACTGAATCATACTCAACTTGAGCATGCATTTTTACATCCGCATCTGCACACGACATAACCGATCCATGCACTCCAAATTCAATTAATGGAATATCGTTATGTCCATCCCCAATTGTATATACATCTTCTTCATTAATATTCGCATACGCAATCAAGAAATCTAAGCCAGTCGCTTTTGAAATCCCCCTTGGAACAATATCAACCACAAAATTATTTGGATATGCCACGACTTGTTCATAATACAAATCGTTAATTTTAGAAGCTACTTCTAAAGCTGAATCTGTATCCTCCATCGATAATACGATTTGTGCAAAATGCGACATATCTAACAATTCAGCCTCTGTTACATCTGGCTTTAAATTGGGGTAACGATGATCCACTGCATCAGGCTGCAATACAATACGATGACGATGAATTCCATCATTCACTACATAACTAATCACGCTATCCAATTTCTTGACATTGTGCAAAATATCTACACAAACATCAAAATTCAAAAAATTTGATAATAATACATTTCCATTTTCATCAAAAACCATACCACCATTATTTGTGATTAAATAATCGCATGGTAAATCAAATGCTTGAACCTGCGCATCAATTGACTCTTTTGAACGACCCGTAACAATCACAAATTTGTTTCCTTGTTCTTTCCACGCCGCAATTGATTTTAAATCTTCTGGCATTACATCCTGTGCATAACGTAATGTTCCATCATAATCTGTAGCTAAAAGCTTCATATAAGTATCCTCAACTTTTCTATTTATTATAATTTTATCACATAATTTCAATAACAAGCAATATTACTATCCGTCCTTGATTCGCAACCCGCGACATATACACCATTCTCTAAACGAACAATGATTTGTCCACGTCCAAACATAGCCCATTCGTCCTCAACTTCAATTTCATGGCCTCGTTTTTTTAATTCAGAAATAATATCTTCATCAAAACCAGGCTCTATAATAAATTTCATGCCTTCCATCCATTGAAAGCGTTTAGCATCCAAAGCCATCTGAGGATTCAAATGAAAATCAATCATATTTGAAACAACCTGCATATGTCCCTGTGGCTGCATATAGCCACCCATAACACCAAATGGACCAACTGGTTTTCCATTTTGTGTCAAAAAACCAGGAATAATTGTATGATACGTCTTTTTATGCGGCATCAAATAATTGATATGCGATGGATTCAAACTAAAATCATATCCACGATTTTGTAAAGAAACTCCATCTACGACAATACCACTGCCAAAGCCCATATAATTAGATTGAATATATGAAACCATATTACCTTCTTTATCCGCCGTACATAAATATACAGTGCCTGATCCATGTGGTTTATCCACACTAGGGGCAAGAGCTATATTTGTGATTTGACTCGCTCTTTGTCTACCATATTCTGGACTGATTAAATCTTGAATAGGCATCTTCATATATTTAGCATCTGTTACATATTCCTTAGCATCCGCAAATGCCATTTTCAACGCTTCCATCTGCGTATGAATACAAGTCGCATCACGACTTTCAAATTTAAAGTTATTTAATATATTCAATGCCATCAACGCAACAATACCCTGGCCATTGGGCGGCAATTCCCAAACTTGATAACCATGATAATCTACATGTATAGGATCGACCCATTCAACCTTGTGATTCTCTAAATCTTTCTTACGTAAGAATCCACCAAATTTTCTTGATTCTTCATCAATTCGATCTGCCAGCTCACCATAATATAAAGCATCCGTTTTTGTGTCCGCAATCTTTTCCAGGGCATCCGCTAATTTTGGCATACAAACCATCTGCCCGGCTTCAGGCGTTTTTCCATCAAAAGTAAAAGTATCATACCACCCATTAAATTCTTCAGTATTTGGAATTGCATTTAAAGCTTTTTTCCACATTCGTGCAATTTCAGCACTTACCGGATAGCCATTTCTCGCATAATCAATTGCGGGTTCTAACAATTGTTTAAAAGGCAAGACTCCAAATCTTTCACTCAAAGCCTTCCAACCCTTTACAGCTCCAGGTACCGTTACCGGTATCCATCCACGTTTTGGAATCTCTGTAATTTGATCAGCTGAAATCTCATAAGGAGAACATCCGGAACTATTCATTCCATACATCCTGTCTTTCATCCATACAATCGCAAATCCATCAGAACCAAGTCCATTTGAGCATGGTTCTACTACAGTTAAACAGGCAGCAGTTGCGATGGCTGCATCTACTGCATTTCCACCAGCTTGAAGCATTCTTAGTCCCGCTTGTGTAGCCAAATTATTTCCTGTACAAACGACTCCATTGCGTGCAATCACATTCATTCTTTTGGATGTAAATGGATTATCATAGTAGTTAATTTTCATATTTTCGTCGAGTAGACTTTGTCTCGACCTCCACCCCTTTCATTATTATTAAAATAATTCTGC
>NZ_QRVI01000012.1 GCF_003458715.1 Eubacterium sp. AF22-8LB
ACTCTATTTGACAAGAGTTACTCTATTTTTTATTTTGTCTGTTGTGATGATTTTATAATTTTTTGTTTTTAGATTCGATGAAACATCACTATCTTTATCTACGATCCATATCGCTTGTACATCATAATCAAGAGTAGATAGATATTTCTTTCCATCCTTTACACTCATACAAAATAGAGTCGTGCTTAAGGCATCGGCCTTTCCTGAATCTTTTGTGATGACAGTTACACTTCGTACATCGTTTGCAGGATAACCGGTTTGTGGATCAATGATATGGGAATACTTTTTATTTTTATATGTAAAATATCTTTGGTAATCTCCACTTGTAACTAAACAAGTGGCTTTTTTTGTTGAATATTGAACTAGAGCATCATTTGAATCTGGACTTTGAATACCAATCTTCCAATTGGATCCATCTTTTTTTTCACCAAGTAAGACAACGTTACCACCGGCATTGATATATCCATTGGTTAGGCCTGCTTTATTTAATGCTTCTTTGGCAAGTTGAGCGGTATATCCTTTGGCAATGGCGCCTAGATCAAGAGATAATTCAGAATCTAAATAACGTACTGTATTTCCATCAATTTGAATTGAATTTATATCAATATGTTTTAAGGCTTCTTGAATTTGTTCATCACTTGGAGGAATCTGTGTGTTTTCCCTGGCATCATGCCAAAGATTTAAAAGCGCTCCTTGTGTAATGTCAAACTGTGAGTTTTCTGCCTGCATTTTAAGTGCTAATTGTAAACAATTAATAAAGGTAGTATCCATTTCTATTGGATGATCATAGGCTTCATGATTCAATGTATATAGGTTGTTCATATTTTTATAGGCATGGTATTGGTCAAAACGTTTGTTGTTGTCTTTAAATGTTTTTCTTAATATCTTTGTATACTTGGCAAAATCTGCTTGTGAACACGTACAATTCAATGTGATTGGGGTGTCAAAACCTACATCGGTAAGTGTAATATTGAGATCTTCGCTTTTTGGATTTGCTTTATTTTGTGTATAGAAGATAACGGAACAAATAAAGATCAAGAAACATATCGAGAGTACCAGCCATGATGTAATGGATTTATTTTTTTGCATAAGAGTATTATAGAATGAATTTAATTGGTTGTAAATGTAAGTACTTACCTAAATTATGGGAAATTGTCAAAAAATTCTTGAAGTTGTGTGAAAAAAGGCCTATGATTAACTAGTATAAATGGGAGGTAGGATTTATATGTCACTATTTTTAGGACCAATGAGACAGCATATCCCTGGTAAAAAAGAATTGACAGAGAAGTCTGAATTATTACATCTTATGCCTAAAAAGGAAGTTTATATTCCTTTAGTAGCAGGACGTACTTTAGACTTTGATATTCTTGTTGAAGAGGGAGATACTGTATCCGTTGGAACAAAACTTGCTGAAACGAAGTCAGGTTTTTATGTGCCAATTTATTCAAGTGTTTCTGGAACTTACAAAGGAATTGTTAAGAGAATGCACAATTCTTTGCGTCCACAAAATCACATGGTGATTGAATGCGATTTCAAACAAACAAAAGTTCAATCATTTGCACCTTTAGACTGGCAAAGTGCTTCTAGAGAAGAGTGTGTGGATTTTGTAAAAAATGCAGGTATTGTTGGTTTAGGTGGAGCTGGTTTCCCAACCTATGTTAAATACATGAAACCAGATGGAGTTGATTACGTATTGATCAATGCCGTAGAATGTGAACCATATATCACAGCTGATTACCGTTCGGTAATGGATGATGCACAAGATTTAGTTACTGGTGCTAAAATCATGAAGAAAATGGCAGAAGCTAAAACGGTTTACATTTGTATCAAGGAATCTCACCCAGATTTAATTGAAAAAGTAAAATCAAGCTTAAATGATGCTGCTGGTGTTGAGGTTCGTCCAGTCCCTGATGTTTACCCAATGGGATGGGAACGTGTTTTAGTACGTGAAGTATTACATAAGGAATATGGTGGATTACCAGCCGAAGCCGGTGCCATCATTGGAAATGCTTCGAGTGCTATTGCGATTGCGAAAGCTTTCGAAAAGGGTGAAGCAATTACCCAAAAGAATTTAACAGTTAGTGGAGAATGTGTTAAAAATCCACACAATGTTTGTGTCCCTGTTGGAATGCCTGTTAGTGAAATCATTGAAGCTTGTGGTGGATATACACAAGATACTGTTCGCTTGATTTCAGGTGGACCTATGATGGGTAAAACAATTGTCAATGATATGTTTGTCGTTGATCGTGCCATGAATGCATTAACTGTATTACCAGCTGCTAATGATGATGCGATTGCTTGTTTACGTTGTGGTAAATGTAGTGATCATTGTCCAAGTGGTTTACAGCCAGTCCGTATTACGGCTGCATTGAAGGCCAATGACGTAGACGAAATGTCAAAACGTGGCGTTATGAGTTGTATCGAATGTGGAATGTGTACTTATATTTGTCCATCTCATATTGATGTAACTGAAAATGTTCGTAAGGCAAAACGTATTGTTATGCTTAAGAAAAAGTAGGGAGGATTCAAATGAAATTTACTTTTCATGTAAGTCCAAGCATTAAGAATAACTTGTCAACACAACGTATCATGAAGGAACTAACTTTAGGCTTACTTGTTGTGTTTGCAGCTTCAGTCATTTACTATGGTAAATCTATCGGAGCCGATGCTGCTTTACATTGTATTCTTTTATTAGCTTGTTCTTTAATTACAACATTAGTTTGCGAATCCATCTTCGCAAAAATTATGAAGAAAGATGTTAAAACTTTCTTAAAGAACTCATTTGGATGGGTTTCAGCTATCATTTTAACTTTAATGGTACCTGTAAACATGTCTTGTTATGCCGTTATCGTTGCAACCGTATTCGCAATCGTAATTGCTAAATTATTGTTTGGTGGTTTTGGACAAAATATCTTCAACCCAGCAGCTGTTGGACGTGCTTTAATTCTTCAAGCTTTCACTGGTGTTAGTGTTGGATTGGTTACATATGCTACACCAACAACTACAATTGCTAGTACTTATCATTGGTTGCCAGCAAATGCCAGTGTTTTAGATGCTTTTTTGAAAACTATAAATGGAACTAATAAAGGTACTTTCTTAGATTTAGCTTTAGGTAACTACCCAGGATCATTAGGTGAAACATTTACTATCTTGATTTTGATTGTTGGTGTAGTTCTAGCAATTCGTCAAATCATTGACTGGAGAGTTCCTGTTGTATACTTAGGTACAATTTTTGTATTGACAGCAGTTGTTGCAGCTATTACAGGAATTGATTCATACCACGGTATTCCTGCAGTTATCTGGTATCCATTACTTCACATCTTAACTGGTGGTGTTGTATTTGGTGCTGTATTTATGTTGACAGATCCAGTAACAAGTCCAACAAGCGCAAGTGGTCGTGTTGTATTCGCAATGGGTGCGGCTATTATCACTGTACTAATTCGTTTAAAGGCAAACCTTCCAGAAGGATGTTTATATTCTATCTTATTAATGAATATGTTTACTCCTTGGATCGAATCTTGCTTCGACGGAAAACAATTAGAATTGGTTAAAAAATCAAGAATTGTCTGTGCCTGCTTAGCTTTAATTGGTTTAGCTATCAGTTTCTATGCAGCTAGTTCTATTCAAAAGGTAGAAGATGTACCTGCAACTACAGCTGCTGTTGTTGAAACGATGGAGGTAACTCTATGAACAAGATCGTACATTTAGGTTTATTCTTGGCCATTGTTAGTGCTATTGCTGGTGGTGCCTTAGCATTCGCAAACCAAATGACTGCGCCAGTTATTGCTGAAAATAATGAGCGTCAAGAAAAGGAATCATTGGTTGCAATGTATCCAGATGCAAGCGAAAATGATTTTAAAGTTGTTAATAAGACTTTTAATTCTAAAACTGTTCAAAAGGTTTATGAATATAAAAATGTATATATCTTCAACATGAGTGTTAGTGGATATAAAGAAGGAACTGTATTCTTAGTTTCAATTGATAAGGATACAAAGAAAATCGACAAATATAATGCCATCAGTAATGGAGATACTAAGGGCTTAGGTTCTCAAGTAACTGAGGCTCCATTTAAGAAATCTCTAGAAGGAAAAGATGCAACTGGTGAATTGGATACAATTTCTGGTGCCACTGTTTCTTCTGGTCCAGTTGTGAATGGTATTCATGAAGCTGCAAAGCTTGTCGATAAGTTGAAGTAAGGAGGTTATCTAGATGAATCGTTTTGAAAACTTTAAAGCGGGTTTGATTAAAGATAACCCAGTATTCTCATTATTCTTAGGAATTTGTTCAACACTTGCCATTACTACAAGCGTAAACAATGCGATTGGTATGGGTGTTAGTGTTATTATCGTATTGATCATGTCAAACGTGATTATTTCATGTGTTCGTAAAATTACACCAGATGAAATTCGTATTCCAGTTTATATCGTTATCATTGCGACTTTGGTTAAGATCATTCAAATGTTGATCCAAGCCTATGCTCCAAGCTTAAATACAAGCTTAGGTGTATTTATTCCATTGATCGTAGTTAACTGTATCATCTTAGGTCGTGCGGAAGCATTTGCGAGCAAGAATGGTATTTTAGATTCAGCTCTTGATGGATTAGGAATGGGTCTAGGATATACATTAGCTGTACTTGCGATGTCATTTATTCGTGAATTGATTTCGACTGGAGGAATCAAAGTGGTAAACCCATTTAACGAAGCACAAGTTTGGTTAAACCTACACATCATCCCTGAAAACTTTACAATTAGTGTTTTTGGATCAAGTGTAGGAGCCTTCATTACATTTGCGGTTTTAGCAGCAGCTGTTGGTGCTTATAAACAACATGTAAATGCTAAAGAGGAAGCTGCAGCAAAGGAGGTAAAGTAAGATGGGTGAATTGATGGCACTTTTAGTAACGAGTGTATTAGTAAATAACGTTATCTTAACGCAGTTCTTAGGTATGTGCCCATTCATGGGTGTTTCTAAAAAGAAAAGCTCAGCCATTGGTATGGGTGTTGCCGTAGTCTTTGTTATTGTCGTTGCAGCAATCGTTACATATGGTCTATATTATTTAGTCCTTGTACCTTTACAACTTGAATTTATGGATTTGATTACTTTTATCTTGGTAATCGCATCTTTAGTTCAGTTAACTGAAATGTTTATTAAAAAGACAAGTCCTGCACTATACAAATCATTAGGTGTTTACTTACCTTTGATCACAACAAACTGTGTTGTATTAAACGTATGTTTAGTAAATATCTCTAATAGTTATAATTTTGCACAAATGTTAGTATACTCAATCGGTACTCCATTAGGATTTGCCCTTGTATTATTCATTTTCTCTACAATTCGTGAAAGATTAGAACAAAGTGAAGTTCCAAATGCCTTTGTTGGTAATCCAATTGCCTTGATTGTAGCTGCTATCATGGCTATGGCATTTTCTTGCTTTACAGGAATTGTATAATGAGATATCTATATGCAATATTGTTTTTTGGTGGATTAGTTGCCATCTATATTGTTTTGTATTTAATGAATAAAAAAACACCCAAACCAGAGGGGTGTGAAGATTTAAAAGCCGATTGTGATGGATGTAAGGATTTTTCCTGCACAAACAATCCGGCTCATAATCAAGTGAAGGGAGAATAAATATGGTAATTGTAGCCGTAATTATGATGCTTGTACTTGGTGCAATACTTGGCTTGGGTCTAGGTGTTGCCGACAAATATTTAAAAGTAGAAGCAGATGTACGTGTTGAAAAAGTAACATCATTGCTACCTGGATATAACTGTGGTGGTTGTGGATTCCCTGGATGTAGCGGTATGGCTGAAGCCTTGGTATCAGGTGATATGGATCACATTGCTTGTAAACCTTGTAAAGCTGACAAGCGTCAAGAAATCATTGATTACTTAAAAAACACACCAGGACCTGATGGTTCTACAATCGAAGTAAAAGGATAAAATGAAAAAGACGGAATTTCAATTTCCGTCTTTTACTTTACTTGATATTGTTTGATGATTTCCAACAATTTGGATTCATCCGGATCAATATAGATGGTTTTATTGGATTTCATCGTCACAAAACCAATCTTAGATCCTGGTACCTTTTTGATCTGAGAAATCAAACAATAATCGACTGGTACTGAACTAGAATCTTTTCCTTTTGAATAGTAGGCTGCAAGCTGGGCACATAACCGTATTTGGAATTCTGTGAAATGATCACTTTTAAGTAGTACGTGAGATCCATGGTAATCTTTTACGTGGAACCATAAATCGTTCTTACGTGAGACTTGGTGAGTCACATAATTATTTTGAATGTTGTTTTTACCAACATAGATTTCACAATCTTCCAAGACTAAATGAAGGACATTTGGCTTATTGCTCTTCTTTTTTCTTTTGTTTTCTTTTTTAGGCATTAAGACACGCTGCTTAATTAACTCTTCACGAATTTCACCTGCATCAAATACAGTACAGTGCTGCAACTGTTCTTCTAGCTGCGTATAGTATTCGATATCTTCTTTACATTGTTCAATTTGTTCTTCTAGAATGACTAGACTTCGTTTCATCTTGTGATACTTCTGATAGTACTTATTCGCATTGGTTTTTAAATCAAAACGCATATCGATTGGAATTTTTACATCCTCATTTGTTTCAAATGAAGGTAAGACAATGGTTTTCTCCTTGTTTATTTGATACATATATGCAAAGATCAAATCGCCATACTCTTGATATTTTTTGTAGTCTTTGCCATCCTCTAGAGCTTGTTCAAGCTTAGGAAGCTTCTTGATTTGTTTCGTCTTTTCTTTATCAACTATACGAATGATATCGCCATATTGTTCTTTAATACGCTTTTTTTGTTCATCCTCTTCATATAAATGATTCAAACCCTCCATGATTGTATAGATTTTAGGTATCTCATTTAGATGCTTGAGTTCGATACAATGAAAATCTTTTTGATAAATATATAAAGTATTTGAAGAAACAAGTTCATTTAAAATCTCATTATAGTTTTCACCACTTTGAATACGATAAATAAATTCATTGGATAATAATGGAGAAAAACCATAGATTTGTTTCACAAGACTTTGATCTAAGTCGACATTCTGAATTTCAAAAGGATTTTTCTTTTCAGGTTGTGCTGGGGCAATATATTTTGCGCCTGGATGAATGAATCGTTTGGCATTTTCATATACAGGAATACGCTTTAAAGCATCTTGAATGATACCACCCTTTACCAGTATCATGTTGGCATATTTTCCCATTAATTCAATATATAAATTGTATTTAACTAGGTCTTGAAATTCGTTTCGACAAGATAGGTGCAAGCATAAAATACGATCATATTCTACTTGCTCAAAGGATTCGACAATGGCTTGTGAGCATAGCTTTCTTAAGACCATCACAAAGTTGGATGGTTCAGGCTGAATACCAGGAATGAAATTTGCGATATATACACGGTTTGTGTTGGAATGTACATTGATCACAAGTTTTTGGTTACCCTCGTTACGTGTATGCAGATGAATTAATATTTCTTCATCGCTAATATTTTGTATTTTACCAATTTTGCATGGTGTATAGGCATTTAGTTTTTGTTGAATGTTGTATAAAAATAATCCGTCAATGGCCATAGAAAACCTCCTTAGTCTGATAAAGATTATAGCATACTAAAATTAAATTTGACACATATGGTTTGGACTTGTAAAATGGATGAAAAGAGGGAGAGCAAGAATCACATGGAAAGAGGTTTATTAATCATTTTGAGTGGTCCTAGTGGTGTAGGAAAAGGGACGATTCGAAAATATTTTGAACAAGATGAACGCCTAAATTTAGCTTATTCGACTTCAATGACAACACGTAAGCCACGTGCAGGAGAAGTAGATGGAAGAGATTATTATTTCTCAAGTCGTGAAGATTTTGAAGAAGCCATCAAGAATGGGGAATTACTTGAGTGGGCTGAATTTGTTGGAAACTATTATGGTACACCTTTAAAAGAAGTCAATCGTTTACGTGACGAAGGCAAAAACGTCTTATTGGAAATTGAAGTGCAGGGTGCATTGCAGGTGCAGGAAAAATGTCCAGATGCTGTATCGATTTTTATCATTCCACCATCAATGGAAGAGTTGGAAAGACGTATTCGTGGACGTAGTACGGAGCCTGAAGAAATCATTCAGCAAAGGCTTGCCAAAGCTAGCAATGAGATGAAGATGGTATCGCAATACAAATATATTGTTTGTAATGATGATCCAAAGTTAGCGGCTGAATTGATTAAGACGATTATTCTTCGCCATGTTGAGCTTGAAGAAAACAAATAGTTGCACAAAATCGGTTTTTGTGCTATAAATATATTGTATAGAAATTAAAGGAGTGGGTCGTACCACTCCTTCTATTTTGCTACTAAGGAGAATAAGTATGGACAATCTTAAAGAATGGATTGAAGAAGTTCTTAATGCGAATGGGTGCCATTTATATGAAATTGAATGGATTACAAATCAACAAACCCCATTATTAAGAGTTTCAGTTGAAAAAGAAGACGGTACAATGGATTTGGATACTTGTGCAACTTGTTCAGATGCGATTGGACAAATGCTTGATGAAAAAGACTGGTATGCCAATGAATACATGCTTGAGGTTTGTTCGCCAGGAGCAGAAAGAGAGCTTAAGACGGATGAAGAAATTCAAAGAGCTGTTGGTAAATATGTCTATGTCAAAATGAAGGATCCAAAACAAGGATTAGATCAAGTGATTGGAGATCTTGTTGAAGCAACAGAAAACGATGTAACCATTTCATATCGTGATAAGACAAGAACAAAAAAGATCACTATTGAAAAGAGTAATATTTCGCTGATTATGACAGCAGTAAAGGTATAGGAGAACAAAGATGAAACCAAAAATTAAAGTTAAAGATATCGCTAAAGCATTACAGGGTATTGAAACAGATCGTAAATTGACTAAAGAAATCGTTGAAGATGCATTAAAAGAGGCTTTAACTAAGGCTTATCGTAAACATATCGAAATTCCTGATGCTTATGTACGTGTAGACATTATCGATGATACGATTCACATTTACCATGAGCGTATGGTTGTTGAAGAAGTTGAAGATGATGAATTAGAAATTGAATTAGAAGAAGCTAGAAAAGAAAATCCAAACATTCAATTGGGTGATATGGTCGATGAAGAAGTTGATTTTACAGACTTTGAACGTGCTGCTGTAGTACTAGCAAAGAATGTTATGAAACAAAAGATTCGTGAAGCAGAAAAAGCATTGGTATATGAAGAATATTGTGACAAAGTCGATGAAATGGTTTTAGGTACAATTGAAACGGTTGAAGAAAAATTTGTTGTTGTCAATATTGGTAAAACATATGCGGTCATGAAAAAATCAGATCAGATTCCAACAGAACACTACAAAGAAGGAGACAACATTTTAGTTGTTATTACGGAAGTAAATAAAGAAACAAAGGGGGCACAGGTTTTAGTTTCTCGTGCTACACCAGTTTTTGTTCGTCGTTTATTTGAACGTGAAGTTCCTGAAATTTACAATGGTATTATTGAAATCAAAGCCATTGCCAGAGATCCAGGTGAAAGATGTAAAATTGCTGTTTATTCACACAATGAAAATATTGATCCAATTGGAGCATGTATTGGTCCTCGTGGAAGTCGTGTTCAAACCATCATCAATGAATTACATGGTGAAAAAATTGATATCTTCGAATGGTCAGACAATATCAGTGAATTAATTGCGAATGCATTAAGTCCAAGTGTTGGTGTTGCAGTCATTCCAAATGAAACTGTAAAAGATGGATTGATTGTTGTTGTGCCTGATAACCAATTATCATTGGCTATTGGTAAACGTGGTAAAAATGCGCGTTTAGCTGTTAAATTAACAAACCACAAGATCGATATCAAATCAGAAACTGAAATGCAGGAATTAGGTATTGACTATATGGCTATTTCAGCTAAGATGCAGCAGGAATATGAAGAAAAGAAAGCCAAAGAACGTGCTTATAAACAACAACAAAAGATTGAAGAATTAAAATCAAACGAATCTGAAATCGAAAATATTGATGTAGCTGACTTCACTTATGAAGATGAAGAAGTGGATGCGGTTGAAGAACATGCCGAAGATACTTTATTCGAAAAAGAGAACACAGTTAAAGAAACTGAACAAGAAAAAGAAGTTGATGAAATGGAAGAGGCGGCTCGTATTGCGAAACAAAATCGTAAAGAAAAGACGGCTGCTGATGTAAAGGAATATACTTCTAAATTTGAATCTATGGCAGATGCTTCAAACAAACAAGAAGAGGTTGTTTCTAAACCTAAGAAAGAAAAAGAAAAGGTTGAAGAAGAAAAGAAACCTGTTGAAGTTAAGAAATTCAACTATGAGGATATGAAGCCTATCTATTCAGAAGAAGAGTTAGCTGAAATCGAAGAGCAGGAATATGAAGAAGAAAATGCTTGGGATGATGATGTTGACTACGAAGAATATGATGAATACTATGATGACTAGGAGTAAGTTACATGCGTAAGATTCCAATGAGAAAATGTGTCGTTACCCAAGAACGCTTTCCTAAAAAGGAATTGATTCGTGTGGTGCGTACACCTGAAAAAACAGTTGAGATTGATTTAACAGGTAAGAAAAATGGGCATGGTGCTTATATTCAAAAAAGCTTAGAAACCCTAGCTCTTGCGAAAAAGAACAAGGCTTTACAAAGAGCTTTAGAAATTGAAATTCCTGAAGAAGTTTACCAGGAATTAGAGAACATCATTACCAATGAATAAGATTACGAATTTGATCCAGCTTGCCTATCGAGCAGGTAAGGTGGCAAAAGGCGATTCTTTACTTGTAAGTATTCAAAAATCTCAAGCCAAAGTTGTTATTGTGTCTTCTTTATGCGGTCAAAACCGTATGAAGAAGATTCAAGATAAATGCACATTTTACAATGTGCCGTATATAGTAGTAGAACCATCTGTATTAGATGATGTTTCATACAAAAAGATGAGTGCTATTGCGATTGTAGATAGTGGCTTTGCCAAAGCGATTATCGAAAAGATGAAAGGTTAGGTGATTCGATGGCTTATAACAACAAAAACAAAAAGAAACCAAATCGAAAAGGGCATAAGAGTTCGTATCAGTCTAATGCACCTAAAAAGGAAGAAGCAGTAAAGGAAATCACATATAGTGATGCGATTACTGTAGGTCAGTTAGCACAGTTGCTTCATAAGAACAGTTCTGAAATCATTAAATTTTTATTTATGATGGGAAATATGTCAACAATCAATACGGTATTATCAGATGATGATATTGAATTGATCTGTATGAACTTCAATGTGGAAGTACATAAAGAGGTTGTTGTTGACGAAGATGATATTGAAGAACAACTTCAAAATGTAGAAGAAGATGAATCCAAATTAGTACCTCGTCCTCCTGTTGTCACAATCATGGGTCACGTTGACCATGGTAAAACAACATTATTGGATACAATTCGTAAAGCGAATGTTACGGAAAATGAATTTGGTGGTATCACACAGCACATTGGTGCGTACCAAGTATCCTTAAAGGGAAGAAAGGTAACATTCTTAGATACACCAGGTCACGAAGCTTTTACAGCTATGCGTGCGCGTGGAGCGGAAGTTACGGATATTGTTATTATCGTAGTTGCAGCGGATGATGGTGTTATGCCACAAACAAAAGAAGCCGTAGACCATGCGAAGGCTGCAGGCGTTCCTATTGTAGTTGCGGTTAACAAAATTGATAAACCAGGTGCAAATCCAGACCGTATCATGTCTGAAATGAGCGAGTTAGGAATTATGCCAGAAGAATGGGGCGGAGATACAATCTTTACTCAGGTTTCAGCTAAAAAAGGAACTGGTGTTCCAGAATTGTTGGAGACTATGTTATTAGTTGCGGATATGCAGGAATTAAAGGCAAATCCAGATACAAATGCTTCGGGAACTGTAATTGAAGCAAAACTAGATAAAGGTCGTGGACCTGTTGCCACATTGTTAGTTCAACGTGGTACATTACACACGGGAGATAGTGTTGTAGTTGGTACTAGTTATGGTCGTGTTCGTAAGATGACAAATGATCGTGGTATGGAAATCAAACATGCTGAACCAAGCTGTCCAGTAGAAATCATTGGTTTAAATGAAGTGCCAAGAGCCGGTGATGTATTCATGTCTTATGATAGCTATAAAAAGGCTGCTGAAATTGCAGGTCATCGTTTGGATAAACAAATTGAAAAAGAACGTAATTCAACAAGCGCTATGTCTTTAGAAGATTTAGCTAAGAAAATTGATGAAGGTGATGTTCAAGAAATCAATGTCTTGATCAAAGCCGATGTTCAAGGTTCTGCGGAAGCTTTAAAGGCTAGTATGGAAAAGCTAGAAGTTGATGGAAACGTTCGTATCAATGTCATTCGTTCAACTGTAGGAACAATTACAGAATCAGATATCTTATTGGCAAGTGCTTCAAATGCGATTATTTATGGATTCAACATTCGTCCTAGTGCAGCTATTCGTAAAAAGGCTGAAGAAGAAGGTGTGGAAATTCGTTTACACAACATCATCTATAAGGCTTTAGAAGAATTACAGGCTGCTATGAAAGGTTTGCTTGCACCAGTATACGAAGAGGTAGTTATTGGTCAGGCAGATGTTCGTCAAATCTATAAAGTTAGTAAGATTGGTACAATTGCTGGATGTATGGTTACGGATGGTAAGATGAAACGTGACTGTAAAGTTCGTTTGATTCGTGAAGGTATTGTTGTTTATACAGGTAAACTTGGATCATTACGTCGTTTTGAAAATGATGTTAAGGAAGTTATAAATGGTTACGAATGTGGTATGACAATTGAAAACTTTAACGATATTAAAGTAGGAGATATTATAGAAGGCTTCGAAGATCAGGAAGTGGAAGAATAGTATGTCATTAAAAACAGAACGTATGGAGATGACAATTCAAAGAGAGATTTCACATATTCTTCAATTTGAATTGAAAAATCCTAAATTAGGTTTTTGCACAGTAACGGATGTACAATGTACAAATGATTTATCACAGGCAAAAGTTTATGTGACATTTTTAGGTCAACAAGGTCGTAATGATGCAGGTATGCGTGTATTAAATCAGTCGAAGGGTTTCATTCGTTCGGGTGTCGCAAAGAAAATAAAGATTCGTAAGATGCCAGAATTGATCTTTATTCAAGATACAAGTCTTGAACAGGGAAATAAGATTGAAAACATTTTAAAGGAAATCGAAAAATAGAGAAGACTTAGTGGTCTTCTCTTTTTTTGTTTGTCGATAGTATTAAGGAACAGAGTCCTAATGGTAGATAAGTAAAATTCTTTGTTAAGAAGTATGTGAATATAAAACATATCCCTGCGAGAATAAATAATATTCGATTTATATTTGTGTTCATAGTTATTGTAACTCCTTTAAATTGATTATAACAGAAAAAAATTGTTGAATTGTAAAAAGTAAGAAAAAAAGAAGAGATTCAGTTTTAGATGAATCTCTTTTTGAAGTAGTTAGTTATTATTGATTTAAATTAGTCACGTTCTACGATAGTAGCACAACCCATACCACCACCGATGCAAAGTGTAGCTAAACCTTTCTTAGCGTCACGTTTTTGCATTTCGTGTAGTAATGTAACTAAGATACGGCATCCACTAGCTCCAACTGGGTGTCCTAATGCAACGGCTCCACCGTTAACGTTAACTTTGCTCATATCGAATCCTAATTCTCTAGCAACAGCTACAGATTGTGCAGCGAAAGCTTCGTTAGCTTCGATTAAGTCCATATCATCAACTGTTAATCCAGTTTTTTCCATTACTTTACGAGTAGCAGCAACTGGTCCAATACCCATAATTTCTGGTTCAACACCAGCTAATGCACCTTGTACCCAAGTAGCCATTGGTGTAACACCTAATTCTTTAGCTTTTTCTTCGCTCATAACAACGATAGCAGCAGCACCATCATTGATACCTGAAGCATTACCAGCAGTTACCATTCCGCCTTCTTTTCCAGAGCAGCAACGTAATTTAGCTAATGATTCAGCAGTTGTTCCTGGACGAGGTCCTTCATCAACTTTGAATTCAACGATTTCTTTTTTAACTTTAACTGGAACTGGTACGATTTCGTCATCGAATTTGTGTTCAGCCATAGCTTTTTCTGCTTTTTGTTGAGAGTTAGCTGAGAATTCATCTAATTCTTCACGAGTTAAGTTCCAACGATCACAGATGTTTTCTGCAGTGATCATCATGTGGTAGTGGTTGAATGCATCAGTTAATGCATCGTTAACCATTGTATCAACGATAGTAGCGTTGTTCATACGGTAACCGAAACGTGCTTTTGTCATTGCGTATGGTGCCATTGACATGTTTTCCATACCACCAGCAACTACGATATCAGCTTGACCAGCCATGATCATTGCAGCAGCTTGGTTAACACAGTTTAAACCAGATCCACAAACAACGTTTAATGTTACAGCAGGAACTTCAATAGGTAGACCAGCTTTGATGCTAGCTTGACGAGCAACGTTTTGTCCTTGAGCTGCTTGGATAACACATCCCATTAAAACTTCGTCAACTAGTTCAGGTTTAACACCTGCACGGTTTAATGCTTCTTTAATTACGATAGCACCTAATTCAGCAGCTGGAGTGTTACTTAAAGCTCCACCCATTTTACCAATAGCAGTACGACATGCACCTGCTAAAACTACTTTTTTTGTCATATTAATATTCCTCCATGTAAGACTATTAAGTCATTTACCTTTTAAACTTTATCATAGTGAATGATGAAAATCAATCACAAATTAAAAAATTCACAAGTGAATTCAAAGAAATAAGGAGAATAGCTCTCCTTATTAATTAATCGCACATTTTTACGATAACAGCGGCACCTTGTCCTCCACCAATACATAGGGAAGCAAGACCGATTTTTGATTTACGTTTTTGCATTTCATATAACAATGAAACTAAGATACGGTTACCACTAGCACCAACTGGGTGACCTAAAGCAATAGCACCACCGTTTACGTTTGTCTTAGCTAAGAATGCTTCACGATCCATTCCTGTAGCTTCTTCCAATTCGTGGATAACACCTAATGATTGTGCTGCGAAAGCTTCGTTTAATTCAACTAAATCAAGATCTTCAATCTTAAGATCTGCATACTTCAATGCATTTAAGATAGCTGGAGTAGGACCTAATCCCATAACTCGTGGGTCAACTCCACCTTGTCCAAATCCGATAACTTCAGCGATTGGTGTTAAGTTATATTTCTTAACAGCATCTTCACTAGCAACGATAGTAAATGATGCACCATCATTGATACCAGAAGCATTACCTGCTGTTACAGTTCCATCTGCATTGAATGCTGGACGTAATTTAGCTAATTTTTCAAGACTTGTTTTACGAGGGTGTTCATCTGTATCAAATACAACTTCACCTTTACGAGTCTTATAAGTAATAGGAACGATTTCATCCTTGAATTTACCTGCAGCAATAGCAGCTAAAGCTTTTTCTTGAGAAGCAAATGCGAATTCATCTTGTGCTTCACGAGAAATGTTATATTTCTTAGCGATGTTATCAGCTGTACATCCCATGTGAATTCCATACATTGCATCTGTTAGACCATCGTGTAACATAGCATCAACTAATTTTTGGTCTCCCATCTTAGTTCCTGTACGGTTTTTGTAGCTTAACATGAATGGAGCACGAGTCATAGATTCAACACCACCAGCAACATATAAGTCACCAAAGTTAGCTTGAATACGAAGTGTAGCTTCCATAACAGCTTTCAAACCTGAACCACATAACATATTGATTGATTGTGCACAAACTTCAACAGGAATACCTGCATCAAATGCAACGTGACGAGCAATGTTTTGTCCTAAACCTGCAGCGATTACGTTACCAATAATAACTTCGTCCAAGTTTGCTGGATCGATGTTAGCCTGTTTAATAGTTTCTTTTAAAACTGTAGCTCCAACAGTTGCTAAATCAACATCTGTTAGACTTCCCAAAAAAGTACCAATTGCACTACGTTTAGCAGCAACAATATAAGCTTTTCTCATTTGTATACCTACTTTCTACTCCTAATCGAGATTTACTTTTTACAACGTTAGTCTAGTCCTTTAAATAGGGGATGTCAACCACTTGTTTATAATTTCACATGCTAAAAATGCTCAATATATATTAATAAGATAAAGCTTATTGAACAATTTGTTAAAATATTAACAAAAGCATTGACGAGGTCGAAAAAAGTATGTAGAATATGACTGTGTGAAAAGTTTAACATACTTTCTCATGCTATCGATGTCCTAATTCGAATAGTTCAAAAAACTGGAAAGGAGAACTTCATTTATGGATTTCAATTTAACAGAACAACAATTAATGATGCAAAAGTTGTTCAGAGAAGTTGCGCAAAACGAAGTAAAAGAAAACGCAGCGGATGTTGACGAAAACGAAAGATTCCCTAAGGAATCTGTAGAAGTGATGCGTCAAGCAAAAATGCTTGGTATTCCTTATTCTCGTGAATACGGAGGAGCTGGCGCAGATTATTTATGCTACATTTTAGCAATTGAAGAATTGTCTAAAACATGTGCTACTAGTGGTGTAGTTTTATCAGCTCACACTTCATTAGGTACTTGGCCTATTGCTCAGTTCGGTACTGAAGAACAAAAACAAAGATTTTTAACAGATCTTTGCACAGGTAAGAAATTAGCTGCATTCGGTTTAACTGAACCAAACGCAGGTACAGATGCTGCTGGACAACAAACAACAGCTGTATTAGATGGTGACGAATATGTTATCAATGGTACAAAAATCTTCATTACAAATGCTGGAGAAGCTGATGTATATGTAATTTTTGCCATGACAGACAAAACTAAAGGAACACGTGGAATTTCTGCTTTCATTCTTGAAAAAGGAACTCCAGGATTCACATTCGGTCTTCACGAAAAGAAATTAGGTATTCGTGGATCTGCTACATGTGAATTAATCTTCAATAATGTACGTATTCCAAAAGAAAACTTATTAGGAAAAGAAGGTATGGGATTCAAGATTGCCATGCAGACACTTGATGGTGGACGTATTGGTATCGCAGCTCAAGCATTAGGTATTGCTCAAGGTGCTATCGACGAAGCTGTTGCTTATGTAAAACAACGTAAACAATTTGGTCGTCCAATTGCTAAATTCCAAAATACTCAATTCCAATTAGCTGATATGCAAACAAAAACAGATGCAGCTCGTTGGTTAGTATATTCTGCAGCTACTGCTAAACAAGAAGGTCGTCCTTATACTCAATTAGCTGCTGAAGCAAAATTATTTGCTGCTGAAACAGCTATGGAAATTACAACTAAGGCTATCCAATTATTAGGTGGATACGGATATACTCGTGACTTACCAGTAGAAAGAATGTTTAGAGATGCTAAGATCACTGAAATCTACGAAGGTACTTCAGAAGTACAACGTATGGTCATCTCTGGCGCAATGTTGAAGTAAGAAAGGAATTGGTGTTGAAAATGAAAATCGTTGTTTTAGAAAAACAAGTTCCGGATTCAACTGAAATCACAGTTGATAAAAAAACTGGTGCGTTAATTCGTGACGGTGTACCTGCAATCACAAACCCTGATGATTTAGCTGGTTTGGAAGCTGCATTGGAATTAAAAGACAAAAACCCTGACACTGAAGTTGTTGTAATGACAATGGGATTACCTAAAGCTGCTGAAATGTTAAAAGAAGGCGTTGCTATGGGTGCTGACAAAGGTGTTTTATTAACTGACCGTGTATTAGGTGGATCTGATACATGTGCTACAAGTATCGCTTTAGCTGCTGCTTTGAAAAAAGTAGGATTCGATTTAGTAATCGCTGGTCGCCAAGCTATCGATGGTGATACTGCTCAGGTAGGACCTCAAACTGCTGAACGTTTGGATATTCCTCAAATTACTTATGTAGATGAAATCTTAGAAGTAAAAGAAGATACAATCACAGTAAAACGTTCATTAGAAGATGTTGAACAAATCGTAACTGCTAAGTTGCCATGTGTTATCACAACATTATCTGGAATGAACAAACCTCGTTACATGCAATGTGACAATATCGTTGACTTATGTAAAGAAGACAAGATCGAAGTTTTAACAAATGCTGAATTAGGAATCGATCCAGAAACAGTTGGTTTCAAGGGTTCTCCTACATCAGTTAAAACTACTTTCACTAAAGACGTAACTGATAAAACAGAAGTATTCACATTGTCTGAGCAGGAAACTGCAGATATGATTGCTAAAACATTGAAAGAAAAGCAAATCATTACAAAGTAGGGAGGATGAAGTAGAATGGCTCGATTTGAAGAATATAAAGATATCTTCGTTTTCGTTGAACAAGAAAACGGAAACATTGCAGAAGTAAGTTATGAACTTATTTCAGAAGCAAGAAAACTAGTTGCTTCTATCCCTGAATTTGGATACAAAGTAGTTGGTGTATTGCTTGGAGAAAATGTAAAAGAAAAAGCTCAAGAAGTTATTAGTCATGGAGCTGACAAAGTAATCGTTGTTGATGATGCTTTATTAAAAGACTATTCAACTCAATTCTATGCAGATGCTTTAACACAAGTTGTTTTAGCTCACAAACCAGATTCAATGTTAACTGGTGCCACTCCTTTAGGACGTGACTTAGCACCACGTGTAGCTGCTCGTTTAAACGTTGGTCTTACTGCAGATGCTACTAAGATCGAAGTTGACTTAGAATATGCTAAAGAAACTGGTGAATCATTATTAGACGTAACTCGTCCTACATTCGGTGGTAACTTATTTGGTACAATCGTATGTAAAGACACTCGTCCACAGATGGCTACAATCAGACCAAAAGTATTTGAATTAGCTCCAACAGATGCTAGCCGTACTGGTGAAGTTGAAGAATTCAAACCAACTTGGAGAACTACAGATCCTCAAGTATTCGTAGAAAAAGTTATTGAAAAAGTTAAAGCAGATGTAGATATCACTAAAGCTAACATCTTAGTAGGTGCTGGTCGTGGTGCTGAAAATTGCTTAGACGTACTTCAAAAAGTAGCTGACGAATTAGGTGGTGTAGTTTGCTGTACACGTGCCGTTGTTGAAGATGGATTCTTAGACAAAGATCGTCAGGTTGGTCAAACAGGTAAAACTGTACGTCCTTCATTATATATCGCTTGCGGTATTTCAGGAGCCGTACAACACTGTGCAGGTATGGATAAATCAGATTTGATTATCTCTATCAACCGTGACCCTCAAGCAGAAATCTTCAATATTTCTAACATGGGATTCGTTGGTGACTGTGCTACAGTATTACCTTTATTAGTAGAATCAATTAAAGCTGCAAAAGCTGAATAATAAAAAGGAGCAAAACGAAATGAAAAATGTAGGTGTTATTGGTGCTGGAACAATGGGGCAAGGTATTGCCAATGCATTTGCTACAGCTGGTTACAATGTAACTGTATGTGATATTAAAATCGAATGGGCACAAAATGGTATCAACAAAATTGGTGCTAAATTAGATAAATTAGTATCTCGTGAAAAAATTACTGCAGAAAAAGCAGAAGGTATTAAAGCTAACTTAACAGCTGGTGAATACAAAGATTTAGCTGATTGTGATTTAATCGTTGAAGCTGTTCTTGAAAAAATGGAAATCAAAAAAGACTTATTTAAGACTTTAGATGAAATCTGTAAAGAAGACTGCATCTTCGGAACAAACACTTCAAGTTTAAGTGTTACTGAAATCGCTAACGGAATCAAACACAACGTTATCGGTATGCACTTCTTCAACCCTGCTGATCGTATGAAATTAGTAGAAGTTATCTCTGGTGAAAACACTCCAGTTGAAACTAAAGAAGCTATTATCGAATGCTCTAAATCATTAGGAAAAACTCCTGTTGAAGTTGCTGAAGGACCTGGATTCGTTGTTAACCGTATCTTGATTCCTATGATTAATGAAGCTTGCTTCATTTACCAAGAAGGATTGGCTAGTGTTGAAGATATCGATACAGCTATGAAACTTGGAGCTAACCACCCAATGGGACCGTTGGCTTTGGGTGACTTAATTGGATTAGATATCGTTTTAGATGTAATGGAAGTATTATATACTGAAACTGGAGATCCTAAATATCGTCCATGTACATTATTAAAGAAAATGGTTCGTGCTGGAAAATTAGGTCAAAAAACTAAACAAGGATTCTACAGCTACAACTAGTGAAATAACTAAAGTGAAACACTCGTTGTTTCACTTTTTATTAATATTTAGAGGAGAAAAATCATGGAAAACGTTTTATTAGAAAAACAAGGACACGTATCAATTATCACAATCAACCGTGAAAAAGCATTAAACGCATTATCAACAGCTGTATTAAATGACTTAGAAGAAGCTGTAAACACAGTAAAAGCTGATAAAGATACTTACTGTGTAGTTATCACAGGTGCTGGAAGTAAATCTTTCGTTGCGGGTGCAGATATTGCTGAAATGAAAGACAAAACTGTTGAGGAAGCTGCTGAATATGGAGCTTATGGAAACAAAATCTTCCGTCAAATCGAAACTTTACACTGCCCAGTTATCGCAGCAGTTAACGGTTTTGCATTAGGTGGAGGATGCGAATTAAGCATGGCATGTGACATTCGTATTGCTGCTGAAAACGCAATCTTTGGACAACCAGAAGTAGGATTAGGAATCACTCCTGGATTTGGTGGAACTCAACGTTTAGCTCGTTTAGTACCTGCAGGAATCGCTAAAGAAATGATCTTTACAGCTCGTAACATCAAAGCTGACAAAGCATTAGCAATCGGATTAGTAAATGCGGTAGTTCCTCAAGAAGAATTAATGGCAACTGCATTAAAGATGGCGAATGGAATCTGCAAAAATGCTCCAATTGCTGTTGCACAATCTAAAAAAGCTATCAATGCTGGACTTCAAACAGATATAGATTCAGCTATCGCAATCGAAGTAAAAGATTTCTCTGATTGCTTCGCTACAGAAGACCAGACTTATGGTATGGAATGCTTCGTAAATAAAGTAAAAGAAAAAGAATTTAAAAACAAATAATTTGAAAGGAAGATTTAAATGTCAAAAGTAATGTCAGCCCAAGAAGCTATCAGCATGATTAAAGATGGCGACAAAATTGGTGTTGGTGGATTTATCGGAATGGGCCACCCTCAAGAATTAAGTGTTGCCATTGAAAAGAGCTTTTTGGAAACAGGACATCCTAGAGATTTAACAGTAATGTTCTCTGCTGGTGTAGGAGATGGAACACCAGATTTAGGATTGAACCACATGGGCCACGAAGGATTGTTAAAAAGAATCATTGGTGGTCACTGGGGATTGATTCCAACATTCCAAAAATTAGTTTTTGAAAATAAAGTAGAAGGATATAACTTACCACTTGGAACAATCAGTTTGATGTTCCGTGAAATTGCAGGACACCGTCCAGGTGTTATCACTAAAATCGGTTTGAAAACATTCATTGACCCACGTTTAGAAGGTGCGAAGATGAATGAACGTACAAAAGAAGATTTAGTTGAACTAATCAATATGGATGGAGAAGAATGGTTACGTTATAAATCATTCCCACTAGATATTGCCTTAATTCGTGGTACATATGCAGATGAAGATGGAAACTGCTCAATGTGTAAAGAAGCAGCTACATTAGATTCAATCAGTATCGCCCAAGCTGTTAAAAACAGTGGTGGTAAAGTTATTTTACAGGTAGAAAAAATTGTTGAACGTGGTTCATTAAAACCAATGGATGTTAAGATTCCAGGAATTTATGTTGATGCGATTGTTGTTGCAGAACCAGAAAATCACTGGCAAACATATTCAGATCCATACAATCCATCGTTCTGTGGAGAAATCCGTGTACCAGTAGATTCAATTGAACCTATGCCATTAAATGCACGTAAGGTTGTATGCCGTCGTGCTGCTATGGAATTAGATCCAGCTGCAGTTATCAACTTAGGAATTGGTATGCCAGAAGGTATTGCCAATGTTGCCAATGAAGAGGGTCTTCCAGGACTTAAGATGACTGTAGAAGCCGGAGGAATTGGTGGTGTTCCAATGAACGGTACTGCCTTTGGTGCTTGTACAAATCCAGACGCAATCATCGACCAGACATACCAGTTTGACTTCTATGATGGTGGTGGATTAGATCAAGCCTTCTTAGGACTTGCAGAATGTGATGCGAAAGGTGATATCAACGTATCTCGTTTCGGACCTAAAATTGCCGGATGTGGTGGATTTATTAATATCACACAAACTTCACCAGTTGTTGTTTATTGTGGAACATTCACAGCTAAAGGTTTAAAAGAAACTGTTGGTAATGGTAAATTGACAATTAATCAAGAAGGTCAAATCAAGAAATTTAAAAATCACATTGAACAGGTTACATTCTCAGCTGAATACGCAAATCAAACAGGTCAAAAGGTCTTGTATATCACTGAGCGTGCCGTATTTAAATTAATTGATGGTAAATTAACATTGATTGAAATCGCACCAGGTGTAGATCTTCAAAAAGATGTATTAGACCAAATGGAATTCAAACCATATATCGCTGAAGATTTGAAGTTGATGGATGCACGTCTATTTACTGACGAAATCATGGGATTAAAAGAAGAATAAAAGCTAAAACAGGTCAAATGACCTGTTTTTGTGTTAAAATGGTTTTGGGAGTTGATATAAATGTTATTTTTTAGAAATGATTATGGTCAAGGCTGCATTCCTGAAATTATGGAATATATGAATACCACAAATGGCCGTTCTTTTACTGGATATGGTATGGATGAAATTTGTCAAAACGCAAAGGAAGCTATTAAAAAACATATTCCAGATTATGATGTCGATGTTCACTTTTTAGTTGGAGGCACCATCACCAACCAAACAATCATCAAAGCATGTTTAAAACCATTTGAAGCTGTGATTGCCTGTGATACAGGACATATCGTAACACATGAAACAGGTGCTATTGAAGCTGTAGGACATAAAGTCATTCCTGTAAACAACTATGCAGGAAAAATAAATCCAGCTGATATTCGTAAGGTGTTTGATGCACATATGCTTTCTTATGAACACATGGTTTATCCAAAAATGGTTTATATTTCGAATGCAACTGAATATGGTACTGTTTATACATTAGATGAATTAAAAGAAATTCGTCGTGTTTGTGATGAATTAGGTCTTTATTTAATGATGGATGGAGCTCGACTTGGTGTCGCTTTAGCAACCGTAGATTACACACTTAATGATTTAGCAAATTTATGTGATGTATTCTATATTGGAGGAACAAAAAATGGTGCTTTAATAGGCGAAGCTGTTGTCATTACCAATCCTGCATTAAAGCCATATTTCCGTTTTGTGATGAAACAAAATGGTGCGATGCTTGCCAAAGGATGGTTATTAGGTATTCAATTTTTAGGTTTATTTGAACACGATGCATTCTATAGTTATGCCAAACATTCTGTAGTATTAGCGCAACAGATTCAATCGAAACTTCAAAAACTAGGCTATGCCTTATTTATGAAGAGTGATACAAACCAGATTTTTGTCAATGTCACGAAGGAACAATATCAGTTCTTAAGTGAAAAGATTGATTTTGAAATCTGGGAAAAATGCGATGATCATTATGTCATTCGATTTGTGACAAGCTGGCATACTTCAAATGAAGAAGTAGAAGAGCTTTGTGACTATTTAGAGGCGGCCATCGAAAAAAAAGAAGAATAGTATTATTCTAGATTGGAACGATACGTCCAACCTAGTATACCATTCTTTTTGATTTGAACTTTATCTTGATAGGCGAAAACGATTTTAACAGTTTCGCCTTTTTTTAATGGAATTTCATAGTTCGTATAATCAAATGCCTTTAAATCCTTGGTCACAAATTCATTTTCAACCCAAAAAGTTCGATGATTATATGGACAATACACCTTAGATTGTTTATCACTTTTTTCTAATATTTGAATTTGACCATGGTTCCAAGTTACAAAAAAGGGAATTTGCGTATGATATGAAACATCATGAATGACCTTTTTTTCTTCAAGCAGATCGCTTCTTTCCATACGTGTTGTCTTGCCTTCAAAGATTAAGGCGTTCAATTGTCCACCATGCTTCACAACATTTCCACCATCAATACTATAAATATTGTGTTTGACATCATAAATAGGATCAAAAGAGGCGATATGCGAACAATATTCTGTCACAGGCATGTGTCCTACAACCACATTCTTTTTAAAGACTTGATGCGTTTCTAAAAAGAAGGGGTGTGTTAAAACTTGTTTAAAATCTGTACCATAGTTATCATTTGATTCAATGCCGGCATGTACATAGATATGTTGATCATCCTCTAATACGTGAGGCAAATCATTTAAGAAACATAATTCTTTTAAGTAATGTTTTCGTAATATCTGACAAATGTTTGATATGTCACAATCTTTGTTGATTTCAAGATGTAAGCTTTGAGCCATTTCATGAATCAAGCTTTCCTTACGAAAACCTAAAACATGCTTTAAAAAATTAAGGCGATACGAATATAAAACATTTTTCGCTATAAAATCGCAGTTTCCCATAATACAATGTACATCCTGTGTTTGTACCTGATGCATAATGTAATGTAATGTTTCTAAGTTTTTTGGTCCTTTTTCAATGATGTCTCCTAATAGAATTAAACAGTCTTCATTGGGCTTATAATCAATCTTTATTAATAGCCTTTTATATAAGTCTAGATTACCATGAATATCACTAATTACAATTTTGCGTTTAGACTTTGTATATAGCCTTTTAATCACGACATTTCGATTCATTGAAATAAGAAGGGAAGGAATGTATCACATTCTTTTTCCCAGTCCTCCTCACAATGTCTTCCATCTGGAATTACATTGTATAATACTTTAACATTCTTTTTAGAAAGGGCATTTCCTACTTCGGTACATGCTTTTGTCTGCCAAACAAATTCATGCATTAAGCTTGTTTCTTTAGAACCCCATGATAAATAGATGGAAGTATTGCGTTGTATTTGTTGTTTAGAAATATCTTTAAGTATCGCATCCATACTTTCTAGAATATAAGGAGATACGACAATAGCCTTTGAATAGATATGAGAATATGTATAGGCTGCATATAAGCTCATTAAACCTCCACAGCTGCTTCCGGCAATATAAGTATTTTTTCTTGTTCTTTTCGTTCGATAATGCTGATCGATATAGGGCTTTAATTCATTCACAAAAAAATCCATTGTCGCATCGCCTTGTCCTTCAAAAGAACCGTATTCAGGATCATAAAAGGGATAGGGTGCATATTCTATTAAACGATTATTTCCGTCATGTGAACATTCTTGACCGACCACAATTAAGTCTAAGCCTAACTTTTCAATGTGGTCCTGAATATGAATGGCCTTGCCATAAGTGGCATATTCGTCTAGAAATAAATTATGCCCATCAAACGTATAAAGAACAGGATATTGTTTGGTATTCAACTCATAATCATCGGGTACATAAATAAATATTTTACGATTTTGATTCAGCTTTGACATGAAAAGCTCTTTTTCAATTATCATAAGCAATCCTTTCTTAATAGAGCTGTTTTAAAGAATTCATCTCTTCTTACAGGACTTGTAAATTTAGCGACGATCGCAACATCTCCCATGGCAGCCGCAATAGCTTCTGGCAAGTAAAGTATTTCAATCAGCTCTTCATTAAACATAGCTTGAATTTGTTTTGTCGAATATTGATATTTGATGGAATTTCTTCTTCCGACAAAACCAGCAGAAAATCTTCTAAGTTTTGAATAGGATGCCGACTGTTTTAAAATAACCTCTGCCCATAAACGATAGACATCAAGTTCTCCGGCATAATTCATTAAATCCGGACAGAAACCTCCTGGTGGTCTGAAGTTTACTTCTAAGCCAAAAATGCGTCCTTTTTCACCTAAACCTTGAACATTATGATTTAAACGGAAGAACTCACAATGGAAGAAGCGATTCTTGATTTTGAAGGCATGAATTGTTCTTTGAACAATATCACGACACTCATCGTCAATTTCAAATTGGGTATAACAACCAATACTTTGTTGATACAGAACCGAATCCATACAGTTACCTACATATTCTAAGCTGTTTAAGTATTGAATATCACCATGTTCATCACAAATTCCATCTAAAGTAAAGACATCTCCATCAATGAATTGTTCTAAAATCATCACATGATCCTTTGTCTGCATATAGACAGATTCTAATTGTTGTTGATTCATGATTTTGTATGTCATACTTGCACCAACACCATGATCCGGTTTCATAACAAGTGGATATCCGACTTTGTCGGCAAATTCAATCGCATCCTTTAAGGTATTAGGTACTTTATAATCGGCAACAGGTACATCGGCTTCTTTATAATATTTTTTCATTTGTGACTTTGACTGTAACTCTTCAATTCTTTCAAGCGAAAAACCTGTTTTCACATTGAAATCATCACGCAAACGAGCATCTAAAGTAAGCCACGCCTCATTATTAGATTCAATCCAGTCCATTTTTCCATATTTAAAAGTGAAATAGCCAACAGCTCTAACCATCGCATCGTAATCTTGAAAGCTATGTACGACATAAATTCCATCACAATATTGTTTTAACTCATCTTTTAATTGATTGTAGGGTGTATCTACAATAGCTAATACAGTAGCCCCATTTTCCTTTAATCCTCGACAAAACATCCAATAGCTTTCTGGATAATTTGGTGAAATAACGACAAAATTCATAAGCTACACATTCCTTTCTGCCATTATTTGACTAATCGCAATGACCGTTTTACCATCATCAATCTTGCCATTTTTTGTATATTCATAGGCTGTTTCTAAATCAAGCCATACAATATCAATTTCTTCATCCTCGTCCTTGGCAAATTGAATTTTTGCCTTTGTAGGATTGATGGCTTTATAAATCCAGATTCTTTCATCGCAAAAGCCTGGAGTTGAAACAAAGCTTAATAAAAGCTCAAGCTTTTCACATTCCATACCCGTTTCTTCATTCAATTCACGAAGACCACATGCCATAGGATCCTCACCATATTCAAGCTTTCCAGCTGGAATCTCTAATGTTTCTGAATTAATAGCTGGACGGAATTGTTTCACTAATAAAATCTTTCCATCCACAATACATATCACACCTACGCCGCCTGGATGACGAATAATATCGCGTTTATATACTTTATCTTTGATTTTGACATCTTTGGATACTAAATCAAAAATAATACCTTTATATATCATTTTTTCTTCCATAAACAAACACCTCTATTTTAAAAAAATTATAACACAAAAAAACACTCCGAAGAGTGTTAATTGATTTTATCCAAAAAGCTTTGTGTAATCGCATCAGCAATTTTTTGTTGGAAGGTTTCATCAATCAGCTTTGAATAATCATCCGAATTACTCAAATAACCAAGCTCTAAAAGAATCGATGGAATTTGACTGTCATATAGAATTGGGAAGTTTTCATAATGATCTGAATCAATTCCCTCAAATTGAGATAGGTTGATTGAACTCATGGTACTTGCGAGCTCCTTTGCCAATTGAATCATTTTTTCATTTGGCTGCGTGAATATTGAATAGCCCTTTGATAAGGAATCGGAGCTTGAATTCATTTGAATCGAAATTAAGTAATCTGCTTTTTGCGCATTTAAAGCTGTAATACGATCCTCTGTAGTCAATGATGAATCATCACTTCTAGTGTAAACAACTTTATAGCCGGCACTTTCTAATGTATCGCCAATCTTTTGTGCAATCGCAAGATTCAATTCTTTTTCACTCGTATGGCCTTCACTTGTATAGCCGGCATCGCTGCCACCACGACTCGCATCAATGCAAATAATTGCTTTTGATTTCGAACGTTTATTTGAAACTGTATCATTTGTGATGAGTGTTGTTTTCGATTCAGCTTGTTCTGGTACATCGATTTTTGATGTTTCTTTGATTTGTTTATTTAGATTTGGCTGTATAACCATAGCCAAAAATAACGCAAAAATTAAAAAGAGAATGGCTCTTCGCATGGAATACCCCCTTGTCTAATTATTCTAACATTTGTCGTAACAGATGAAAAGCTTTTTAAAATTTGTTATAATGGGTAACATGGGTGATAGTATGGATTTTTTAATAATGTTAGATCAGTTTGAAGGTCCCTTGGATTTGATGCTGCATTTAATCAAAGAAAATAAATTGGATCTTTTTGACTTGGATATGAATGTTTTGGCAACACAGTATATTGATTATATTCATGCCATGCAAAATATGCATTTAGAAGTAGCCAGTGAATATTTATCGGAATTGGCAAGCTTGATCGCATATAAGTCAAAAAAGCTTTTGCCTAGAGAAACCGTTGAGGTAGAAGAAGAATATGAAGAAGATCAGCGTGATCAATTGGTGGCTCGCTTGCTGGAATATCAAAGATATAAGGAAGTTAGCTTGGCATTAAAAGAAGATTATGATAAGCGGCAGCTGCATTTTTCACGCCCAGTTTCAAGCTTGGTTGAACAATGGAAGATTCCAGTTGAAACCGATACATTAGAAGAACAATCGCCATATGATTTAATGAAAGCGATGCGCCATTGTATTGTTCGTATGGAATTGTTGCAGCCCTATGAAACGAAAGTAACCATTAAAGAATTATCGATTGAGGAACGTACGATACAAATAAAAGAGCGTATGAAACATTTGAATGGATCGATTTCATTTCAAGATCTTTGTTCAGATTGTACCAATCTGCATATGATTATTGTTACCTTTTTATCGATATTGGATTTAATACATGATAAATGGATGACCTATTCGATCGATGAAACAGAAATGATCTGGGTCACTAGAGAGGATTTATAATGGATAATGCAAAAGCTATATTAGAAGGCCTTTTGTTTTTAAGCGGAGAAGAAGGGCTTACCATGGAGCAGATGGTTCATGGTCTACAAAATTTAGAGATGGATGATATACGTGTCTTGTTGGATAGCTTAAAATCAGAATATGCGAGTAACTCCAAAGGGATTGAATTGGTTGAATATGCGAATCGTTTTAAGTTTGTCACAAAAGAATTCGTATATCCGTATGGTAAGCAACTGTTTGAAGAATATAAACAGCCAACCCTTTCTCAGGCTGCCATGGAAACATTGGCTATCATTGCCTATAAACAACCCATTACACGTGTTGAAATCGAAGAGATTCGTGGTGTGAATTGTGAAATGATGTTAAAAAAATTAGTGGCTCGAGGCTTGATTGAAGCTAAGGATCGTTTAGATGCGATTGGAAAACCACTTTTATATCGTGTAACGGATGAATTCTTGGATGCTTTTCAATTAGAGGATCTAAAGGAATTGCCGGAATTACCACAAACTAGAGCGAACAGCGAAGAACTATTTGAAGGAGAATAATATATGGAAAGACTACAAAAGGTAATTGCCCAGGCGGGTATTTGTTCAAGAAGAAAAGCCGAAGAATTGATTTTGGATGGAAAAGTTAAAGTCAATGGCAAGGTGTGTGATGTGTTAGGTACAAAGGTATCAAAACAAGATATGATTGAGGTCAATGGAAACATGATCTCTAAGGAAGAAAAAGTGTACTACATTATGAATAAGCCTAAGGGATGTTTATGTACAAATAGCGATGACAAGGGAAGAAAAACAGTGTTGGATTATATGCCCAAAAATGAAAGAATCTTCTCAGTGGGTCGTTTAGACTATGATACAAGTGGTGTTTTATTACTGACAAACGATGGAGAATTCTGTAACCATATGATTCATCCTCGTTATCATTTAGAAAAGACATATGTTGTCAATCTTCAAGGGATTTTAACAGAGGATGATATCAAACAATTAAGAAAAGGCTTAAAGACAAAAACCGAAAAGTATCAGCCGGCAAAGGTCTTTGTGCTACAAAAGGATTTGACGCGTGGACGTACACAATTTGAATTAACAATTTCAGAAGGAAAGAACCATCAGGTGAAAAATATGATGTTGGCACTTGGACACGAGGTGCGTCGTTTGCACAGAGTTCGTTTTGCGTTTTTAGATGTCAAGGATTTAAAAGCAGGAGAATACCGTCGCTTAAAGCCATATGAAATCAAGCAGTTGAATCGTTTAAGCATGGAAGGTATTGACGAATAATGAAACAGGTTTATTTGGACCAGATCATTAATGTAAATGATACACTTGCTTTAGATTCAAAGCAGGCACATCATATCTTTGATGTGCTTCGTACTTCATCAAAGGAAAAAATTCGTATTGTTACTAAAAGCTCAGGTGTCTTTTATGGACATGTATTGGATAAGCCCAAATTACATATTGATGAAAAGTTAGATGTTTTAAAAGAACATCAGTCAATAACACTATGCTGTGCTTTGATTAAACAAGATAAATTTGAATGGATGCTTCAAAAGGCATGTGAACTTGGTGTGAGTAAAATCGTTCCTTTTGTCTCTAAAAATACTGTTGTGAAATTAGATGAGAAAAAGGCTGAAAAGAAATTGGTTCGTTGGAATGAAATCTTACTTGCGGCAACCAAGCAATGCAACCGCAATACGTTGGTTGAATTAGAGTCAGTTGTTTCTTTAAAGGACTTGGTGAATTATAAGAGTGAATGTAATGTGGTTGCTTATGAAAAGGAAAGTGATCCATCTAAGCATATGGCGCATTACTTACAATCCAATCCTTATTCCATTACGGTTTGTATTGGTCCTGAGGGTGGATTTGAAGAAAGTGAAATTAAAGTATTAAATGATTTTGGCTTTGAAAATTGTTCTTTAGGAAAGAACATACTGCGTGCTGAAACAGCCGCATGCTATGTATTAAGTGCGATTGAATACCAAAATCATGTGGAAGGATAAGAAAAAATGAAGTTTTCAATTATAACACTTGGCTGCAAGGTCAATGCGTACGAATCGCAATACTATGCAGGTCAGTTAGAAGAATTAGGGTATGAACAGGTATCGCCAGAACAACCATGTGATATTTGTATCATTAATACTTGTACTGTAACAAATACGGCGGCGAGTAAGTCTCGTCAAAAGATTCATTATGCTAAGCGTATGAATCCTAATGCGTTATGTGTTGTGGTAGGTTGTTTTGTGCAATTCGCAAATGAAGAGGAAAGAAAAGCTTTGGATGCTGATCTAGTGATTGGTGCCAAACAAAAGAATGAGTTGGTAAAGCTCATCCAACAAGCTTTAAATGAACATGAAAAAATTGATGTTGTGAATGAAGTAACGCAATTCAAAGATTTTGAAGCGATGCCTGTTCATTGTTTTGAATCGATGCATCGTGCATTTTTGAAGGTGCAGGATGGATGTAATCAATTCTGTTCCTATTGTGCTATTCCTTTTGCGCGTGGAAGAGAAAGAAGCTTAGATCATAACCAGGTTATTCAAATTGCCAAGGATCTATGTGATAGAGGGCATAGTGAAATTGTTTTAACGGGTATTCATACAGGTCGTTATTTTGATGGGGAATATCATTTGGCTGATCTTTTAAAGGATCTTTTAGAAAACACACCCGAACATGTATATTATCGTATATCAAGCATTGAAATTACTGAGGTTACGGATGAATTGATTCATTTGATGCAGGAAAATCCTCGTATGTGCCATCATTTACATATTCCAATACAGTCGGCATGTAATGAAACGTTAAAGCGTATGAATCGTCCATATACGATTGAAGAATTTAAAGAAAAAATCAATTATATTCGTTCTTGCATTCCAGATATTTCGATTTCAACCGATGTAATCGCAGGTTTTGTACAGGAAAGTGATGAGGAGTTTGAAACGACATATAAAAATCTTGCGGATTTAGAATTAAGTTTTTTCCATGTCTTCCCTTATAGTAAGCGTAATGGGACAAAGGCAAGTACTTTAAAGGGTGAAATCAATGGTAAGATTGCCAAGGCTAGAGTTGCTCGTTTACTTGAACTTTCGAATGCTTGTAGAGAAAAGGATATGCAGCGTTTTAATCCTGTTCAAGTCTTGATTGAAAGAAAACAAGATGGTTACTATACAGGATATACAAACCAATATCATCCATGTAAGATATTGAGTGATGCGCCATTAAGTGGTAGAATCACTATCGAATGGGAACGTATCGAAGAGGGTACGTACTATGGAAAGAAGGATGTTGTATGCGATTAAGCAAACTATTTAAAAATGCACCTACAATCAATATTACAGGTTTAAGCTTTGATTCAAGAACGGTTCGTCCAGGAAATATTTATTTCTGTTTACCCGGACTAACAAATGATGGGCATGACTTTATTGATTCAGCTATAAAAAATGGCGCTGTTTGTATTGTTCATTCAAAGGAAATTTTGAATATGGCACCAGGTGCTGTATATATTCGCGTGGAAGATGTCAATGATGCCATGAATACAGTAGCGCGTATCTTCTATGCGAAACCAAGTGATAAAATGAAAATGTATGGTGTGACTGGTACAAATGGAAAATCAACCATTACTAATATTATTCGTGACATTATCAATGATAAAACGCCATGTGGCTATATTGGTACGATTGCGATCAAATATGGAGATATTGAATTGCAGCCAAATTTAACAACGCCAGATGCTTTATTCTTGCAATCAAAGCTTGCAGATATGGTTCGTTGTGGTATGAAGGCTTGTGCTTTAGAGGTTTCAAGTCATGGGCTTGCCCAACATCGTGTAGATGGTATTTCTTTTGATTGTGCTATCTTTACAAATTTAACATATGATCATTTGGATTTTCATGGAACAATGGAAAACTATTTTGAAGCGAAGAGCCTATTGTTTAAAAATCTTGTTAAGGATAATGGTGTTTCCATATTGAATAAGGATGATGAAAAATATGAAGCATTAAAGGATTGCTCAAAAGCTCGCGTTATTTCTTATGGAGTCAATAGTGAAGCGGATTATCGTGCAATCAATATTAAGATGAGCTCTCAGGGTACACAATTTGATTTGGTGTATTCAGGACATATGTATCCGGTTAAGACAAATTTAGTAGGTAACTTTAATGTCCATAATTTATTGGCGGCAATCGCAGCTTTAAAAGAAACGGGATATGATTTAAATAATATCATTGAAAAATGTCAGCATATTGCTCAGGTCGAAGGTCGTATGGAACGTATTGACTGTGGACAGCCATTTAATGTGATTGTTGACTTTGCACATACACCAGATGGCATGGAAAAGATGATGCAGTTTGGAAGAAGCGTGACAATGCCAGGACATCGTTTAATTGCAGTATTTGGTTCGGCTGGTAAGCGTGATGTGCATAAGCGTAAGGTATTCGGTGAACTAGCTGATAAATATTGTGATTATATTGTTATTACTGAGGATGATCCTCGTGATGAAGATCCAAAAGAAATCGCAGATCAAATTAAGTCTGGTATTCAAGATACGTTACATGTATTTATTCAGGATCGTTATGAAGCTATCCATCAAGCCATTACATCAGCTCAAGAAGGAGATACTGTCTTGCTTCTTGGAAAAGGGGACGAAAGCTTTATCTATCGTGAAAACGGAAGAGCTCCTTGGGTAGGAGATAATGTGGCTGCCAAGGAATGTATTCAGCAAAGTCTTGCCTAAATTTTTAAATAATGCTTGCATTATATGAAATCTTTGATATAATATTTTTGCTAATCTTGGGAAGGGAGGTTTGTGAATATGCCAAAAGTAGTTCTTAAAGAAAACGAAGGACTTGATGACGCTTTAAGAAGATTTAAACGTCAGGTTTCTCGTAATGGCACCCTTGCTGAGGCGCGCAAAAGAGAATTTTACGTTAAACCAGGTGTGCGCAGAAAATTAAAATCAGAAGCTGCGCGTAAAGCACGTAGAGGTAAATAATCTGCATACTATATGCAGATTTTTTTCTTGAGGAGGAAATTTGTGTCGTTTTTAGAATTTGATTGTTCCGATCGAACATTTGAAGAGATTCAGATTTTTACAGGTTTTCAAGATTCCAACTTGGATATGTTGAGTAAATGCTTTAAATCTGTATTTATGATTCGTGATCAAAAAATCAAAGTGGAAGTAAATGATTCTTTAGATGAAAAAAAAGTAATTGAAGTCATTGAAGCTTGTTTTTCGATTATTGATACGCAACATCGATTGAATGCACAGGATGTAAATTATATTTGTTCTCTAGCATTTAAGAATCGTTTAAAGGACTTTAAAGCTCATCAGCTACAGGCTGTATGTAAGACAAAAACAGGTAAAATGATTTATCCAAAGACCATTGGACAAGCTATTTTATGTGACGCGATGCGTCATAATGAAATTGTTTTTGCGACAGGTGTTGCTGGTACAGGAAAAACATATCTTGCCGTAGCTTATGCGGTTAATATGTTAAAAAGTGAGCGAGTTGAGAAAATCATTCTTACACGTCCAGCAGTAGAGGCTGGAGAGTCGCTTGGCTTTTTACCGGGTGATATGAAAGAAAAGGTTGATCCTTATTTAAGGCCTTTATATGATGCGCTGAATGAAATGCTTGGCTTGGAAACTGTTGAAAAATATGTGGAGAAGCAAGTTATTGAAATTGCGCCATTGGCATTTATGCGTGGTCGCACTTTAAATGATGCTGTAGTTATTTTGGACGAGGCACAGAATGCGACTTGTGCACAGATGAAGATGTTTTTAACGCGTATGGGTAAAAACTGTAAGATGGTTGTTACAGGAGACGTTACACAGATCGATTTGATCAAGAAAAAGGATTCTGGTTTAATGCAAGCTTGTACGATCTTGGATCATATTGATGGGATTTCAATTATTCATTTGGAAAATAGTGATGTTGTTCGAAATCCATTGGTACAAAAAATTATTGAGCGTTATGCCAAGGTTGAATAATTTACATTAAACTGTTATAATTGAAAACTGTAAAAAATATATTGAAAGGTGATAAATCTATGGGAAGACATTTTGAGGTTCGTGCTGCTGCAATGCAGAAAACAGCCAACGCAAAGGCAAAAATTTATTCTAGATATTCTAAAGAGATTTTAGTTGCTGCAAAAAACGGTGACCCAAATCCAGATATGAACCAGACTTTAAAAAAGGCGATTGATCGTGCTAAGGCAAATAACGTGCCTGCAGACGTAATCAAGCGTGCTATCGAAAAAGCAAAAAGTAGTGCTGATGAAAGCTATTCAAGTGCTCGTTATGAAGGTTTTGGACATGGTGCAGGATCTACAATCATCATTGATTGCTTAACAGATAACGCAAACCGTACAATCGCAAACTTAAGAGCTTGTTTCAATAAATCACATTCTAAATTGGGTGTTGGTGGATCTGTATCATTTGGATATGAACACTTAGGTGTAATCGTTATTCAATATGATAATGAGGAAGCTATGATGGATGCTTTATTAGAGGCTGAAATTGAATTAAATGATATTGAAATCGAAGAAGGATATATGACAATTACTGTTGATCCAACTCAATTGGATGACGCAAAGGTTGTTGTTGAAAAATTAATTCCAGATGTTAAGTTTGAAGTCTTAGAAGATAAGATGATTCCAAATGAAGAGGTTGAACTTCACGGTGAAGATTTAACTTTATTCAAACGTTTAATAACTTTACTAGACGAAGTTGATGATGTACAAAATGTATATCACAACGTTTCAAACTTAGATGAAGCTGAATAATTCATTCCTAAGAAAAAGAAAAAGATAAGGATATACTGTAGAGAGAAAATGGCTGGTGAAAATTTTCGTAGAATCCTTGTTGGGACACTTTGGAGGAGTTGGCTAAAAACCAACCGTTGGTCGCGTTAAGACTTGAGGTGTATACTTTACGTATAAAATAAGGTGGTACCGCGTTTAAAAACGTCCTTATATTGGGGCGTTTTTTTGTTTATTTAAAGGAGGAAAACGCATGGCATATCAAATTCCTAGAGGTTGCCAGGATGTATTCGGAAATGAATCCTACAAATGGCAGGCTCTTGAACAAACATTAAGAAGCTTCTGTTACATGTACAATTATGATGAGATTCGTACACCTATTTTTGAACATACAGAAGTTTTCAAAAGAGAAAATGATTCAAGTGACATGGTAAACAAAGAAATGTATACTTTTAAACTTGAAAACTCAAAAGCATCATTAACCCTTCGTCCAGAAGGAACTGCAGGTGTTGTTCGTAGTTTTGTTGAAAATAAAATGTTCGCAAATCCTGATCTTCCTGCAAAATTCTATTATATGGGCCCTATGTCAAGACATGAACGTCCTCAAAAAGGAAGAATGCGTATCTTCAACCAGTTTGGTGTAGAAGCATTAGGCGTAAAAAGTCCATATGTCGATGTAGAAACGATTGTATTGGCATTTTCTATCCTTAAATCATTGGGATTGAATGATATTAAGGTATGCTTAAACACATTAGGGGATGATGAATCTCGTACAAATTATCGTAATGCGTTAAAGGAATACTTTGCGCCTTATGTTGATGAATTGTGCGGAGACTGTAAGCGTCGTTATGAACAAAATCCATTACGTATTTTAGATTGTAAAGTGGATCATGATCATGAATGTATGAAAAATGCACCTAAGATGTCCGATTACTTAAATGAAGCTAGTCAGGAATATTTTAATACGGTATGTGAATTACTAGACAAATTAGAAATTCCTTATGAAGTGGATGATAAATTGGTTCGTGGATTGGATTACTATACACACACTGTATTTGAAATCGTGTCTATGAATAAAGAAATGGGTGCACAATCGACTGTATTGGCTGGTGGACGCTATGATGGATTGATTTCGTACTTTGGCGGACCTGAAGGTATGAGTGGTATTGGATGGGCTTTAGGTATGGAACGTTTATTAATTGCCTTAGAAGCAGAAGGCATTGAATTGGAACAAAAACCTGCGTTAGATGCTTATGTGATGTGCTTAGACAAAGAAGCTAGAACATATGCGTTTGAGGTATTGACTGAGCTTAGAGCCTATGGATATCGTTGTGATATGGATATGATGGAAAGAAGCTTTAAGGGACAATTTAAGGCGGTTGATCGTTCAAAGGCTAAATTAGCAATTTTGATTGGTAAATCAGAATTGGACGATAAGAAAGTTACTGTTAAAAATATTGCACATAAAGAACAGGGAACAATTGATGTTGAAAAATTGATTCCTTATGTGGATGGTATATTAGAAGAAGAAAGCCATCATCATCATGAACATGAAGGAGAATAAGCATGTATAGAACACACAACAATGGAGAATTACGTTTAGCGAACGTAAATCAAGAAGTCACATTATGTGGATGGGTAAGTAAGCGTAGAAACTTTGGAGCTTTAGTCTTCATTGATTTAAGAGATCGTTATGGTATTACTCAGTTAGTTTTCAATGAAGATATCGCTGCACAAATCAGTGAAGTGCGTAATGAATATGTATTACAGGTAAAGGGAACCGTTGTTGAAAGAAAAGACAAGAATCCTAAGCTTGAAACGGGTGAAATTGAAGTTGTAGTAAGCGAAGTCAAAATTGTAAATACAGCTATCACTACACCTATGATCATTGCGGATGAAACAGATGCACTTGAAGATACTCGTTTAAAATATCGTTACTTAGATTTAAGAAGACCGGTTCTTCAAAAGAACTTGATTTTAAGAAACCGTATTACTTTATTAGTTCGTAACTATTTAGCAAAATACGGATTTACAGAAGTAGAAACACCTATTTTATGCCGTTCTACACCAGAAGGCGCACGTGATTATTTAGTGCCTAGTCGTATCAGTAAAGGTGAATTCTATGCACTTCCACAATCTCCACAGCTATACAAACAGCTATTGATGGTAGGTGGAATGGATCGTTATTTCCAGATTGCTCGTTGCTTCAGAGATGAAGATTTACGTGCAGACCGTCAACCAGAATTTTCTCAGATCGATATTGAAATGAGCTTTGTTGATGAAGAAGACATTTGGTCAATGACAGAAGGTTTAATGAAAGAAATCTTCAAAGATATCAAAGGAATTGATTTACCTGCATTTAAACGTATTCCTTACGATACTTGTATGGAAAAATATGGTTCTGATAAACCAGACTTACGTTTTGATATGCCTTTATACAATGTGAGTGAGGTATTCACAAATACTGAATTTAAAGTATTTGAAAACTGTTTAAATGAAGGTGGCATCATCCAAGCTATGAATGTAAAGAATGGTGCGGATAAATTCTCTCGTAAACAATTAGATAAATTACAAGATTATGTTAAGGTATATGGTGCAAAAGCACTTGCGAACTTAAAGTTGACAGCTGAAGGCTTTGCGGGTAGTGTTACAAAAGTATTATCCGATGCAGAAAAAGAAGCTTTAAAAACTATGTTGAATATTGAAGAAAATGATATTGTATTCTTCGTAGCAGACAAGAAAAAGGTAGCTCAAACATCTTTAGGTGCGTTACGTGTGAAATTAGGTCATGATTTAGATTTGATCAATAAAGACGCCTATGAATTCTTATGGGTTACAGATTTCCCAATGTTTGAATATGATGAAAATGAAAATCGCTATGTTGCGGCTCACCACCCATTTACTTCACCTAATCTAGAGGATGTCGATAAATTGATGTCTGATCCAGCAAATTGTTATTCTAGAGCTTATGACTTAGTATTAAATGGTTATGAATTATTATCTGGTTCTATTCGTATTCATGATCAAAAGCTTCAGGAAAAAGTATTCGAAGCTATTGGTATGACTTTAGAAGAAGCACATGAAAAATTCAGCTGGTTTATGGATGCATTCCAATATGGAACTCCACCTCATGGAGGTGTAGGTATTGGGCTAGAACGTTTAACTATGATTCTAGCTGGTACTGACAACATTCGTGATGTAGTTGCATTCCCTAAAACTGCTAGTGCATCTGATTTAATGGCACAGGCACCAAGTCCAGTAGATCCAGCACAATTAAAAGAATTAGGTATTGAAACTAAATAGCATAAAAAGACAGGGTAACCTGTCTTTTTATATAGAAAAAAAAACAAGTCGTTAGACTTGTTCATCTAGAAAATATGTAGCCTCCATGTCGGCTGTACTTAGCGCAAATGCGAGTGGGAACAATTCAAAAGCTTTACCTACATTATTTACAGGATCACTTCCGGAAAAGCCCATATGATAACGAATCGCAAAAGCTTCTTCACGACTAATACGCATAAATGGCTGAATCATATAGACACTTTTTTCACCATGTCCAAAAGGAATATTGTCCTCAAATTCAAAGACATCCACTTGTTGCCATTCGCCGTTGATTTTCTTATTTCGTGTACCTTTTTTATAGACATTGATCTTACATACATCATGTAAAAGGGCAACTAATGCGATGGTTTCATCGCTGTAGTGCATCTTATATGTGTCTTGAACTCTTTGTCTTTCTAGATAATCTTTTAAACAATGATAGACGTGCACACTATGTGCGCAAAGACCACCTTCCATATTGCCATGAAAACGTGTGCTTGCGGGGGCTGTAAAAAAATCAGAGTGAGGACCTTCTAGAAATTCTAGAAAGGCATCGGCTCCGTCACGATGTATATTTTCTTTATAGATTTGAATAAATTCTTCTTTTACGTTCATACTTTTTACCTAAATTAAAAGCCCAAGAACATGAGATCTTTCCCTGTTAAGTACAGGTGGGCAATCTGTGAACAGCATTAGGATCCCCACGCGTAGCGGGTCTTCAACACAACAATTCAACATCCGATTTCCCTTATCTCGAGTGTAGGAAAAATTAATGTCCTTAGGCATTTCTATAATAACGAACTTCATACAAGAATACAAGTCTTGACTTTTTAGTATCAAATGTGCATAGTTGCAAGTAACTTTAAAAACAAGTAAAATATAAAAGGTGAAATTATGGATGGAATTTTAATTATTGATAAACCGTATGGTATGACAAGCCATGATGTTGTAAATTGGCTTCGTCGAAAATATAAACAAAAAAAATTTGGACACACAGGAACATTAGATCCTAACGCAACTGGTGTTTTAGTTGTTCTTTGTGGAAAGTCATGTAAATTATTACAGTTTTTAAGTGATACCGATAAAGAATATATTGGTCAGATTGAATTTGGAAAAAGTACATCAACCGATGATATTTGGGGTGAAGTAGAGGCTGAAAAAGAAATAAATTTAAAATTTTCTTTTCAAGAGGAACTACAAAAATTTGTAGGGAAGAATCATCAACTGGTGCCTAAGACCTCTAATAAAAAAGTGAATGGTAAAAAACTAATGGACTATCAAAGAGAAGGCTTAGAGGTTCCTAAGGTATACAGTGATATTGAAATATATTCGATGGAAGATCTAGGTGACTATAGCTTTAAAGTGGCCTGCTCAAGTGGAACCTATGTGCGTAGTATTTGTCGAGATTTAGCTTTAAATACAAACAATTTGGGTTGTATGAAAAGTTTAAGACGAACTAAAGTCGGTCGTTTTACGATTGATCAAGCACAAACACTAGAAGATTTAGAAACGCAAGAACCTGTCTTATATCCATCAATTTATGTATTGGATCATCTAGATAAAATTGATTACCAACCGATTCAAGATGTCTATCAGGGTAAACGTATTCGTTTAGATAATCCAAACAATGAAGTTTGTATCTTAGATGCAGGTGAACCTATCGCAATCTATGAAAAAGAGCGTGAAGGTTTATTTAAAAGTAAAAGAGGTCTATGGTAATGGAAGTTATTCGTATTGATTATAACCATGTTCAAGAAGATTTATGTAAAAGCTCTTGCTGTATCGGTTTCTTTGATGGTTTACATACTGGGCATCAGGCATTGCTTGAAAATTGTATTCAAGTCGCAAAAGAAAAAAATGTAAAAAGTGGATTGATTACCTTTGATCCAGATCCTTGGAAAATTTTCTTTCCAGAACGCGTATGCAGACATATCACAACACTAGATGATCGTATCTTTTTGGCAAGTGCTATGGGCATTGAAGTCATGTATATCATTACATTCTCTAAGGATTTTGCTGCTTTAGATGTGGATGCTTTTCATATGTTGCTGCATAAAATGAATGTATCTTACATAACATGTGGCTTTGATTTTAAATATGCTTCAAAAAATTCAGGTAATGTTCAGACACTAAAAACACAGAATTATTTCGAAGTATCTGTGATTGAGAGTGTGAACTCAAAAAATGAAAAGATATCTTCTAGTCGTATTGAACCTTTGATTCAAAGTGGAAAGATGGATTTGGCAAACGAACTATTAGGTTACATGTATTCAATTGAAGGTGTGATTGAGCATGGCTTTAAACGAGGAAGTACTTTATTGAATTTTCCTACCGCAAATCTTGGCGCAAATCCAGACTATTTAGTTCCTTCAAGTGGTGTCTATGCAGGCTTTGTATGTGTAAATGATACTTTGTATGGAAGTATGATCAATGTGGGCAACAATCCAACATTTGAAAATAAAAAGGTTTCAATCGAAGCACATATCTTTGATTTTGATCAAGATATTTATGATCAAAAGGTTCGCTTTTTCTTTTTGAAAAAGACTCGAAATGAAATTCGTTTTGATGGATTTGAATCTTTAAAAAAACAGCTAGAATCAGATATTATTACTTGTAAAAAGGTGATTTTAAAAGAATCGAGCTATGTGAATGAAACAGCGAAGCTTTGGGATAAGAAAGTTTTTGAGTTTAAATAACTTTTTTGATATACTTAAAGAGAAGTGAAGGTGAAATTATGGCGAAAGAATATATCGAACTAGAACCAGGTAATGAATATGGTGTTATTTCTTTAAATAAGACTGTTTTTTCTACAATCGCAAAGAACGTAATTGAAGAAGATGAAAACGTTCAGCTTGCAGAAGGAACAAAACCATTTAAGACAGGAATTGTGACAAAAGTTGACGATAATAAATTGACTTTATCGATTCCAGTAAAAGTACAGCACAAGGCAAATGTGAGTGATGTATGTTTAAATCTACAAAACAAGATCTTTGAAAGTATTTCTTATATGACAGACTTTAAACCTGAGGCCATTGAAATTCAGGTTATTGGCTTTATCTTCTAGGAAATCTTTCAAAGGTTTCCTTTTTTTCAATTTATGAGTGTATCTTTTGAAAATTATCTTGTAGTAGGTATAAGTTCAAGAGCTTTGTTTAATTTAGAAAAAGAAAACGAGGTTTTTGAAAAGGAAGGATTGGACGCATATCGTGAATATCAAATTGTTCATGAAAATGACGTTCTCAGTCCTGGAAGTGGTTTTGTGTTAGTACAAAACTTATTAAACATCAATAAGCTAGCCAATCGAAAGCTTGTCGAAGTCATTGTGATGTCAAGAAATAGTGCGGATACATCACTACGTATCATTCATTCACTTGAACATTATGATATGGACATTGGGCGTATGGTTTTAAGTGGCGGAGAAGACATCAGTCGTTATTTATCTGCTTTTGGTGTGGATTTATTCTTATCGTGTAATGAAAATGATGTATCAAATGCGATTCATGCTGGTTTTGCGGCCGGTATGATTTATGCCCGAGATACTAAATATAGCTTCCCCGATCATCAGATTCGTATTGCCTTTGATGCGGATGCCGTCTTATTTTCGGCTGAATCTGAAAAAATTTATCAAGAACATGGTTTAGAAGCGTTTAATGAAAATGAAATTCAAAACCAGGATGTCGCCTTACAAAAAGGTCCAATGGCTTCTTTGTTAAAAAGTTTATCTTGGCTTCAAAATGAAACCAAAGATTTACATGTATTAAGAACAGCTATTGTGACGGCACGAAACAAAGATACGGGGGTTCGTGTAATAAAAACTTTAAGAGCATGGGATATTGTCGTAGATGAAGTATTCTTTATGCAGGGAGCCAAAAAAGCGGATGTGTTAGCTTGTTTTGGTGCCAATATATTTTTTGATGATCAAGACGTGCATGCAGGACCTGCAAGTCAAGTCGTGCCAAGTGCGCGCGTACCATATAAAGAAGGAGAAATGTAAATGAATAGACATGAACAACGTGTAATTGCGATGCAAAGTGTATACCAGCACTTATTATTAGGAAAGGACATCCGTAAGTGTGTATTTGATGTGATGAAGGGGTCAAATGACATTGATGGATATTTATATAGTTTGACAATGGGTACGGTTGAAAATAAAGAGGCTTTCGAACAAAAAATCAATGAATTGTTACGTGACGACTGGAATTTTGATCGTTTAAGTATGTTAGAACAAGCTATTTTATTGATTTCATTTCAGGAAATTTTGGCAAATGATACACCAAAGCCAGTTGTAATCAATGAAGCAATCACATTGGCGAAAAAATATTGCGATGACAATTCATATAAATTATTAAATGGAGTTCTAGATCAACTATGAGAAATGACATGGTTGTAAGTATTTCAAGTGTTATTGCACGCATTAAAAATGTGTTAACACAAACCATGGATCTAGATGGTATCTGGATTCAGGGTGAAATCAGCAACCTAACTAAACATAGATCCGGACATTACTACTTTTCTTTAAAGGATAAAAGTGGTGAAATGAACTGTGTCATGTTTTCAAGCTACGTGGCCAGACTGAACTTTAATGTTCAGGAAGGCATGCGCGTTTTAGTTTCTGGAAGCATTAATGTTTATGAACAAAGAGGAAGTCTTCAGCTAATTATTCGCCAAATGAAGCAGGATGGCTTAGGCGATTTATATCTTGAGTTTGAAAAAAGAAAGCAGGATCTATTAATGGCTGGCTATTTTGATGAGAGTCATAAAAAAGCAATGCCCGAATTTATTGAAAATATTGGCGTGATTACCGGTGCTTCTGCAGCTGCTTTACAAGATGTATTATCTACGATTCAAAGACGTTGGCCCATGATGAAAGTTCATTTATACACAAGCTTAGTGCAAGGAAATTTAGCTCCAAAAAGTCTAATTCAAGCATTGAAGAAGGCGGATAAAAATCATCATGATGCCTTGTTGATTGTTCGTGGTGGTGGAAACTTTGAAGATTTATTTTGTTTCAACGATGTTGAGCTTGTTAAGACAATTTATTCATTAGATACATATATTGTCAGTGGTGTTGGCCATGAAGTAGATACGACCTTATGTGATCTTGTATGTGATCATCGTAGTGTAACACCTACAGCTGCTGCGCAATGGGTAAGCTTAGATCAATATGAAGTAATGACTCAGATTGAAAAAAACAAAAAATTACTTATCAATGAGATGAGACATATATTAAATGGGTATTCGTCTCAATTGAATATTTATAAAAATCATCCATATTTAAAGGATCCAAAATCCTTTATTGTTGATAAGCAACTCAAACTGGATGCGTATCGTACACAGCTTGAACATGCGCTTGATTTGCAGAAACAAAAGATGGATGTAATTCAAAATTATAAAGCGAATCTAATTTCAAGTATGAGCCGTATTATGGAAAACAATGCGAATCAATTGAATGTATATCCTGATAAAATAGAGGCGGGCATGCGTTCTATTTTATTAAAGAATCAACATGCTCTACAAAAAAATTGTGCACTACTCGATGCCTATTCTCCTTTAAAGGTACTTTCCAGAGGGTATAGTATTACTAAAAAGGAGTGTAGTGTTATAAAATCAATTGAGGATGTACAAAGGGATGATATCATTCAAACACGCTTGCAGGATGGAATCATTCTATCTCGAGTAGAAGGCAAAGAGGAGGAATAAGATGGCTGCTAAACAATTAAAATTTCAAGAAGCCATGTCACGATTAGATGAAATTGTGGCTTTGTTAAATAATAATGAACTTGAACTTGAAGAGGCAATGTCACTTTTTGAAGAGGGTTTAAAATTAAGTACGCAATGTGAAAAACAATTAAAGAAATTTGAAACAAAAATGGATCAGCTGGTGGAGGTAAATCAAAATGTTGAGGAATCGTGAATTTGAAGATTATTTATTGATGCGTGTTAAAGAAAATGATGATAGTAGAACAAAAGATGCGATGGCTTATTCTTTGATGAATGGAGGTAAGCGTGTTCGTCCAATCTTATTGTTTTCAGTACTTGAAGGATATGGAATGGATGCACGTGTAGGATATCCTTGTGCTTGTGCCATTGAAATGATTCATACATATTCGTTGATCCATGATGATTTACCTGCGATGGATAATGATGATTTACGTCGTGGCAAGCCTAGCTGTCATAAGGCTTATGATGAAGCAACAGCTATTCTTGCAGGGGATGGTTTATTGACAAAGGCTTTTGAGGTTGTATTAGACTCTGATTGTAGTGCTGAACAAAAGGTAGCTTTAGTTAAAGCTTTGGCTTGGTATGCTGGTGTGGATGGTATGATTTATGGGCAAACTTTAGATTTGGCAGCTGAAAATGATAAAAACCCTACCTTAGCTTTATTACAAGAAATTGATCATTATAAAACAAGCAAATTATTAACTTTACCATTAGTATGTGGTTGTATATTAGCTAATAAGTTTGATGATGTGGAAAGCTTCCGTAAAATTGGGCTTGTATTAGGCTTAGAATTCCAAATGCAGGATGACATCTTAGATGTTACACGCACAGAAGAAGAATTAGGAAAATCAACAAGTGACGAAGAAAATCATAAGGTAACAGCAATCAGTTTACTTGGATTGAAGGGCGCTCAGGATATGGTCGCAAGCTATGATGAGACGATTCGTAAGGAATTGGCAAAAGTATCTTGTGATGTGACATCACTTACAAAGGTATTAGATACTTTATTAAAGCGTACATATTAATATATAGATATTTTCCACAAAAAGAGTTATATTAATACTAGCTGAACTAGTCTTTAGCGGACTAGTTTTTTTAACGAGGGATTTAACATGAAAAAGATTAGTCAAGTGTATGATATTGAATCACCTAATCAAATCAAGGATATGTCTATCGATGAGCTTACACAGCTATGTCAGGATATCCGTTCCTTTTTGATTGAGTCCATTTCAAAAACAGGAGGACATTTATCAAGCAATTTAGGAATAGTTGAAGTTACAGTGGCAATGCACTATGTATTTGATTCTCCTAAAGATAAAATGATTTTTGATGTAGGACATCAATGTTATACACATAAAATATTAACAGGAAGATCTACGCAATTTGCGACCTTACGAAAAAAAGGTGGTCTTTCTGGTTATCAAAAACGTAGTGAAAGCAAATATGACTGTTGGGAAGCTGGACATTCTTCAACTTCTTTATCAGCTGCTTTAGGTTATGCGATTGCACGCGATCTAACACATGATGATTATCAAGTAATCGCATTAATTGGGGACGGTTCTCTAACTGGTGGCATGGCTTTAGAAGCCTTAAATGACATTGGTTCGAAACAAAAGAAAATGGTCATTATTTTTAATGATAATAATATGTCGATTTCTAAAAATTACAGTGGCGTCGAAAAACGCATTACGGATATTCGTGCATCTCACTTATATATCGACTTAAAACACGATGTAAAAAATAACTTAAAGTCTAATAAATTAGGATCTAATGTATTGAATACATTGTCACATTTTCGTGATAAGATCAAAGATGAAGTGATTGATGCTCCATTGTTTAAGGAATTTAATCTAGATTACATGGGACCTGTAGATGGGCATGATATCGCAAGTTTGATCAAAGTATTTCAAGCCGCAAAGAATCATAATGGCCCGATTGTGATACATGTTTTAACACAAAAGGGTAAAGGCTATAAATATGCTGAACAGGATAAGGTCGGTAAATGGCATGGCGTATCCCCATTTGATATTGCGACAGGAAAATCTTTATCGATACTTCCACCTAATGAGATTTCATGGTCACAAGTGATTTCAAATACGGTTATGGATTTGGCTGAAAAGGATAAGCGTATCGTTGCGATTACTCCGGCTATGGCTCAAGGAAGTAAGCTTTTAGAATTTCAAAAACGTTTTCCAGATCGCTTCTTTGATTGTGGGATTGCTGAGCAGCATGCCGTGACCATGGCTTGTGCTATGGCACTGGGTGGATTAAAGCCATTTGTGAGTATTTATTCTTCTTTCCTTCAAAGAGCCTATGATCAAGTCAATCACGACATGGCAAGAATGAATGTGCCTGTTGTGATTGGAATCGATCGCTGTGGTCTTGTCGGAGATGATGGTGAAACGCATCAAGGCGTATTTGACATTGCGATGCTTAGAAGTATACCTAATCTTATCTTGTCTCAACCTAAAGATTCCAATGAAGCACAGGATTTGATTTATACTGCCTTTGAATCAAAGCTTCCTTTCTGTATTCGTTATCCTCGTGGAAATACAGAATATGCAAAGAAAAAAAGTTATTCAATGATTTCTATTGGAACTTGGGAAAAATATGTTGTGGGAACACCTACGCAGATTGTGATTACGTATGGTCCAGATGTGGATCATGTGATCTATAAAGCTCGCGAAAATCAAATGGGTTTATTGGTTGTGAATGCTCGATTCTTTAAACCAATAGATGAAGTTATGATGAAAGATTTATTAAAAATGCATCTTCCGATTACAGTTTATGAAACAGACATAAAAAAAGGTGGCTTATCAAGTGCTATCTTAGAATATATCAATACGCTCGATGAAAAGATTCATGTATTAGGTATTGGTGATCATTTTGTATGTCATGGTTCGATTCGGGCTTTACGAATTCAAGAAGGAATCAGTACGGAATGTTTATTTGAGGAATTAGAAAAAAATGGCTAAGGATCGTTTAGATAAATTCTTGTTGAATCAAATTTCAACGCGTGCCAAGGCACAAGATATGATTAAAGAGGGTAAGGTCAAGGTCAATGATAAAACCATTAAAAAGTGCTCTTTTTTGGTGGATGAAAATGATGTGATCGAAGTCTTACATACTGAAGATGAATTTGTATCGCGTGGAGCTTTTAAATTAAAGGGATGTCTTGATCAGTATCATGTTAGTATAAAAGATCAGGTTGTCTTGGATATTGGTGCGAGTACTGGTGGTTTTACGGATGTTTGTCTGCGTTATGGAGCTAAAAAAGTATATGCTCTAGATGTTGGGTATTTACAGCTTGCCAAGGAACTTGAAGAAGATAGTCGTGTTGTTAAAATGGAAGGACATAACGCAAGAGAAATCATACCGGAATGGTTTGATGAACCAATTGAATTTATGTGTATGGATGTTAGTTTTATTTCGTGCAAAACAATCCTTGAACATCTTTTAAATGTCTTATCCATTGAGCATATTGCGATTTTAGTCAAGCCACAATTTGAGTGTGGACCACAAGCCTTGAATAAGCATGGTGTCCTTAAAAATTCAAAGCTTGCCTTACAAATTGTGGAAGATGTAAAATCCTTTCTGTTTCAGTATTATAAAGATGTACAAGCGATGCCAAGTATTCTAGAAGGAAGAAGTGGCAATCAGGAATATATGGTGTATGCCAAGAATCTAAGAATATCTTAATGTGAAGATATTCTTATTTTTTTGTGAACCTTTTAAGGTTGGTGTTTTATGATTTATTTTCACTTCAAAATCAGTTAAAATAGAATAAGACTTGAGGTGATTTTGTGATTGAACAATTGTCGGTAAAAGATTATGTTTTATTTGAATCTTGCGATATTGATTTTACCAACGGAATGAGTGTCATTACGGGTGAGACGGGAGCAGGTAAATCTTTATTGATTGATGCGATTGGATATTTGAGTGGGGATCGTATTAAATCCAATGTGATTCGTAAAGGAAAGGATAAGGCTGTTTTATCCATGGTTTTAACTTCTAATGAGGAAGTAAATGCGATATTGGAAGAAAATGGTTTCGATACAGAGGATCAGGTGATTATTTCGCGTACAATTTTAAATAATAATAAGAGTACTGTACGTATTAATCAAACTGTTACGACGCTCTCTTTTGTTCGTAAAATCGTCAATTTATTGGTAGATATTCATTCGCAGATGGATACATATCGGTTGATGGATACAAAACTACAAATAGAACTTTTAGATAGCTATGCGAATACCAATGGATTAAAGGAACAAGTGAAACAGGCGTATAATCATTATTCGAATGTATTAAATGAGTTGGATACTTTAAAGAATGAAGAATTTTCTGATGCGGAATTAGAATTTTTAACAGCGCAGCTTGATGAAATAGAGAATGCGAATGTCAAGGAAAATGAAATGGATGAATTAGAAGAACAAATTCATGAGGCTACGCATTGGTTTAAAAACAAGGAAGATCTTTCTGAATGCTTATATGAAATGGATAAGGAAAATGGGGCTTTGGATTCTTTATACATGTTATATAAACAAGCATCAAAATCACCTGTACTGAATGCTTATGAGGATTCTTTTAAAAACTTGTATTATTCTTTACAAAATATTGATGAGGAATTAAAAAACATTCGTGACAATCATTCGAATGACGCTTTAGATTTAGATAGCTTGCAGTCGCGTCAATATCAAATCAAAAAGTTGTATCGTAAATATGGTGGTTCTTTTGTATCTTTGCAGGAAACAAAGCAGGGTATCATGGATAAGATCGACCGTATCATTCATCGTCAGGATGTCTTTGATAAATTGGAAAAGGAAAAAGTGGAAGCTTTTAAAACGTATATGGATTTAGCTGAAAAGCTTTCTAGAAAAAGAAAGAGCGTTTTTAAAGAATTAGAAAAGAATGTCATGACACATTGTAAAGATTTAATGTTGGAAAATGCACGCTTTAAAATTTCAAGTATTGAAAAGAAACCATCCAGCAATGGAATTGATGATATTGAATTTTTAGTATCCATGAATCCAGGACAGGATTTTTCAAGTCTTTCCTTATCGGCATCGGGTGGTGAATTATCTCGTTTGATGTTAGCGTTAAAGGTGGTTTTCCAAGCTACAAATGGCATTGAAACGATTATTTTTGATGAAATCGATACGGGAGTTAGTGGTAAGGTGGCCTTGGCAATGGGTGCTAAGATGAAGGCTTTATCTAAGAATTATCAAGTACTTTGTATTACCCATTTAGCGAGTGTGGCTGTACATGCCGATACGCATTATTTAGTTGAAAAGATTGTTAAAAACAATGAAACGATTACTACAGTACATGAATTAGCGCAAGATGAAAAGATTTCTGAATTAGCAATCATGACAAGTGGTCAGGCTAGTGATTCTGCAAAGGCTTCTATGCAGGATTTATGGGTGCAAATCCATGGCTAGAGTCATTTTACATATTGATTTGAATGCCTTTTTTGCGAGCTGTGAAGAAATTAAAAATCCGGATCTAAAGGAATTTCCAGTTGCGGTGGGCTCCTTGAGTAAGCGTGGTGTGATTTCGACTGCGAATTATGAAGCTCGAAAATATGGGGTTCATAGTGCGATGCCAGTTTATGAAGCGTTGCGTTTATGTCCAGATTTAGTTTTAGTACAAGGCGATTATGGGTATTATCGTTCGATGTCTGCACAGTTTTTTGCGTATTTAAAGACATATACTCATCAAATTGAACCGGCCAGTATTGATGAATGTTACATGGATGTAACGGATATCATCAAGCGTTATAAAAGGCCATTGGATCTCGTTTTTCAGATTCAAAATGGGGTTTATGAAAAATGTCATTTAAATTGTTCGATTGGTGTAGCACCCAATCGTTTTCTTGCGAAAATGGCAAGTGATATGCGCAAGCCTAAAGGAATAACGGTTTTAAGAAAGTCGGAGTTAAGCACCAAGCTTTGGCCTTTGAAAATCGATGAAATGCATGGAATCGGTAAAAAGAGTGTGCCTATCTTAAATCAAATTGGTATTTATACGATTGGTGATTTTGCGAATATAAAAAATGAACAGAAAATCATGCAGAAGCTCGGTAAATCAAGCTACAGTCTGATTCAAAAAGCGCGTGGCAATTCGAGTGCCATGCTTTGTTATTCGACGACACAAAAGAGTGTGTCCATTTCGCGTACCTATTCAAATGACTTATATTCTATTGATGAGGTAAGTAGTAATTTAGAAAATATCGTGAGGGAATTGACGCATAAGATGCAGCGTGAGAATCAAAAAGGCAAGCTTGTTACGCTTACATTGCGTGATACCACCTTTCATAATGTGTGTCACAGTATCAATCTAAGTGGCTATACGAATACGTATCCCATGATTTTTGGCGCGTGTAAATCTTTATTAGAAGAGTATTTTGAGCCCATTGGATATCGTTATATTGGTGTGCATATTGGTTCTTTAAAGGATGCAAGAAAAATAGTGGAGCAGATGGATCTGTTTGCGATTCCTGTGGAGAATACGGATTCGATTTTAAACCAGCTAAATGAAAAAATGGATTGTAAGTGTTTTATGAAGGCAAGTGATTTATTGAAGAAGGAGGATGTGGATTGAGTTTAAAGTTAGATTATTTTATTGATGAAAATATTCAATTATATCAGGATGATGAGCATTTTCGCTTTAATACAGATACGAAGCTACTCGCAAAATTTGTTCGTTTAAAAAAACAAGAGCGTGTTCTTGATATTGGTACAAACAATGCCGCTATTCTTGTTTACCTAGATCATTTTAATGTGAAAGAATTAGTGGGTGTGGAGGTCTTGGAAGAGACTTCTAAATTAGCCCAAAAGAATGTGGATACGTTTATTAAGCATTCTTGTAAAATCGTGAATTTGCCGATACAAGAATATAAGGATGATTTATTTGATGTGGTTGTTTCAAATCCACCTTATTTCAAGTTGAATGCGAATCAAAAGCCTGAAACAATGACGTATCGTCATTTAGGAAGAATGGAAGAAAACTTGACGTTAGAAGAATTGGTGCTTCATGCGAATCGATTATTAAAAAGCTATGGGCGTTTTTATTTTGTGCATCGTCCAAATCGTTTGAATGAAATTAACAAGGTTCTTTATGACAATCATTTTAGTATTCGTAATATCCAGTTTGCGTATGATCATCGTGACAACAAAGTTAAATCGGTGCTAGTAGAAGCTATTAAAGAGTCAAATTGTGATATGAATGTATTAGAGCCTATTTATATTTAATTTGTGTTATAATAATCTTATGGAATTAGAAGATGCATTAGCGGATTATCGTTTATATTTGAATGTTCTGCAAAGAAAATCGAAGCGAACACAACAATCCTATATTCATGATATTGAATCGTATATTCGTTTTTTAACAATGCGAAATATTACAAAGTGTGAGGATATATCGGTGTTGGATATTGAAGATTTTTTAGATTTCTATGCCCAGGATCATATCGCATCAAGTATGAATCGAATGATTGCGAGTATTCATTCCTTTCATTTGCAGATAGCAAAGGCACATCCTGAGATTCATGATGTTTCTTTACTAATTCATGGGATGAAAGCATCAAAGCATCTGCCTGTGTATTTGAGTGTGGATGAAGTAAAAAAAGTTTTTTCATCTTTTAAAGACAATGAGATAGACCAATATCATAAGACCCTTTTGGTAGTATTGTATTCTTGTGGCTTGCGCGTCAGTGAGCTTTGTGATTTAAAGCTAAATGATGTGCATTTGCAGGAAGGCATTTTAAAGGTTAAAGGGAAAGGAGATAAGGAACGAATTGTTCCGATTTCTTCATATTGTATTTCACAGATGAAATATTATTTAGATTCCATTCGTAGTGTTTGGGATGTAAAAAATGTTTCGTATTTTTTTGTGAATCGATTAGGCCATGTTTGTACAAGGCAATATGTGCATCAGATGATCAAACAAAAAGTATGTGAATTGAATTTAAACCCTAAAATATCTGCCCATAGCTTTCGCCATTCTTTTGCGACGCATCTTTTAGATAAGAATGCAGATTTAAGAATTGTGCAGGAATTATTAGGTCATAGTAATATTCAGACGACGCAGATTTATACGCATATTCAAGATCAGCGTTTGACAAGTGTTTATGATCGTTGTTTTCAAAAAATAGAAAAATCAAAGGAGGAATAGTATATGTCATGTGAAGGTTGTCCTTCTCAAGGAAAATGTGGTAAAAACAGTGAAACATGTGGAATTCAATCCAATCCAGATAACCACATTAAAAATATTATCACTGTAATGTCTGGTAAGGGTGGAGTAGGTAAATCTACAGTTACGGTTATGCTTGCCAAGGCAATGGCTAAAAAAGGCTTAAAAGTAGGAATAATGGATGCGGATATTACGGGACCTAGTATTCCTCGTTTATTGGCTTTGACGAATGAGCATGCCTATGGAAATGAAAAACAACAATTGATTCCAGTTGAATCGAAAGAGGGAATTAAAGTCATGTCTTTAAACTTCTTAGTTCAAGCGGAATCGGATCCAGTTGTCTGGCGTGGTCCTGTTATTGGTGGGGTAGTGAAACAATTCTATACAGATGTTGTATGGGGTGATTTAGATGTATTATTGATTGATATGCCTCCAGGAACTGGGGATGTTGCCCTAACAATTATGCAGTCTATTCCTGTACAGGGAGTTGTGATGGTTTCTACACCACAGCCAATGGTAAGTATGATTGTAGAAAAGGCTTGTCACATGTGTGAAAAGATGGAAGTTAGGGTTTTAGGTATCATCGAAAATATGGCTTACTTAGAATGTCCAAATTGTCATGAAAGAATTGAATTCTACAAGAAGGAAGATGTGGAAGCTTTATGTAATTCCACTTGCACGAAGCTATATGGTACACTTCCAATGTTGGATTTGATTCGTGATATCAATGAATATGATGCATATTCTAAAGAACAGCAGGAAAAGGTAGATGCTTATTTAAGTGATATTGCTTCTGAAGTCTTAGAAGATATTGCCTAATGGAATACGTATTAAGTCGAAAAACGAATTGTACAAAAATTAAGATTCGTGTAATTGAAGGAGTGGTTCAGGTGAGCGCTCCTTTCTCTGTTTCTAAAAAGGTAATTGATGAATTTGTGCATGAACAGGAAGCTTGGATCAAAGAACAGATGGATAAGAATCCTATTCTTAAAAACAATGATATCGTTGAATTATTAGGTGAAAGCTTTCATTTGCATTTTATTGATGTGCCTCGATGCTACGTAGAAAAGGATCAATTGTATTTATTTCCAAATAAGGAATTGATTCAACGTTTTCTTAAGAAGAATGCGAAAAAGTATATCGATCTTCGATTTGAATTTTTTTGCGAGCAATTACAGATACACAATATTTCTTTACAATATGGTTTTTATAAAAGTAAATGGGGTAGCTGTACGCCTAAGAAGCATAAAATTTGTTTCAATGTAAATCTTATATTCATGCCCCTTGAATTTATTGATGCGATTATTCTTCATGAGCTTGCTCATTTATATCATTTAAACCATTCAAAAGATTTCTATGATTTACTTTGTACTTGGTTACCAGAATATAAACAAGTTATGAAAAAATATAAGAATCGATCGATTCCTAGATTATGGTAAAAGAAAAGAGCTCAGGTTGAGCTCTAATTTTTTTATACGTTAATTGCAGCGTGCATTCCTAATGCATCTTTTTCTTTAGCTAGAATTGGATCAATGAATTCTTTGAAGAATTCTTCTGTTTGTTGAACTGAACGTCCTACGAAGTTTTCTGGTTTCATGATTGAAAGAATTTGTTCTTTTGTCATGCCAAACTTAGGATCAGCAGCAATACGATCGATTAAATCGTTTGGTTTTCCTTCTTCTTTAACGACACGTCCAGCTGCCATTGAGTGTTGACGAATCAATTCGTGCAATTCTTGACGGTCCCCACCAGCTTTAACAGCGTCCATCATGATGTTCTCTGTTGCCATGAATGGCAATTCTTTTAATAGGTTAGCTTCTACAACCTTTGGATATACAAATAGACCATCACTTACATTTAAGTAAAGATCTAATAGTCCATCTGTAGCTAAAAAGGCTTCGGCAATAGAGATACGTTTGTTTGCTGAGTCATCTAATGTTCTTTCAAACCATTGTGTACTTGCTGTGATTGCTGGGTTGATTGAATCGGCAATAATATAGTTAGCTAAGGCAGCCATTCTTTCTGAACGCATAGGATTACGTTTGTAGGCCATTGCACTTGAACCAATTTGCGATTTTTCAAATGGTTCTTCAATTTCTTTCATATGTTGTAATAAACGAATATCATTACTGAATTTGTGTGCACTTTGAGCAATTTGAACTAATACTTGTAAAACTTGTGTATCATATTTACGTGTATATGTTTGTCCACTTACAGCGAAGTATTGGTCATATCCAAGTTTTTCACAAATCTTTTCATCTAAAGCTTTAACCTTGTCTGTATCACCTTCAAACAATTCCATAAAGCTTGCTTGTGTACCAGTTGTACCTTTACATCCTAATAATTTCTTATTGTCTAATAAGTGTTGGATTTCCATGTAATCCATATATAAGTCTTGCGCCCATAGGCTAGCTCTTTTTCCAACTGTTGTTGGCTGTGCAGGCTGGAAGTGTGTAAAGGCAAGACATGGCATGTCTTTGTATTTTAATGCAAATTCTTCTAATTTTTCTAATACATTGACAATTTTCTTTTGTACAAGCTCTAAAGCTTCGTGCATAATAATCAAATCTGTGTTATCACCTACATAACAGCTTGTAGCACCTAAGTGAATGATTCCTTTTGCCTTAGGACATTGTACTCCATATGCATATACGTGTGACATAACGTCGTGGCGTACTTCTTTTTCTCTTGCTTTGGCAACATCGTAGTTAATATCCAATGCGTGTGCTTTCAATTCTTCGATTTGTTCATCTGTGATGTCTAATCCAAGTTCTTTTTCTGATTCAGCAAGAGCAATCCAAAGTCTTCTCCAAGTCGTAAATTTCTTGTCGTTTGAAAATAATGCTTGCATTTCCTTTGATGCGTATCTCTGTGAAAGAGGAGATTGGTAATATTCGTTCATTTGTTCCACCTATTCTAGTTAGTTTTTCTCTAACAGTAATATTATATGTGTTTCAATTTTTAAATTCAACTTCAATTGTTGTATAATAAAAGAGTATGGAAAAGGAGCGTTTATGAAAACTTTATCTATATTATCTACAAAGCTAAGTGCTTGGGGCTTACACTTAATTGGAAGAGGTGGATCGATGCCTGGTTCTATTGGTTGTAAGGTCGATGCGAATATATTAACAAAATTAAAATTCAATGGTCCTGTGATTCTTGTGACGGGTACTAATGGGAAAACGAGTACAGCCAATATGATTACAGACTTGTTTGAAAAGGCAGACTATCATGTTATTTCCAATCGTAAAGGCGATAACTTAAAAGCTGGTATTGTGACTACTTTACTTACGAATAGTAAATTAAACGGCGAAATCAAGGCCAATGCGGTTGTACTAGAATGTGATGAATTAAATGTAAGACATATTCTTCCATTTATTCCGGTTACGGATTTTGTGGTCAATAACTTCTTCCGTGATCAATTGGATCGTGCTCGTGAAATGGAGCAATTGATTGATTCGATTGAAAAGGTGTTGCCAGAATATAAGGAGCGTTTAATTTTAAATGGAAATGATCCAAATGTTGTACGTTTAAATTTAGTTGCGAAGAATGCAAGTATCTCTTATTTTGGTATGGATGAAAACAAGTATTCGGTTAAAACTACAAAAGAGGCGAGTGAAGGCAAGTTCTGTCCAAAGTGTGGAGCTCGATTGGAATATGATTTTTATCAATATTCTCATATTGGTAAATTCCATTGTTCTAAATGTGATTTTGAATCACCTGCATTAAATACTTGTTTAAAGGATATTGATTTGGATAAGGAAACTTTTGTATGTGATCAAACAACATTTAAATCTCCATATGAAGGTATGTATTCTATGTATAATTGTGCGGTTGTATTGAATATGGCTAAAAATTATGGTATTTCTCTAGATTGTGTTAAATCTGTATTTAGTCATGCTCCTCAGCCTGCAGGAAGAAATGAAATGTTTAAATCGGAGGATCAGACTTGTATTTTAAATTTAGTTAAGAATCCTACGGGAGCTAACGAGGTTATGAAGGTCATTGAAAAGGATCCTTCGGATAAAACGATTGTGATTGTATTAAATGATCGTGAGCAGGATGGAACAGATGTAAGCTGGATTTATGATACTTTCTTTGAAAAAATTATGACGAATAGCACAAAGGAAATTATTTGTACAGGGCTTCGTGCGAATGATATGGCATTGCGTATTTATTATGGTGGATATGAGGGGCCATTAAGTGTTGTTGATACGTTGGATGTTGCAGTTAAAGCAGCTTTAGCAAGTAAGCGTACAACCTATGCGATTGCAACATATACGGCATTATTACCTACGCGAAATGCAATCAAAAAGGAGATGGGTCTATGAAAGTAGTTTGGATGTATCATGATATCATGGATCTATATGGGGATAAGGGAAATATGATGGTTCTTAAAAAACGTTGTTTAGACCGTGGTATTCCTTTTGAACTGGATACTTGTGGTATTGGTGAAGAAAAAGATTTAAGTGAATATGATTTGATTTTCTTAGGTGGTGGTGCAGATAAGGAACAAATCAGTTTGATTCCTGATTTATTATCGCGTAAAGAAAACATCAAGAAGGCTATGGACGAAAAAACATTTGTGCTTTTGATTTGTGGTGGTTATCAATTATTTGGTCAATATTATATAGCTGCCAATAATGAAAAGATTTCCGGTTTACAGTTTTATGATTATTATACAGATACAGGAAAAGCGGGAAGTCGTTGTATTGGAAATATTGTGATTGATGCAAACCTGGATGGTCTTCAGACGCGTATTGTTGGTTTTGAAAACCATGGTGGTCAAACATTGAATGTCAAACATCCTTTAGGGAAGGTCGTAAAAGGTTATGGTAATAGTTTTGGCGCTGGTTATGAAGGATTTTATGACGGAAAAATTTTAGGTACTTATTTACATGGTCCATTGCTTCCGAAAAACCCAGAGGTTGCTGATTTTGTCATTTCAAAAGCGCTTCAAAAGAGAAATCCAGATTTCAAATATAGTGATTTGAAGCCTTTAGAAGATAAGTTTGAAAAAATGGCTCGTGAGGCTGTGTTTAAAAAACTAGAAATATAAAAAAAGATGTCAAATGACATCTAAAAACATAGTACTAAGGGGTTTTATTATATTTTGACTCGAACGAATGATTGTGTACTATGTTTTTTAACACTCACTCCTTTCATGGTTTTAGTATATATATTATATTGACATTATATATGTCAATATAGTGAGGGCTTATATGAAAAAATTAATATTATCAATTGCGTTGATATTAATGAATCTAACTACGCCTATATCGGCTTATGAGATTGATTCCATACCAGATTATGATGGGGCTGCCTATGTTGAGATTCATGATAATGAACCTGAATTTGATGCGAAGGATATGAATAAGAAAAGCTTTGAATCTTATTCAAATCTGGATGACTTAAATCGTCCGGGTGTTGCGTATGCGAATGTTTCCAAAGATTTAATGCCAACCACGAAGCGTGGTAGTATTGGTATGGTAAAGCCTGTTGGATGGCATACAATTCGTTATAAGGGAATTGATGGTAAGTACTTATATAATCGTTGTCATTTAATTGGATATCAGTTAACAGGTGAAAATGCGAATCGGAAAAATTTAATAACGGGAACGCGCTATTTAAATGTAGAGGGTATGCTACCTTTTGAAAATGAGGTTACGCAATATATAAAGAAGACGAATCATCATGTGCTATATCGGGTAACACCAATATATGAGGGTGATAATCTGATTGCGGATGGTGTTCAGATTGAGGCATATTCTGTAGAAGATAAAGGCCAGGGTATATCGTTTAATGTATTTTGTTATAACGTGCAGCCAGGTATTACGATTGATTATAAAACGGGAGATTCAAGCCGCTCGAAAGAGAATATTATAAAAGAGTATGAGGTTAAGGAAGATACAACGTCTTATATTTTGAATGTGAATACACATAAATTTCATAATCCAACATGTTCGAGTGTTCGATTAATGAAAGATGAAAATAAGATTGAATCACATGATTCTAGAGATGCATTGATTCAGCAGGGGTATGCTCCTTGTAAAAACTGCAATCCATAGGAGATCAAAATGAAAAAAATAGTTACAATGCTTTGTGTATGTGTTTTATCTTTATCATTATTTGGTTGTTCAAAACCAGAAAATAATGTGGAACTAAAAAAGAATGTTTCATGTCAATTATTAGATGTTTTAACAATCACAAATGAATCTGATAATTCTACTTACTATTATTATTTAGCTAGTATTGAGAATAAGGGAAAGAAGCCTTATAATACACAAAATCTATCTTATCGTGTTACGGATGATAATGAGAAAGAAATTAGTGTCATTGATAAATATCAGTCAACACCTACATATGTGATCAATAAAGGTCAAAATACGTATATCTATGGTTATATTGGCTTTCCGAATAATGACCAGAAAAATTTAGGTATTTCTTTCAACAACAAGAAGCAATTTTTGCCTTTTAAAGCTTTCAAGATTCGTAAGGCAAGTGATAAAAATGTAAAAGATTCGAAGGAATTAAAATACACTTTCTTTGAGGATGACACGTTAAAAATGGATGTGGATGCTTCAAAGGCAAAATATGTGTATGAAAATAATGAAACAGTATTAAAAAATGTAAAGATTACATATAAGAATAAAACGGATTCTCGTATTATTGTTCCTTATTTAACTCCAAGTGCAACTCTAGAAGGTATTGATTTAGAGGATAAGGGTGAATTTAAAAGTATGGAAGAAATTCAAAAGCATGATTTTACAACGAATGGTATGGCTCCTAAAACGCAAAGCTTTAAAGCAAGTGTCACAGGATACGTGCTATATTTCTTAGATAAGAAACAAACTGTAAATACCGAAATTGAATTCCATTTTGGCAATGCAGCTCCGGATTTCACAGATAAAAATACAAAGCCATTTATTGTACATATGAATTCAAAAGCGTTTGGAAAATCAAATACATTTAAGATTGGACTTGAATAAAGTCCTTTTCTTTTTAGTTCACATTGTTGTATAATTTTTGCGGTGATTTAAATGAAAGATAAAAAAGGTTTAGTTCTTGAAGGTGGAGGCTTTCGAGGCATGTATACTTGTGGTGTCATTGATGTATTCATGGAAAATGACATTGAATTTGATCATGTGGTTGGTGTAAGTGCCGGTGCCGCTTTTGGATGTAATATTAAGTCGAAACAAATTGGTCGTGCTTTACGCTATAACAAGCGCTTTTGTCAGGATCCAAGATATTCGAGTTTAAAAAGTTTTATTACAACCGGTGATCTTTACAATAAAGAGTTTGCGTATGGAGTTGTACCTACATTATTAGATCCGTTTGATACTAAGGTATTTAAAGAAAATCCATTGCGTTTTACGCTTGTATGTACAGATATCCATACAGGAAAGCCAGTATATCATGATATTGAAGATGGGGATGCTTTAGATATTGAATGGATTCGTGCTTCGGCATCGATTCCTGTTGTATCAAAGCCAGTAAAACTTGATGGGTATGAATTATTAGATGGTGGTGTCAGTGATTCAATTCCAGTTGAGTGGATGTTGCAGCAGCATCCAACAAAAACAGTTGTTGTTTTAACACGTGATAAAAGCTATCGCAAAGAACCGATGAAATTTATGGGTATTATAAAAAGGACGCTAAAAGAATACCCTAAATTAATTGAGTCATTAGAAACACGTCATAGGCGTTATAATGAAACGTTAGAAAAAATAGATCAGCTTGAAAGGGAAGGTAAAATATTTGTAATCCGACCTTCTAAACCGATTGCGTGTGCAATGATTGAAAAGGATCCCAATCATCTTCAAGAAATTTATGATATTGGAAGATGTGATGCATTGAATTGTCTTAAAGATTTAAAAGAATATTTGTGAAGTACTTCACAATCATAAAAGGGTATTTTCAAAGTTCATAAGTTTTGATAAACTAAAACAAATTTAGGAGATGGTTCAATGAAGTTTTTTAAAAAGCCTGGGCGCATTCTATTAACGATTATGATTATACTCGCAATGATATGTCCGTATCGTGTTCATATGTATAAAACTAAAATTGAAGAAATTCAATCTGGTAAACTTCAAATTGAAGATATGCCATATGCAGCATCGGATCTTCATCCGTATTCTGCATATTTGATGGCAATCCCATATATCATAATCGAAGTGACATTATTATCTTTATATTACGTAAGAACCAGAGATGCATAGACTCTCTGATTTAACTTGAAAACAAAAAAGATGAACAACTATACGTCTCAATGCAAATAAGAAGATCTATAATATAAAGCAGTTATTATCAGATATGCGTTACAATTGTATATAAAGATACAAAACATAATAACTACATGTTTCATTGCACTTTAAATGTAATATGCCTGGTTTATAAAAATAACTTCATTAAACAAAAGCAGATTTGTTAATAATCCTACATTATTTAATAAATCCGCTCTTTTTTATATCTATAAATATTACATAAGGTACATTATGCGAAGTTCTTGCTCTTTTTAAGAAGCCTATTCATTTGCTTTATTGTTTTCATGAAACTAACAGCTTCTTTAAGAAACTAACAACTTCTTTTACTAAAATATCTTGTTTACGTAATATGAAACTAACAGCTTCTTTTACGAAAAAGATTTGTTCTAACTTCATGAAACTAAGAACTTCCAAAGTTTGTTTTGCTCATTTGTGAATGCACAAAAAAACAAAGAAACATTGAGTCTCTTTGTTCTATGCATTCGAGATGTAATCACAGATGTTCTTAGATGCAGGTGCTTTTGATGAAGGTCTTCTCTTTTTACGAGTTGGGTTTCGTGTGATGATGGCAACTACCTCTTTAGCAACTTCAGTTGGTTTCATACGATGATATTCATCTTCTGCCAAGATTTGTCGAACATATCGTGCGATATCGTCTGATGTTACATCTGTATAGATTTGATGCACTTTGCCAATCACGATGTTGATCATCTTGCTTTCGTAAGCTAAGTTCTCAACATTTGTTTCTGGCATCTCGTATTTGTTCTTGTCACTTTCGGCAAGCATCAGAATCTGTTCATCTTCCATTTCTTCAACCTTTGCCTGATTGACCATGTCGATAGCTCCCTTCAGCTGACCAAAGTGTTTCTTGCTGACTGACTTGATGAACTTTTCGTTAATGATGACGATTGTACCCTTTGACCGATTGTCCAGATATTCAATCATGATCCATTTGTACAGCCAGATGAGCATATTGATGATTCCACCTGTACACTCATACAGAGTATCTGAAAGCTCTTGTGCCTGTTCTTTCGTAATCGGTTTATCAAGCCACTGCCAAGTTAAAAGCTACTCAACAGGAAGTTGAAATACTCCTAATATCCGAGAAATCCGAGATCAGCGTGGCATTTACCAAGATGACCTTACCGCTGCTATCGGATTCAGCACCAAAACTGTCGGCAGGATAGAACGTGGGGACAGCACCCCATCTGCCGAGTTTATACTACGGATTTCTAAATACTTTAATTTATTGGTGGAAGATGTATTCCATGTAGAAGATTGAGCTGGGTAGATGCCACCCAGCTCTTTTTATGTTTGAATCGTCAACCTTCAATTCGATTATGTTTTCATCTCCAAACACATTTTTTCATCCAATGCAATGTTATATTAAATGAAAAAATCATTTGATATCATAACAAAAGTTATATTATTCTCTTCTTATATGTGCATATAATCCCAACTATAATGATAGTTATGTAATAAAGAATAGTACGAGCATTTTTAATTTTATCAGCTATCATAATTCTGTATGCCTCCTTCTTCCATGAGATTACAGCAAACGTAGTAGTAATGTCTATCAAAAGGCTTTTACATATTAGATAAAAGCATGAAAAATTTCTTTTACATAGCTTAATTGCGGTCTATTTAGCTTGTTTCTTGACTACTCAGGAAAAATATTTCTACCCTCGCCCCACCTGTATTTTCAGAATTTGCAAGTTTAATACCTCCACCATATTTTTCAGCCACAGTTTTTGCAAAAAATAGTCCCATCCCATAATGGGCTTCGCCATTTCTACTTGTGTCATCCATAAAAAACTGCTCTGTGCCATGCAATAATGCTTCTTTTGTAAATCCTGATCCGCTATCCTCCACAATGAATGTCAGCCGGCCATCCTGCTCCTTTGCGTCAATATAAATGATTCCATTTTCTTTTGTATGCTCCACTGCATTCTGAATCACATTCATTACGGCTCGGAACATTGGATCATAAGCAATCGTTATCTTTTTATCACTTTGTTCCGCCTTCCAATCCATCTTCTGGTGATAGATTTCTACCAGTTCGAGTGCCTGTTCCTTTATATCTGCGAAAAAATCTTCTAACCTCACCGTTGTATAGGTAACATCACTGCAATTCCATGATTTTGTGACATCTATCAACTGTTTTACATAACTTTGTATCTGTGTTGTGCCGTTCAAAACATAAGTGATATTTTTCTTCTGTTCTGTGGTCAGTTCAGTCTCTGAAAGTAGTTCTGCATTTCCCCGTACAATCGTAAGAGGTGTTTTAATATCATGCGCCAAAGCAGACATCTGCTGTTTCTTTTCCTGCTCTGTTTTCCACTGCTTTTCTAAAGATTCTCGCAATGCATCTCGCATATCATCGATTGCCGATAAACAGTCATCAAACTCTTTGATACCGGAACAGGATGTCTCATATTCCAGATTTTGATCCTTAATTTGTCCGATTGCGTCTAATACAGGCTGCATCTGCTTTTTGATTCTTTTTCCAAAACGTATGGACGGAATGATGATAATCGCTACCGCTCCAATCACAGACATAATACTCATCACATTCTGTGGTCCTATAAAATGCTCCCTCAAAAAAGCTGAATGATATTGAGGTGTCAGGCGATATTGCAATACAACATATTCATTTTCCCTTACAATTACTTTATAAAAATATTTCCCGGATGCGTTTCCGTACTTTACAACATTCCATGCTATCTGTTCGTATTGTTCTGACAGATCTCCACCTATTTTCTCTCCATTCTCTGAAAAGATTACATAATCACAAAGTTCGGGAATCATCTCAGCAGTTACTTTATCTGCACGTAGAATCGTATCATATGCTTCATTAATCTTTTGCTCTGCATAATTTGCCGGATAAATACAGCCCACACTAATCAAAAGGGACAGCAGTAGCCAAGCAACAATCACCAAACCTACTAATGATCCAAGCATGACCAGTACATATCTCATAAAAATCCAGCTGAGTGCATTGCTTCTCTTTACTCTTCCCATTTATATCCAATCCCCCAGACTGTTTTTATCGGCATATAATCATAATCCGCAAATTTTGCTCTTATATTTTTGATATGCGTGATTATAGTACTGTCATTACTCTCATTGTCAAAGCCAAAGACCGCTTCCAATATCTGTTCCTTCGAGAAAACCTGTCCTCTGTTTTTAGCCAGAAATTCACAGATTTCGTACTCTGCTTTCGTAAACGGAAGTACTTTATCATCCATCAACAGTTTCTTTTGAGACATCTGAATGCAGACTCTCCCTAAAACCATCCTGACAGAATGTTCCCTGTGCTCTCTTCTAAGATGTGCATTGATCCTTGCCCGAAGTTCCATCACTCCAAATGGCTTTGAAATATAATCATCTGCTCCTAAAGAAAGTCCGTTTACCAGACTGTTTTCCTCCGTTTTTGCCGTAAGAAACAAAATCGGACAATCCACAAGTGTCCTAATTCTTTTGCATAATTCGAAGCCATCAATTCCAGGCATCATAATGTCCAGTAAAATCAGGTCATAACGATGTAATTCTTCCATATTAATTTTTAGTGGATTACTTACTTTGGTAACCAGATGTCCATCCTTATTCAAAATGCTTTCTATCATTTCCAAAATTGCCGGTTCATCATCAACTGCCAGTATTTTTGCCATAGTTGCCCTCGATTCTATTCCGATATTCTGTTTCCTTCCCAGTGGTTTACCCACCAAAAATAGTATACCATACTAATCCCTGTAAATATTAAGCAACCTGGTATGAATGACAACCATTCACCTACACTAGTTTCTCCCAATACAGATTGCAGATAAGTATATGGGACTCTACCCGTCCAGCAGACAAATACATATTTCCACACATAATCTCCAAGTCCGGTAAGCATCAATGCACTAATTAATCCTGATATAATCCCTGCTCCAATGGATACCCCTTTTCCAAACTGAAAAGCCAGAATCAGCTGCCACAGATAAAGTGGAACACTGCTTACCCACAGCAGCAATGCTGCAAATATACATCCTTTCATGATTTCGATATCGCTTGATACGATTCTTCCAAATCCAATTCCGAATATGATTGCTGTCAATAGGATAGAGCACAGACACAAAACCAGTAGCATCAACAGTTTCGATAAAAATGCTGCAGGTTTATTCGGTAAAGACAACAGATTTTGAAAATCACCTGCATTTTGTTCCTGTTCCATCACACTTGCTGTAAAAATTCCAATAAGTACCGGAAGTCCTGCTCCTATTGCCTGATAAAATGCAATCACTTTCATATTTTCATTCCATGGTGAAAAAAAGTAATATATTAAAAATATAACGCTGGTTATAATCGGAATCAGTAAGTGTGCCAGAATAACAGATGTTCCTTTCATCTTTCGCAAGTCTGCATTAAGAGATCTTCCAATCATCTTATTTCACCTCTCTTCTCTCAAACCATTTCAAAAACAGAACCGTTACAAAAACAAACCAGATGATTGAGAGACACATTCCCGGAACAATGACTCCCGTATCCAAAAGAGGATTCCCTGCTTCTGCGGCAAGTCCATTTGGTAAAACATGAAGCAACGGGCACATCATTCGCATAGGGATTGCAGAAACAAGTACATACCAGATTCTGGTTTGTGATATTACCACACCGCTGACGGTAATAAATAGGCAGACGAACAGGTTTACAATCATTCCAAATCGTTCACTTAAAAATAAAGCTACCGGAATCTCCCATAACTCAGAAACCGTCAGAACCAATACTGCAATCAACGCTCCTCCAACTGGAACATGTGTCGTTAGAAGAAAGCCTCCAAGCGTTGCTCCTGCAAACACAATCACATTAGAAAACAAAATCATGTACCCAATATAAATAATTTTCCCCAGCAACAATTTTCTTCTGTCTGTGGGAATAGTTATTAAATGATAGTATTTTATCTTTTTCTCCTGCGCCACAGAAAGATAACAAAATAGAGCAATCATCCCCGGCAGCAAAAGTGTATACCACCAGTTCCAAACACTTTCTGCATAAGCATTTGTCATCCCAAGAGTAAATATAAATGCCATGACAAATGTAAGAAGAGGAAATCCCCAGATAAACTTTTTTCGCATGGTTCTTTTAGCTTTTTGATGTTCTGCTTTTATAATATTAACCATGGATTTCACCTGCTTTCTGGTTTTTTCTTACCACATTCATAAACAAATCTTCAAGATTATCTCCCTGCTTTAATGCTCCTTCGTATCCTAAGATTCCACCTGAAATAATCCCGACTTTATCTGCAAGTAACTGTACTTCTGAGAGAATATGACTGGAGAGAATTACAGTGATTCCCTGTTCCGGAAAAGACCGGATCAGCTCTCGTAATTCCTCGATGCCTATTGGATCTAATCCATTCGTAGGTTCATCCAATATCAAAAGTTCCGGTTCTCCAAGCAATGCCATTGCAATGCCTAGTCTTTGCTTCATCCCCAAAGAAAACTGTCCTGCTTTCTTCTTTCCGGTGTTTGTAAGTGATACAATCTGCAAGACCTCATCAATTCTGTTTTCATCTGTACCAAGCAATAATTGTCTTACCTTCAAATTCTCTCTGGCGGAAAGATTTTCATAAATAGGCGGATTTTCAATTAACGCTCCTATTTTTGATAAATCTTTCCTATCCAAAAGTTTTCCATCAAAGTAAATCTTTCCTGCAGTTGGTTTCATCATACCAGTCAACATTTTCAATGTGGTAGATTTTCCCGCACCATTCGGTCCAAGCAGTCCATAAATCTGTCCCTTTTCGATATTAAGTGAAACATGATTTACCGCTTTCTGCTTTCTAAAATATTTACATAGATTTTGTGTCTGTAACATCATTTCCATCTTTACTATCCTTCCTTCTATATTTCATTTCTTACTGAAATATAAACTAACAGAAAAAAATAAAGATTTGATGAAGATTGCTAAATAATTCGTCTACTCTATTTTATGAGTCCTTTTATCTTGAATGGAAAATGATTAACCTTTTTCTATTTCATCCTTTTTCTTTTCAGATCCAATCATTTTCTATTCGATACAGCATAAAACATCTGTAATTTTGAACGTTTATTCCAAAATAATCAAAACATTATAATATTATTTTATGAACAAATGATAAATTCTATACAAAAAATCATCATCTGTTATTGAGAAAGCTGGGCTTATAATGGTATAATGCGTTTGCTGGATGAAATTTATACTCAACTAATTACTTATCCAGTTTTCCTATTTCTAGAGCTGAACTATTTAACCTCATCCTATAGTTCAGCTTTTCTTTTATTTAAAATTGGAAATTCTATTGGCTTAGTGATATAGTACTCTATGCGAATACGGATGAAAGGTCGTTTTTAGGTTTATTTATGAAAAGTAAAATATGGTTAGGACGAATTATCCCCTTAATTATAATTGTTTTAGGTGAACTCGGATTGTATTACTTTCTATTTGAATGGTTAACCACATCCTTTGTATTAGTAGAAGTTATTCTACACATATTGTCAATTTTAATTGTATTAAACATTGTACGTACCAGTAGACATCTATCGAGTGATTTGATGTGGATCATATTGATTATGTTATTCCCTGTTTTTGGTACCTTTGTGTATGTATTAATGCTTTTAAGCCTTTTATTTGGTAAAACCTTTCGAAATATCATTATCGAACAAAAAAAGGCTGCAAACTATTATGAGCAAGAGGAAGCTATTATTTCAGAAATTAAATTGGAAAATCCGGATTATACTTCGCATTTAGCATTTCTTCAAAAGGAAGGATTTCCCTTCTATCGAAATACAGATTTTGCTTATTATGCACCATGCGAAGCTGGGTTTGAAACCATGCTGGAAGAACTACGTAAAGCTGAAAAATACATTTTTATGGAATACTTTATTATTGAAGAAGGAATGATGTTTAATTCCATCCTTTCCATTCTAGAAGATAAAGTAAAACAAGGTGTAGAAGTTCGAGTTATGTATGATGATATGGGCTCATTAGGAACGCTTCCTGCATCCTATGCAAAACAATTAGAAAAGAAAGGAATTAAGGCCGTATCCTTTAATCGCGTCTCTCCTATTATTAATACGATCATGAATCATCGTGATCATCGAAAAATATTAGTGATTGATGGTAAGGTTGCCTTTAGTGGTGGTGCTAATCTAGCCGATGAATATATTAATAAGAAAGTTAAATATGGACATTGGATGGACAACATTTTCTGTGTGAAAGGAAATGCTGTTTGGTCTTATCTAGTCATGTTTTTGACAAATTGGAATGCCTTGCGCCACGAAGACTTTGACTATTCTGTATTTAAATGCACAGATCCAATAGATGAATCGCAATATGATGGATATATTGTCCCTTACGCAGAAACACCATTAGATGAAGAACTAACCGGTCAATCGGTATATGAAGATTTATTAAACAGTGCTAATGAATATGTATATATAATGACACCCTATTTGATTATTGATTCTGAAATGATTAACACACTGATTCATACCGCCAAAAAAGGTGTGGATGTACGTATTATTATGCCTGGGATTGCCGACAAACAAATTGTTCACGATATAGGAACTACCTACTATGCTCAATTGATTCAGGGTGGAGTGAAAATCTATGAATATGAACCTGGATTTGTACATTCTAAAGTCTTTATTTCCGATGATACGTATGCGACTGTAGGAACTATTAACTTGGACTATAGATCTCTTTACTTACATTTTGAAAATGGTACTCTGTTATATAAATCTAAGAAGATCATGGATATGAAACAAAACTTTTTTGATACACTTTCACATTGTAAAGAAATTCAAATCGAAGATACGCACGTCAATATTGTAAAAGGCTTATTCTTAAGCATTATTCGTATTTTTTCACCATTATTATAAAAAATAAAAATGTAAGGTTTTAACCTAATGGTTAGCCTTGCATTTTTAGTAGAATTAAAATAATGATTTTACACAACCATACATTCCAGCATCATTTTCAAGTTTAGCCAAAACAATTGGTGTATTTTTACATGCATGGAATGCATATTCTTTAAAGAATGTGCTGATTCTTGAAGTTAGGATATCTCCAGCTTTAGAAACGCCACCACCAATCACAATGATTTCTGGATCAATCACACTACAAACTTGTGCCAATGCCTTTGCGAGAATTTTACAAGTGGAATCCACTAATTCGTTAGCAACAACATCCCCTTTTTTAGCCTCGTCATAAATGTGTTTAGCTTCTAAACAATCATAATCACGTAAACCAGAAGAACAATCATCCATATCTAGCAACTTCTTAGCCTGAGTAACAATTCCAGTGGCTGAAACATATTGTTCTAAACATCCATGATTTCCACAGTTACATGGAGTTTTCTCATCATCCTTAACAGGCATATGTCCGATTTCTCCACCAGCACCATGAATTCCGGAAACAATCTGTCCATTTAAAACACAACCGCCACCAACACCAGTGCCAAGTGTAACCATCAATACATCTTGATATCCTTTCCCAGCACCTTGCCACATTTCACCAAGTGCTGCAACATTGGCATCATTGCCTACTTTAACAGGAAGGCCTGAAATTTCATGGAATTCTTTTTCAACATTCAATGAATTCCATCCTAAATTCACACATACACTCACAAAGCCATTCTTATTTACTGGTCCTGGTACACCTAAACCTACACCAATCACATCACTTTTTTCTATGCCTTTCGATTCAATAGTACGATTAATAAAATCAGCAATTTCAGTAAGAATATATTTTCCATTATCTGTTTTGTTTGTTGGAATTTCCCATTTTTCCATCAAATCTCCATCCACTGAAAACAATCCAATCTTTATTGTATATCTTTCACATCCATATGGAGTTCCATCACATAATGCATAATTACCTGAATATTCAATAACTTTACCACTCTTTAGATGCAAAGTATAATGGCAACTACACTCACCACATAGTAATGGTCTATATGTTTTTTCACTACCTAAATTTATTCTAATTTCATCAAAGAAGTCAGAAATCTTTGGTTTAGACAAATGATAAATTTTATCATTTATTTGCACTGTTCCATTTATACGTATTGATATACTAATTCTTTCAATGAGTGGCCCCATCGTTTAAAAATACAATCCAGTTGTACAATTTCTTCATTTCTAAATCATGAAACCATTCTGGTTCTTTGAAGATTTAAAAGTAAGACAATGGACGTGTCCAAAATGCCATTCAAATCATGACAGAGACGTAAATGCATCTATTAATATATTGATGCAAGGCATATTAGCAAATTAATCAAAAAAATTAGATAATACAAATCAAGCCTAATTCATAAAATTTTGTGTCTTTCCATGAAGGACACATTTTTTGATGATTTTCCACGATAAAAAGATTGGATTTCTCCAATTTTTTAAATTTTTGTTTATAATGTATTCAAGACTACCTTTCATATGTGGTCTTGTTTTTGCATATACCGTATATTATTTTTAACAGTTTGGCGGTACATGCGGTTTTGGCAGCTTTCGAATTTAGCGGGTTCGATTGCTGCTTTTTCTTTTGATAGAATTGATTCATTGGATTATCTTTAGCTCCTCTTATAGAACATCCTACAGCCAGAAACAATAGACACCTTAGATATTTATTTCCTTTTTTGGATATCTTTAAATGTTTTCCATCCTGGTCTCCTGACTGATATATATGCGGATCCAATCCTGCATATGCCACAAGTGCTTCTCTTGATTTAAATTCTTCTATATCTCCAATCTCTGCAATGATCCTTGCAGCAAGATTGGTCCCTATTCCATCAATGCTTAAGATATATCTATATTCTTCTAAAGTAGAAGCAACTGTTATCATTTCATTCAATGTTTTTTCACATTCCCTCTGTGTTTCGATTACCTTATCAAGTAATATTTTAAATATTTCAACTTCTACATCATCCTTTTCACATCCGGGATATGTCTTTTTCGCAAATTCTATTATTTTTAATGCATATTCTAAAGATACCTTATGATTATGACATGTATTTTTCTCAAGATATCTGGCAACTGTTTCAGCCTTCTTGTTCTTCAATAAATCCGGATGTGGATATTTTTTTAGGATTGTCATTGGAATATCACTGTATCCATCCTTAAATAAATCAAGATATCCCGGAAAACAGATACTTAACTGATTTTGAAATGTAACCTTGTATTTTCTAAGATGATTCAACTGATCTTCATACAATCGATTCTTTTTCCTGAGCCAGTTATATGTTTCATCCTTCTTTTTTAGTTCCATCATTTTTTCTTTATCATAATAAACTTTTGAAATAGATATTGGATCAAGCTTATCCGTCTTCTTATTATGTATTTCTTCTTTCCGTTTTCTGGCAGATTCTAAAGGATTGATCATATATGTCTTTATACTGTTCTTACTTAGAAATCTTTCTAAAGGTTTTGTATAAACACCGGTTGCTTCAAATACGGCACATACCTTTTCATTGGTTTCAGCTTCCAACTTTTGAATATCTTCTAGAAGTCTTTTGAATCCTTCAATATCATGATCAATTTTCTTTACTTTGCCAAAACGTTTATTTGGTACTATGTCAAGAAAAAGGACTCATAAAATAGATAAATTTTAAATTTTAATG
>NZ_QRVI01000013.1:0-1031 GCF_003458715.1 Eubacterium sp. AF22-8LB
AAAGTCGACAACTTCCGAGCTATTCAGGCAATTATAGAAAAATATAAACGTGAAAAAAGGATTACACCCGTATTTATATTTGATGAAGCCAATTATATGAAAAGTGGAATCTTGAATGATTTAAAAATACTGTTCAATTTTGAAATGGATTCAAAAGATTATGCAGTCGTATTACTGATTGGATTGCCACAGTTAAACAATCAGCTGCGCTTATCAAGCCATGAACCATTAAGGCAGCGTATAATCATGTCGCATAATTTAGAAAATCTAAATGAAGAAGAGGCAAAACGCTATATAAAAGAAAAATTAGATGGTGTGGGATGTCATCAGGAAGTGTTCGATAATAATGCACTGAACGCAATTATCAACGCATCGAATGGTATTCCTCGAATGATCAATCAAATCTGTAATAAAAGTTTATTGATTGGTGAGCAGAAGCAGGAAATGATAATCAGTATGGAAACTGTAATGGATGCCGTAAACGACAATGAATTGAGTTAGAGGTCAATAGAATGATATTAGAAACAAACCAAATGATTGTATATGAAACAGGATACGCATCAAGAAAAAGTGAAATTGCCGAATTAAAAGAAGTGCATTTTGAAGGAAGTGTTGATTTTAAAGTAACTGTTGAAGATAGCGTTAACTTAGAACACACTTATCTATGCCATTTAGTAAAAGACAATTTAAAATGGCTGTTAGGAATTGAAATAAATGAATTCATGGAATGTGAAGACGAATCATATTTTGTGAACTCACTCCAAGTTGAACTTGATAATTTGCACGAAACACAAAAGAACAGTCAAAAAATCTATAAGAAATTACCATGTGAAAAGAGCGCCTGCTCAATTTCATACGCCTTAAAATATTTATATCAACACCAAATGGATATTCTAAATTGAGTATCCATTTTTATATGATTGGGTTTCACATTTAATATGAATATATATGTATAAACAATTTGAAGTTACCTAATTATGTGTACAATTTAATTTGAATACTGTGTTAGCAATTAATTTGGTAATCAACAT
>NZ_QRVI01000013.1:1041-67286 GCF_003458715.1 Eubacterium sp. AF22-8LB
AGCACATCTTTTATTACTCTTTTTTATTGTTCGTGGCTGTTCTATTTTAAGTCCTTCTAAAAGCCATCTGAACTGCTGATCTGTTATTTTCATTACTTCATCTTTATTTCTTGGCCATACGAATTTTCCATTTTCAAGACGCTTATACAAAAGCACGAATCCGTCGCCTTCCCAGTACAAGACTTTCATTTTTGTACTGCTCCTTCCGCAAAAGAGAAACAATGAGTTCGAAAATGGGTCCAGTTTGAAATTCTGTTGTACAATAGCTGCAAGTCCATCAATTGATTTTCTCATATCTGTATATCCACAGGCAATATAGATATGTTCTGCTTTAGAAATATCACCTAACATATTTATTCAACAGCTCCCGGATCATCCATTCAGGACAATTAGAATTGATCTCTATTTTTGTGTTTCCTTGACAAATCGTCATTACTGAAGAAGATATGCATACAGGAGTAGATTGAGGAGCCTGTATTTCTACAATATCATTTGATTCAGGAACCAGAGGCAGTACATTATTTCTTTTTTTGTATGGAATCTGTTCAATCGCCATCTTTCTTAGTTTTGCCAGGTAATAGTAATAACTTTTAATACTAACGTTATTCTGTTCACACCATACTTCATTTGATAAATCACTATTTATACATTCACGAATGATTGCCAGCCACTTTTCCGCCTTCAGTCTCTGCTTGGGCGTTAAATCCTCTAATTTCATCTAATCATCTCCAATCATTTTATAGAGTTTTTAGACTGTACTCTAAAAACTCTAATTTTCTATATAATTGTCGATTTTTTTGAAATGATTTTCAATCCATCATATTACTTGGCGCTTACGGTCTATAGGCGAATGCTCTTATAGCATCAGTCCCCTAAATTGACCCCTAGATATTTCTTGGAAACCCCTAGATTATTTGGTTACCCGCGATACTTTAATGATTAGTCTTTAGTGATTTCTTTGTAGCTAGCTAGACCATAAGCGCTATCAGCTTGCGTACCCGCATTGACAATAGCCTGTTCCATAGCTTTGACGGCCATGATTCCAACTAGATCTTGTTCTGCAGGAACTTTATTGGATGTCATCGCAAAAATAGTATCTCCATCACTTGAAGTGTGAACAGGGCGAATACATCTTGCATATCCATTATGTGCCATACTTGCGATTTTATTCATTTGGGCTTTATTTAAATCCGCATTTGTGATGATACAACCAATTGTTGTATTCATCCCACAAGAATTGATCATCTTTTCAGCAGCTTTTAAGATCTCATCTTCGCTAAACAATCTTGTGTTTGTATTTCGATCATAAATACCTGCGATTGGCTTGTCTGAATTTGGATAGAAAATATCACCACAAGCATTTACGGCTACAATGGCTCCTACTTTTAACGGACCTATTTGTAGAGCGGAGAATCCTAAACCTGCCTTCATCGCATATTGAGGACCAAAGAATTTACCAACACTTGCCCCTGTTCCTGCACCGACGTTTCCTTGTTTTGGATCATTTTTTTCCGCTTCAATACAAGCCTCATAACCCATTTGTTTATTTGGATATGCTTTAGAATTACCCACACCACAATCAAATAGACAAGCTTCACATACGATTGGAATATAGATGTTTTTCATGTCAAAACCAATTTCGTGCTCACTCAAATACTGCATAACACCACTACTTGATTCTAGACCAAAAGCACTACCACCAGATAAAGTGACCGCATGAATTTTTTGAACCATGTTTTTAGGATTTAATAAATCCGTTTCACGAGTGGCTGGACCACCACCACGAACGTCTACACCAGCTGTTGCACCTTCTTTACATAAGATAACGGTACAGCCAGTCGCATTTTCTGTATCTTGTGCACTACCAATTTGAAATTCTTCGATTTCATTGATTTGAATTGTCTTCATTTTTGATCTCCTTTAATTCATATAAATCATTTCTACGTACCTTCCAATAAGGCATTCTTTTCCTTACTTTATCAATGTCGTTTAAATCAATGTCTACAACTTTGCATGCTTCTTCTTCACCCAACTCCACTACAATATTGCCAAAACCATCCACAAGAATAGAATGTCCACCAGCTGTATAGTTTTTATATGTATACTTAGCAGGTGCTACTCCACATAAAAAAATTTCATTTTCTAAAGCACGTGTTTGCGTAAATAGCTTCCAATGCTTTTTTGTAGCCTGCTCATTAAATGCGGCTGGACAAAATAAAATTTGTGCTCCATTTTGAGCTAGAATTCTAGATACTTCTGGAAAGCGAATGTCGTAACATAATAAAATGCCACATTTCCCCCATGGCGTATCAAAACATTGTAGGTGATTTCCTGGTACAAACACTTCATTTTCACAATACTCTTGTTTGTTGTGAAATTCAAAAAGATGTGTTTTATCATACGAACAAACAATGTCGCCATTACTATTTAATATGTAACAACGATTGTATTTATTCGCACAAATGGAACCAGCTACAATCCATATTTTATTTGTCCGAGCCGTTTCTTTTAATGCTTCTAAACTTTCATCATGACGCAAATAAGCTGATTTAAGTGCATCATTATGATAGGGACAGTTCCACATTTCGCAAAGAACTAAAATATCACAGTCTGGAATATGTTTTAGTTTCGCTATATTTTGTTGATTGTCTATCGAAACAGACATCTGGTACATACAGATCTTCATATAGTTTATGATAGGCGAAAAGTGATTTCTTTTCAAGATAATCAAAGACTAACATGTGTTTATTTACTACCTATTTGAAATCGTTTACAATGATTTTAGGAGGTTTTTATCATGTATAAAATAATAGAAGTGAAACAAAGTGTATTCGAAGATAATAATAAAGATGCGAACAAATTAAGAGAAGAATGTAAAGACAAGGGTGTGTTCTTATTAAATGTCATGTCAAGTCCAGGCGCTGGAAAGACAACAACTCTATCTAGAACGTTAGAAAAATTAAAAGATACATTGCATATTGGCATAATGGAAGCGGATATTGATAGTGATGTAGATGCCAAAACCATCAGTGAATATGGTGTGCGTACCATTCAACTGCATACAGGTGGTATGTGTCATTTAGATGCGGATATGACTCGTCAAGGACTACATGAAATGGGTATGGAAGACTTAGATTTGGCTGTGCTTGAAAATGTAGGAAATTTAGTTTGTCCAGCTGAATTTGATACGGGATCCACAAAAAACGTGGCCATTTTAAGTGTTCCAGAAGGAGATGACAAACCTTTAAAATATCCATTGATGTTTCAAGTATGTGATGTGGTTCTCATCAACAAAATCGATGTATTACAATACTTTGATTTTGATGTAGATAAGTGTAAAAAGAATATTCTGTACCGAAACCCGAATGCGAAGATTTTTGAAATTTGTGCTAAAACGGGTGAGGGAATCAATGATTGGTGTAAATGGCTTGAAAATGAAGTAAAGGCCTGGAAGGAATAATATGGCATATCGAGATAATATTGATAAACTGGCAAGGCGTATTACGGATCGTATTCCGGCAAAAGTAAAAAAATTATCGGAATCAGATCCTGAATATGAGTGCTTAAATGAAATATTAAATGATGAACAATGCGATTTGTGTTTGTGCTTTGAAGTGCGTAAACCACTTTCGTTTGAAGAAGTAGTGAAAAGAAGTGGATGGCCAGCTGGTAGAGTGAATCGTGTATTGAATGAAGTATGTGAAATTGGAATGATTGAATACAACTGGGAAAATGAGGATCATCATAAACAGTTTGTGCTTCCTCAATTTGTTCCTGGTGCTGCTGAATTTATGGTTATGAATAAAGATCTTGTCGAAGAACATCCAATTGTTGCGGATTTCTTTGAAAAGATGACACGTTTACCGCTTGAAAAAGTAACGCCAATGGTTCCTCCTGGAGGAGCGGGTATTGGTATGCATGTTATTCCTGTTGAAAAGGCGATTCATGCAAATCAGCAAGCAGTGAGTGTAGAAAAAATATCACATTGGCTTAATAAATATGATAAGTATGCTCTTTCTCCATGTTCATGTAGAAGACAACAACGTGTAAGAGGCGAAGGAACAGGGGATGTAGAAGCCGATGTTTGTATTGCCGTTGGTGATATGGCTGACTATGTTGTGCAGACTAATAAGGGTGGACACTATTGTACATATGAAGAGGTTATTGAAACTTTAGAGCGTTGTGAAAGAAAAGGCTATGTACATCAAATTACCAATATCGATGGAGAAGATAAGATTTTTGCGATTTGTAACTGCGCACACGGTGTATGTAACGCATTAAGAACAAGTCAATTATTTAATACGCCAAATATGTCGGCAAGTGCCTATAGAGCACATGTGGATAGTGAAAAGTGTGTTGCGTGTGGAAAGTGTGTGGAAATATGTCCAGTAGGTGCGGCTAAGCTAGGACAAAAATTATGTACAAAGAATGGTCCTGTATCGTATCCTAAACAAGAACTTCCAGATGATGTAAAGTGGGGTCCAGAAAAGTGGAACTGGAATTTTAGAGATACAGCTAAAGTAAATTGTTACGAAAGTGGAACATCGCCATGTAAGAGTGCATGTCCAGCACATCTACCTGTACAAGGCTATATTAAAATGGCTAAAGAAGGTCGTTATATGGATGCATTAAAGTTGATTAAAGATTTTAATCCATTTCCAGCCGTTTGCGGTGCTATCTGTAATAGAAGATGTGAACAACAATGTACGCGTGGCTTGATTGATGAGCCTTTGGCTATTGATGAAATCAAGAAGTTCATTGCGGAACAAGAACTTCATGAAGATAAGCGCTATATTCCATTATGTGAGAATGTAGAAGGAAAATTTTTCACAAATAAGATGGCCATTATTGGTGCGGGTCCTGCAGGGATGAGTGCTGCTTATTATTTAAGGACGATGGGATATCCAGTGACAATTTTTGAAAAAGAAGAAAAACCAGGAGGTATGTTGGTATATGGAATTCCAGCTTTTCGTTTAGAAAAGTCTGTGATTGAAGCTGAAATTGAAGTCTTAAAAGCTATGGGCATTGAATTTAAGTGTGGCATAGAAGTAGGCAAAGACATTACTTTGGACGATTTAAGAAAAGAAGGCTATGAAGCATTCTATGTTGCGATTGGTGCTCAGGGATCAAGAAAACTAAATATTCCAGGTGAAGATAATGAGATGGTTATATCAGGAATTGATTTCTTGCGTAAGGTGAATAAAACAGAAGATCCAAATCTAATTTCAGGTGATGTCGTTGTCGTTGGTGGTGGAAATGTGGCGATAGATGTGGCTCGTGCAGCTTTAAGAAGTGGAGCTGAAAATGTACATTTATATTCCTTAGAACAAGAGGATGAAATGCCAGCAAGTCCTGAAGAAGTATCAGAAGCAAGAGAAGAGGGTATTCTTCTTCATTGTGGATGGGGCCCAAAAGAAATTTTAGAAGATTCGATTGTGTTCAAGCGATGCCTTAGTGTAAAAGACGAAACGGGAAGATTTAATCCTAGCTATAATGAAAATGATGTTGAGACCATTTCGTGTAGTCATGTATTCCTTTCTATTGGACAAAGTATTATTCCAATTGAAGGATTAGATATAGATACAAATCCAAATGGAACAATTAAAGCGGATGGAACAACACTACAAACATCAATTGAAGATGTGTTTGCGGGTGGTGATGTGTACACGGGTCCAAAATTCGCGATTGATGCGATCAGTCATGGTAAAGAGGCGGCAGAATCGATGCACCGATTTGTACATAAGGGGCATTCTTTAACTATTGGAAGAGACTTACATTTATTCAATGAGTTTGATAAGAATAACGCATTGATTGATATTGATTTTGATCATGCAAAACGCCAAATTCCGGGCATAAAAAAAGGCTTGGGTGAAAAATCGTTTAGAGATTTGCGTTCTACTTTTACAGAAGAACAAGTCAAGATTGAAGCCAATAGATGTCTTGGATGTGGAGCAAGTATTGTCGATACGAATAAATGTATTGGTTGCGGTTTGTGTACGACAAAATGTGAATTTGATGCAATTCACTTAACACGTGATATCAAAGATGGTGCAAAAATGGTTAAGGCGGAAGATAAGATGAAGGCTATCTTGCCGTATGCGGCTAAACGCCAAATCAAAATCATCCGTAATAAGAAAAAATAGTATGCATGAATTAGGAATTGTTGTACATATTTCAAAAACGCTTCAAGAACTGGCACAAGAAAACCATATTACAGATATTCGTAGAGTGACTTTGCAGATTGGAAAAGTAAGTGGAATTGTTCCTGAATATTTAGTGGATTGTTGGAAATACTATAAGAAGAAGGTGCCTTTGATTGAAAATTCCACGCTCGAATATGAATGGATTGATGCCATTACAATTTGTAACGAATGTGAAAAGACGTATGATACGATTCAATATGGAAGGGAATGTCCATATTGTAAAAGTGAAAGTACAGTCTTACTTCAAGGTAATGAGTGTTTAATCAAAGAGATTGAAGCCGAATAAGCGTCGAAAGGCGCTTTTTTAATTTTTATTAGAAAAAGTGTCTTTTTTTACGTAGAAGAGTATGTAGGAAATACCTGCTAGAATCGAGGCGCTTATGAGAAGCGCTAATTTATTAAACGACTTTGCCTTTAAATATGTTTTTGGAGAAGATTGTAAAGAGGCCAATGATGCTCTAAAATCATTGCTTACTGTATTTTTAGAAAGAAAGGTAAATCATGTGGTTGTAAAAAATTCGGAAATGGTAAAGGATTTCAGTAAAATGAAAAATCCAAGATTGGATCTGTTGGTTGAATTTGATGATTGTACAACAGTGGATTTAGAGATGCAGCTAAGACAAACCAAAGATAATCTTCCAATTCGTTTTAGTTATTATTTGGCTAGGCTTCATGGTTCGCAACAATTAGAAGGAAAATATTATGGAGAATTAAAGGAAACAATTGTCTTGGTGTTCTTCAATGTGAATTTGATTGATAATGATAGAATGTGTAATACATTTACATTAAGGAATGACGAAGGTTTATCTTTTGTAGAAGAAAGTCAGGATCGTATGAAGTTACGTACGATTGAAATGGCAAAGTTGGATGTAGAGAAATCGCTTGAAGAAATGAATGAACAGGAAAAGATGATTTATTATTTTTTGAATTGTCACAAAGGAGTGGATGATAGTAAAATTAAGATGATGATAGAAAGTGATGGGGTGATTCAAATGATAGAAAAACGTGTCGAAACCATATCAGATGATGGTTGGAAGAAAATAATAGAAGATTTTAGAAAACTGCATGAAAATGAGGAACGAATGGAACGACAACTTGAACTTGAAGAGGCTCAAAAAAAAGTGAAAGAAGCTCAAAAGCAAGCGGAAGAAGCTCAAAATCGAGTTAATGAGGTAAATCAGCAGGTCAAACGAATGATTCATAAAATGTATGCAGATGGATTTAGTCTTGAACAAATATCAAGCTATTGCTCAATTAGTGTGGATGAAATTCAGACATTGATAAAATCATAAATTTTCTGTTGCATTTAAAAAAATGTTTGTTTATAATAGAGCCATCCTTTGTAGAGGCAATGAAAAGAAGAAGTAGTCGTGGATGCTGCTGATAGTGAGTTCCTGATGGTGGAAATGGAACAGCAAGCACAGGGTGAACGTGTCTTAGAGCTAAGCTTTCGAAGATTGAGGAAGCTTCGGATACTCCCGTTATGAGTTAAGGGCTTGTACATTTGTGCAGGAAATAAGGTGGTACCGCGATTTTATAGTCGTCCTTGTATATTCAAGGACGGCTTTTTTTATTAGAAAGGGAATGGTTGATATGAAAAAAGGATTTAAATTAGTTTCAGCGTTTTTATTAAGTTTTATGATGTTGATGTCGAACATTATGCCTGCTTTTGCAGAAGAAACAGATAATTCTACAACAACAGATTTGTTAGACAAAATTCAAGAAAGAGGAGAATTAATTGTAGGAACATCTCCTGACTTTCCACCAAATGAATTTATTGACTCAACTAAAACAGGACAAGCACAATATGTGGGTTCTGATATTGAATTGGCAAAATATATTGCGAAAAAGATGGGTGTTAAGTTAACTATCAAAGCATCCAGTTTTGATACGGTTTTGGCAAATCTTCAAACTGAAGAAATTGATTTAGCTATTACGGGTTTAGCTTATACTCCAGCTCGTGCTCAACAGATGGAAATGTCAATTGGATACAATCTTAATGAAGATACGGGTGGACAGGCTGTTATTATCGCAAAGAAAGATGCAGATAAATATAAAAAATTAACGGATTTAACAGGTTTAAAAGTAGCCGCACAACAAGGTTCTATCCAGCAACAATATACAGAAGATCAGATTCCGGACGCAAAACTTCAATCTATTTCAACAATTGATGATGGTGTTGCCTTATTAAAAAATGGAACTGTACAAGCCGTTGCTTGTTCTGAAGGTACGGCTGATGAATATATCGAGAAAAACTCTGAATTAGCTAAGTTAGATGAATTATTCAATATTGACCAAGATTATGCAGGTAACCGTGTAGGTGCTCCTTTAGGCGAAAAAAGATTGATGAAAGAAGTCAATAAAATCTTAAAGGAAGTCAACAAAAAAGGATTATATGAAGAATGGTATAAAACAGCAAAGAAACAAAGTAGTGAACAATTTACTTTAACTGCAACCGATTTCTTTGGAACTTGTGTTCAAATCGTTCAATATTGCTGGCCACAATTATTAAAAGGCTTAGGAGTTACTTTAGGACTTGCGGCTATTACCGTTATCTTTGGTACAATTATTGGTGGATTATTTGCCCTAATTAAATTATCAAAGAATAAGATCGTACAAGCCATTGCCGGTGTATATGTAGAATTGATTCGTGGAACACCATTGTTACTACAATTATGGTTGTTTATTAACATCTTCTCATATTTGACAAATGGTAACATGCCAATGATTGTTAGTGTGATTATTGCCCTTGTTATTAACTCAAGTGCATATGTTGCTGAAATTATTCGTTCAGGTATTCAGTCAGTGGATAAAGGACAAAGAGAAGCAGCTAAATCACTTGGTATGTCGAACGTACATATGATGACAAAAATTATTATTCCTCAAGCTATCAAGAATATCTTGCCTGCCTTAGGTAATGAATTCGTTATGATGATCAAGGAAACATCTTTGGCAAGTACATTCTATATTGGAGAATTAATGACTGTTAACAGTGTTATTAAATCGGCTACATATAAATCAATTGAACCATTAGTAATTGTTGGTTTAATCTATTTTATTGTTACATATTCATTATCTAAATTAATTAAATATATGGAAGGGAAGTTGAGTGTCAGTGACTAAGGAACTAATTGTCGTAAAAGACTTACATAAAAATTTCGGAGATTTAAAAGTATTAAAAGGAATCGACCAAACAATTCATCAAGGAGAAGTTGTTAGTATTATTGGACCGAGTGGTTCGGGAAAATCAACTTTCTTACGTTGCCTAAATTTATTAGAAAAACCATCTAGTGGTCAAATTATTTTTGAAGGTGTAGATATTGCTGCTGAAAACGTAGATATTGATACACACCGTAAAAAAATTGGAATGATCTTCCAGCACTTTAATGTGTTTCCACACTTAACTGTTTTAGAAAATATTACAATTACACCAATTCTAGAACTTAAAACACCAAAGGCTCAAGCGGAAAAAGAAGCGATTGAATTGCTTAAAAAAGTTGGCTTGGAAGATAAAAAGGATGAATATCCAAGAAAGTTGTCTGGTGGACAAAAACAACGTTTAGCTATTGTTCGTGCCCTAGCTATGCATCCAGATGTAATTCTATGTGATGAACCAACAAGTGCATTGGATCCAGAAATGGTAAAAGGTGTTTTAGAAGTCATCAAAGAATTGGCAGATCAAGGAATGACAATCGTTATTGTAACTCACGAAATGGGATTTGCCCGCGAAACAAGTGATCGCGTATTATTTATGGATGAAGGTATTATTCAGGAACAAGGTACACCAGAAGATATTTTTGAACACCCACAAAATCCTAGAACTATCAAATTTTTATCGCAGGTATTATAAAGCTTGGGCATTTGCTCAAGCTTTTCTTATGGTATAATCAAATTAATTGGAGGATATTTATTATGAATTCAGAATGGTCATTAGACGTATTGTACAAGGGATTTGACGATCCTAAATTTAGTGAAGATTTAATTTCTTTTGAGAAAAAGGCAATGGAGTTGAGCGAGTTATCAAAAAAATTAAGTCATGAAAATGAAAGGGAAGATCTTCTTCAAATTGTTAAATTATTAGAAGAATTTGAACTCTTAGAAAAACATTTAAGTTGCTTTGGATTTTTAAGCCAATCCACAAATACTGCAGATGCCAAAGCAGCAGCTGCTATTGATAAGGTTGCGACAATCGCAAGTACTGCAAGTAAGGCGATGGCTATTTTCTCTCGTTATATTGCAGATATTCAAGATTTAAATGTTTATTTAGATTGTCCAGAACTTTGTGAATACAAATATTTTTTAAATGATATTCATGAAAGTGGAAAATACTTGTTAAGTGAGGATGTAGAAGAAGCACTTGCAAAAATGAATATTTCGGGTGGTTCTGCTTGGGAGAAGCAACAAAGCTTATTAACAAGCTCACTTGAAGTAGAATATGATGGTAAAAAATTACCTTTAGCTTCTGTTCGTAATCTAGCTTATGATGCGAATAAAGAAGTGCGTAAAGCTGCATATGAAGCTGAAGTCAAAAGTTATGCACCTATTGCGGATGCTGTAAGTTTTTCATTAAATAACATTAAGCTACAGGTTATTACTGAAGCGAATATGCGTGGATATGAAAGTCCTATGGATATGACACTACACCAGTCCCATGTATCTCAAAAGACATTGGATGCCTTGCTTAGTGCTATGCAGAAATACTTGCCTGTATTCCATAAGTATTTAAAAAGAAAAGCCGAAATGCTTGGATATGAAAATGGACTTCCTTGGTATGAATTATTTGCACCAATTGGAAAGTCAGCTACGACAAGTTTTACACCAGAAACCGCAAAAACATATCTTGTTGATCATTTTAGACCATTTTCCGATGACTTAGCCGACATGATGGAAGAAGCTTTTGATAAGAGTTGGATTGATTTTTATCCACATAAAGGAAAAGTTGGTGGAGCTTTCTGCTGCAACATGCCTTTTGCAAAACAGTCACGCGTATTGACAAACTTTGACGGAGGCTTAGGAGATGTGGTTACCTTGGCACATGAGCTAGGACACGCTTATCATGGATTAAATATTGAAAGCCATAAACCATTGAATTGGGAGTATTCAATGCCAGTTGCAGAAACAGCAAGTACATTCAATGAGAATATCATTATGAATGCGGTTATTGATGAGACGGAGGATAAAGAAGTTAAACTAGGTTTGATTGAAAATCAGCTTCAGGATCTATGCCAGATTATCTGTGATATTTATTCTCGTTACTTATTTGAAAAAGCTGTGTTTGACAGAAGAAGTGATGAATTTATGTTTGCAGATCAATTAAATGAAATTATGTTAGACGCTCAAAAACAAGCTTATGGCGATGGATTAGATCCAAATTGTTTACATCCATATATGTGGGTATGTAAGTCACATTACTATTCTTCTGATTTAAGTTACTATAACTGGCCATATGCCTTTGGTGGATTGTTCGCACGTGGCTTAGTGGTGAAATATCAAGAGATGGGTAAGGAAAAGTTTGTTCCAAAATATAAAGAAATGTTACATACGACAACTGTGGCATCTGTAGAGGATACCGCAAAAGTATTGGATATTGATTTAACAGATGAGGCTTTCTGGATTTCTGCATTAGAAACCGCAAAATCAAGAATTGATGAATTCATTGAATTGTCAAAAGAAGTAAAATAAGAATATTTAGACTTACGCTTGTAAGTCTAATTTTTTTTGAAAAATAGCATCAAATGATGATATACTATATTGCGTTCTGATTTTTTTCAAGGAGAGATTTAAATGAGTACAGAAATGTTGATGAAAAATAGAGAACGTTTTATTAAAAACGTAAACAGTAATGAGAATGGTGCAGCCGCCCTTTCACTAAGATTATTTTGTTACGCTAGATTTATGGCAGTAAAAAATCCATATGCTGAAACGCATGACTGGGTTTATGAAAATGAATTAACGAATATGCAGGCTAACCAATATGTATTCCGTTTATTAGATGATAGTACAGAAAGACCTTCTATGGATTTGTTGATTCGTAAATTAAAGAGTGTTCGTTTGGTTCGTGATTCAGAAATGAATGGAAGAAAGATTTATGTCATTAAATTCACCGATGTAGAAATGGAAGAATTGATGAATAAAAGTATTATTGATAAGCCAAACGCAAAGATTTTACAGGTTAAAAAACCATCTGTAAAAAAAGAAGCAGTTGTGAATTCATCTTGGAAAGAAACTTTTCTACAAAACACCAAAGGTGAAAATATGCAGATGCTTCGTTTTTGGTTCTTTATGCAGTATTATGCAGAAAAAAACGGAAAAAAATATATTGCTAGAACACAAGCTTTAAGCGAATCAGCCATTGAATATGTGTATAAGGGAATTCCAAAAAAAATGGAAGTTTTATTGGAGCTATATGCACAAATGAAAAAGGTAAAACTAATTAAAGAAGATGTAGTTAAAAATGAAATTGTTGTGCGACCTGCAAAAATTGAAGGATTTGAAATTAAAGATTACATTAAAGATAGACCAGTAGATTTGACGAGTTTTAATTATACAAATGTCTAAAAAAGTGACGAGAAAATTAATTCTCGTCACTTTTATATATGTTGTAATTGTTTTTTCCACTACGCTTAATTTGGTATAATGCATGATCAGCATGGCGGTAAAGCTCCATAAAGGTTGTGCCTTGACTTGGCGCATAGGCCATTCCTACACTAATGGATAGTACAAAATCTTGAAGCTCGGGTATTTTAAGTTCATTGACCTTCTTTAACAAAGCTTGAATTCTAGATTCGGCAATATTTTCATCTTCAATCAGGATAATGAATTCATCTCCACCAATTCTTCCTACAATATCGGTTTGTCTGAAATGATTTTTAAAGAGTGTACCTAATTCAGTTAACACTTTATCGCCAACCGCATGTCCAAAATTATCATTAACTGATTTAAATGCGTCTACATCAAGAATTAAGAAGCAACAAGGCTCTTGAGTTTTTAATTTTTGATCAATTAAAACCTGTGTTGTCTCCTTGTTGTAGACAGAAGTCAATGGATCGACTTGGGAAAGATGAATTAAATATTTGTTTTCTTTAGAATTCGAAAGAGCCAAATATATAATTAGACTTAAGAAAATAAATCCTAAAAAGAATGCCAATAATGTTTCATAATGTGTAATAAAAGTATAAGATTCTTGCGCTGCATGAACAGGGACGACATAACCAACCATCCAGTCATTGATTTTTAATGGCGAATAGGCTAAATACAATGATTCATTATTTTTGGTTGTAATCAATATTAAATTTGATTTTTGGTCCTTAAAATCTCGTTTAACTTTCTTTTGTTTACAAACATCAAATAAATTATTTAATACTTTTATGTTGTGCTTCTTTGTATACTCCTTATCTCTTGTGATTAGATTGCCATCTTGATTGACAATAAAACTTTTACCTTGTCCATCAAATAAATCATCAAACAACATATTTCCTAGTTTTGTTACATTATAAGAACCACCTACAGCACCAATGACTTGATTGTTTCTATAGATAGGTACGCATAAGATAACACGAGTCTGTTGGTCTACGCTACTTTCTAAAGGATCTGAAAGAGATTGTTTTCCTTCCATCACTTCTTTAAAATAGCGGCGATGTGCCACATTTTTTACGACTTCATTATCATATAATACATCCCCATTTGTATTGATAATGGCCGTTCGATCCAAATCCATATTATTCATTAAGGATTTTATTAAATGTAAATTGTCTTTTGAAAATAAATCATCAGATTTTGTTAGATTTTCTGCAAGTGCATTTAAGTAAGAATAATTGAGCTCTAGAATTTTATTTAAATGCTCACTTTGCCTTGCGACATTTGTGATCAATGTTTCCTTAGAGTTCTTTTCAACGGCAATAGAAACACCATTAAAAAAGATCACAATTCCCATAATTAAAGTCAGAATAAAAATGGTGATAGCAACAATATAGTTTTTAATGAATTTTTTTCCTTGAAAATAGTTATCTTTCATATGGGACTCCTTTTCATAATTATATCAAGAAATGAAGGGATTGAATATAAAATTAATTCAAGCTAACTATTATTTGTGAAATCAATCACATTTTAGTGTATTATATAGAAGATGAAGAAAATTGCTCCCAACATTAAGAGAACTCTACGTGAAAGGTGCTTATAAGAAATTTGTAAGTAAATCGATAGCTATGCTCTTTTTGTATGGAGTGTAGCTTTTTTCTTTTAGAAGGAGATGAATATGGAAACACGTGTTGCCGTAATGGGGATTATTGTTGAAAATAAGGATGCAGTAAATTTATTGAATGAAATTCTTCATGAATATAGTGAATTTATAATTGGAAGAATGGGAATTCCTTATAAACAGAAACATATTAGTGTTATTTCAATAGCGTTAGATGCTCCACAAAATACGATTGCCGCTTTAGCAGGAAAACTAGGGAATATCAAGGGAATTAGTGTTAAAACTGCCTATTCGAATGTGATTAGCCATGATTGAGGCATATCGATTAGTGGATAAGCTTGAAAGGGAACATAGTTTAAGTTTATCAGAATATAAATTGTTGATTGAATCTGAAAATGAAGCTTTACGCACATATGTTTCAAATAAAGCTAAAACCGTGGCTACATCCATATATGCAAATTTTATTTATGTTCGTGGACTGATCGAAGTAGGAAACTATTGTCGAAATGATTGTTTATATTGTGGGATTCGAAAATCCAATACAAACTGCGATCGATATATATTAGATGAAGAAGATATCTTGAATTGTTGTAAAGAAGGATATGATTTAGGTTTTCGAACATTTGTTCTGCAAGGAGGAGAGGGCATCTATAAAAAAGATTTTGTCACATCCATTGTACAAAAGATACATGTCTTATATCCAGATTGTGCTATTACACTATCTTTAGGAGAAGAAGATAAGGAAACATATAAAGAATGGTTTGATGCAGGTGCAAATCGTTATTTATTACGTCATGAAACAGCAAGTAAAGGACATTATGAAAAGCTTCATCCTGAAAATATGTCTTTTGAGCATCGCATGCAGTGCTTGAGAGATTTAAAGAATATTGGCTATCAAGTTGGATGTGGCTTTATGGTAGGCTCTCCCTATCAAACAAGTGAAACACTTGCGATGGATTTGAAGTTTATTGAAACTTTTAAGCCCGATATGTGCGGAATTGGTCCTTTTATTTCCCAAAAGGATACGCCATTTAGAGATATGAAAAGTGGAACCTTGAATCAAACCTTATTTTTGTTGTCATTGATTCGGTTGATTCAACCAAATATTTTACTTCCAGCTACAACGGCGTTAGGAACAATTGATTCAAAAGGAAGAGAAAAAGGAATTCTTGCAGGAGCCAATGTTGTAATGCCTAACTTATCGCCTGTAAGCGTGAGAAAAAAATATGCGTTATATGACAACAAGATATGTACAGGTGAAGAAAGTGCAGAATGCAAGAATTGTTTATCAAATCGTATGCGTTCGATAGGTTATGAAATTGTAACTGATCGTGGAGATATAAAAAAATAGAAAGAGGAGACAAAATGAGTATTTACAATCCAAAATCATTAAAAGCAGAAGAATTTATTAATCATGAGGAGATTCTTGCCACAATTGAATATGCAGAAAAAAATAAACACAATGTGGAGTTGATTGATGCCATTTTAAATAAGGCGCGTCCACAAAAAACAGAGCATGGTGTTCATTGTGAAGGCTTATCACATCGTGAAGCAAGTGTATTATTAGCTTGTGATATTCCTGAAAAGGTAGAAGAAATGTATAAGCTTGCCAATGAAATTAAACAGGCATTCTATGGAAATCGTATTGTGATGTTTGCACCGCTTTACTTATCAGATTATTGTGTGAATGGATGTGTATATTGTCCATATCACTTAAAAAATAAACATATTAAGCGTATTAAATTAACACAAGATCAGATTCGTGATGAGGTAATCGCATTACAGGATATGGGACACAAACGTTTGGCGATTGAAGCAGGTGAAGACCCTGTTCATAATCCAATTGAATATATTTTGGAATCTATCAAAACAATCTATTCTATTCAGCATAAAAATGGAGCGATTCGTCGTGTAAATGTAAATATTGCGGCTACAACAGTTGAAAACTATCGTAAGCTAAAAGAAGCGGGTATTGGAACTTATATTTTATTCCAGGAAACATATAATAAGAAAAGTTATTTGGAATTACATCCAACAGGACCGAAACACGATTATGATTATCATACAGAAGCTATGGATAGAGCCATGGAAGGTGGAATTGACGATGTTGGTTTAGGGGTGTTGTTCGGTCTTGAAGGCTATCAATACGAATTTGCAGGCTTAATGATGCATGCTGAACACTTAGAAGCTGTTCATGGTGTGGGACCACATACAATTAGTGTACCACGTGTAAAGCGTGCTGATGATATTGATCCAGATGCTTTTGACAACAGCTTAGATGATGAAATTTTTGAAAAGATTGCGGCATGTATTCGTATTGCCGTTCCATATACAGGAATGATTATTTCAACTCGTGAATCTCAAGAAGTGCGTGAAAAAATGCTTCATTTAGGTGTTTCTCAAATTAGTGGAGCAAGCCGTACTTCAGTAGGTGGATATACAGAAGAAGAACGTCCTCATGATTCAGAACAATTCGATGTATCGGATCAAAGAACATTAGATGAAGTAGTGAACTGGTTGATGCAGTTAGGCTACATTCCTTCATTCTGTACAGCATGTTATAGAGAGGGAAGAACAGGTGATCGCTTCATGTCTTTATGTAAGACAGGACAAATTCAAAACTGTTGCCATCCAAACGCATTAATGACATTGTGTGAATATTTAGTAGACTACGCAAGCGAGGATACAAAGAAGATTGGCTTTGAGTTGATTGAAAAGGAATTGGATAAGATTCCGAATGCGAAGGCTCAACAAATTGCGAAAGATAATGTTGCTGCCATTAAATCTAGTAATCGTAGAGATTTTAGGTTCTAATTATGTCTGATTTAAATAGCACAGTAAGTGCAAATCGAACACATATTGGTTTTTTTGGCTTAAGAAATGCTGGAAAATCAAGTGTAGTAAACGCCATTACAAATCAGGATATGTCGTTGGTTTCGGATATAAAAGGAACTACGACAGATCCTGTAAAAAAATCAATGGAGATTTTACCCATTGGACCAGTTGTGATTGTGGATACACCAGGTATGGATGATGAAGGAACATTGGGTGAATTAAGAATCAAAAGAACATTAGAAGTTTTAAAGACAATCGATATGGCGGTATTGGTTGTGGATGCTTCAATAGGTCTACAAAAAGTAGATCAAGATTTGATCTTGATGTTTAAAGAAAACAAGCTTCCATATTTTATTGTTTACAATAAGTCGGATTTGATTAAAGAAAAGAAAGAATTATCTGTAAATGAAATTTATGTGAGTGCATTAAAAAAAGAAAATATCAAAGAATTAAAAGAATTGTTGGCAAGTGTTGCAAAGAAGCAGGAAGAAAAAACTATTATTGGAGATTTAATTGAACCTAATGATGTAGTGGTTCTAGTTATTCCTGTCGATCAATCGGCTCCAAAGGGAAGATTGATTTTGCCGCAGCAATTGGTTTTAAGAGATGTTTTAGATCATCATGCGATTGGTGTAACTTGTCAGGTAGAAGAATTGGATGAAACTTTAAAAAAAGTAAATCCTAAATTGGTGATTACGGATTCACAAGCTTTTAATAAAGTAAGTAAAATTGTAGATAAATCTATTCATTTAACTTCTTTCTCGATTCTTATGGCACGCTTAAAAGGCAGTTTATCTACAGTGCTTGAAGGAGCCAATCAATTGGATCATTTGCAAGATGGAGATTGTATATTGATTAGTGAAGGATGCACACACCATAGACAATGTGGCGATATTGGTACGGATAAACTTCCAAAATGGATTTTAGATTATACAAAAAAGAAGCTTTCTTTTGAGTTTACTTCTGGTCATGGATTTAAAGAGGATTTATCAAAGTATAGTGTTGTGATTCATTGTGGAGCTTGTATGTTGAATGAAAAAGAAGTGCAGTCTAGAGTTAAGGAATGCAAGAAACAACATGTTCCATTCACAAATTATGGAATTGCGATTGCGAAAATGAACGGCATATTAGATCGTTCTGTCGAGGTGTTTTAATATGAAAAAAGTGTATATTTCAGCCGATATTGAAGGTATTTGGGGAAATAGTAATCCGGCATATACGGCCAAAAATGGATATTTGTATCCTGAGTATTGTACAAACATGATGAATGAGGTCAATCTAGTGATTGATTTATTGTTTCAAAATGGAGTTGAAGAAGTTCTAGTAAATGATGGACATGGAAATATGGATAATATTCTTCCTTCTAAATTGGATCCAAGAGCTGCATTTGTATCAGGAAATGGAGCGTATAAGGAATTTGGAATGATGGAAGGTATCGATGATTCCTTTGATGGTGCCCTATTTATTGGATATCATTCTCGCTGTAATTCACCAGGCGTGATGGCCCATACGATTTGGGGTACGATGGTAAGAAAAATTGTCGTTGATGGAAAAGAGCTTGGAGAAAGTGGTGTCAATAAGTTATTGGCAAATGAATATGGTGTTCCTGTTATCTTAGCTAGTGGTGATAGTGAGTATGGAAAACAAGTACAGGAAGAACTTGGATGTGTATTTGTGGAAACAAAGAAAACATTAAATAATCAGGTAGCCTTATGTTGTAGCCTGAATGAGTTGAAAAATAGATATTCAACAAGCATTAAAGAAGCATTAAAAGTTGATGAAAAGCCAACTTTATCTTCATTCCATACTATGGATATCACTTTCCATCATAGTCGTAATGCAGATTTTGTGGCTCGTATGGACAATGTAGAAAAAATTGATGATTGTACAGTTCGTATTGAAAAAGAGAGTTACAAAGATTTATATGCATTAATGCGTTTTGTGATTAAAGTATGTAATGCGTATGCATAAGCAAAAGAAACCATTCTAGTGTTGGCGTCTAGAATGGCTTCTTTTTTTCGCATTAGGAAGAGAAGAGGGAGGGATCATCTTAAATTCGATGGACATTGAGTCTAAGAGGTTTTTAGGACAACCTAAAAACTTTGTCTCAATCTTCAATGCATTATTATTTGATGGATAACATGTGTTAAGACCAGAATATCTTAAGGATGAAAACAGTGAACTTGTTATGAATGTTTCTAGTAAGCATGTACCTATGCATACAAGATTTCCAACGATTTTAACAGTCATTCTATATGTGGGTGAATCCAAGTGGAATGTTGCTAAAAGGTTGATTGAACTAGAAATCATTCATCCTGGCTTGAAGATATGTTCAATGAGTTTAAACTGAATATGATTGAGCTAAACACAAATTGAAACTAAAATACAGGTGAAAAGGCAACACAGGACTTTTTTGATCTATTGCATATGATCTATAAAAACAGATTTCTAGATCGAGAGTTTAATCGTGATTCATTGTATTTTGCGTATGTAGTGACTAAGAACAAAGAGTTATTGAATATCTACTAGAAAAGTGTGTAGAGCATTAGATGAAATGTTTGAAGAATCAACAAAGGCATTGCATTAAATCAATTTGAAGTATATCAAATCATGTTAGACAAAGGTTTCAGTGTTAAATCTATCGCATCGATCTTTTCAGTGAGTGAAGAATCAATTGAAAAGTTATTGATGAAAATTTAGATGTTGTAGTATAATCTCTTTGGGAATGAAGTTCTCCCTTAGTTATAAACTAAAACCGCTTTTATAAGCTGATGACTTCTGTGTTTTTTTAACGCGGAAACCATCAGCTTTTCTGCGTTTTGAAAGGAGAGTTATATGCTGATTAGTTTATCTTATATTTTTCTTTTAGGAATGTTTTTGTCCTGGCTATGCAAGAAAGTAGGATTACCTGGATTATTAGGGATGATATTTACGGGTATTCTTTTAGGGCCTTATTGTCTTGGTTTGATTGATTCTTCATTATTGAATATATCTAGTGAATTAAGAAAAATTGCGTTGATTATTATATTGATGCGAGCCGGATTGAATTTGGATTTAAGTGATTTAAAAAAGTAGGAAGACCAGCCATATTGATGTGCTTTGTGCCTGCATGTTTTGAGATAGTTGGAATGATTTTGTTGGCTCCAAAACTTTTAGGAATATCTGTATTAGATGCGGCTATTATGGGAAGTGTTGTTGCAGCGGTTAGTCCTGCCGTCATTGTACCTAAAATGTTACAGTTAATGGAGAAAGGGTATGGTACAAAGGAAAGTATTCCACAATTGATTCTTGCCGGAGCTAGTGTAGATGATGTTTTTGTGATTGTGATGTTTACGGCATTTCTAGGCTTAGCACAAGGAGAAAGTGTTAATGTATTTAGCTTTGTGAGTATTCCAATTTCAATTATTCTTGGTATATTATGTGGAGCATTAATGGGGAAAAGTTTAGCCCTTTTCTTTAAGCATAACCATATGCGTGATACAGTGAAAATTCTTATATTGTTAAGTATCGCATTTATTTTAGTGACTCTAGAAGATGTATTACCAATTCCATTTTCTGGATTAATCGCAATTATGTTTATGGGAATTTTTCTACAAAGAAATCATTCAATCGTATCCAAACGATTATCTGTAAAATTCAATAAGCTTTGGGTGGGAGCAGAAGTTTTATTGTTTGTACTGGTTGGAGCTTGTGTCAATATCTCATATGCATTAAAAGCTGGTATAATGGCTATTTTACTAATATTTGGCGTGCTTTTATTTAGAATGGCCGGTGTCTTTATTTGTCTATTAAAAACAACATTAAATAAAACAGAAAGATTATTTTGTATGGTTGCTTATTGTCCAAAGGCAACTGTACAAGCTGCGATTGGTTCTGTTCCCTTAGCTGCAGGACTTGGATGTGGACAAATTGTATTGACGGTTGCCGTATTGTCTATATTGATTACAGCTCCATTAGGGGCATTTCTAATTGAACATACATATAGAAAGTTATTAAAAAAAGAACAAAGATGAGAATTAATCTTTGTTCTTTTCATATATAACTTTTAATCCTTTGAAGATTAAGTTTGGATCATACACATCAATTGATTTTGTGTAGCTACAAACGATTCTTCCTAAGCCACCTGTCGCAATAACCTTCAAATCTTTTCCAACTTCTTTTTTAAATTGTGCAATTGTATATTCAACTCCACCTAAGAATTGATAGAATACACCAGCCTGCATTTCAGTTTGTGTATTTCTAGCTAAAATTGTTTTAGGTCGTTTGATTTCAATTTCAGGTAATTGAGCAGTTTGTCCCCATAAAGCATTTGCACCTGTCTCAATACCTACACCAATTGCACCAGCTTTAAAGCAGCCATTTTCATCCACATAATCATATGTTGTGGCTGTTCCAAAATCGGCAACAAGAATAGGTCCTCCATGTTCACTAAATGCACCTGCACAATCGGCTATACGGTCAGCACCTACGTTTCTAGGGTTTTCTAATTGTACACTGATTCCACTTTTGATTCCAGGTCCAACAATTAATGGCTCAATGCCTACGAATTTTTTGATTCCATTTGTGAAAGAATGCATGACCTTAGGCACAACACTTGAAACAATAACGGCGTCAATTTGTTTTTCATGAACATTTGAGCGATCCAAGAAGTTTTTCAACATGAACCCATATTCATCACTTGTTCTTCTTACTTTTGTCGTTAATCGATATGTGCCAATCAACTCATCTTTATCAAAAATGCCAATTGTAATATTTGTATTTCCAATATCTACTGTTACAAGCATATTATTTCTCCATCTCAATTTCTTTCATTGTTTCTAGAATTTTATATCCTAATTCTTCTTTTGAACATTTAGGTAAATGCTGCGAATCATTCTTTCTTAATAGTGTAACTACATTTGTATCTGTTTGAAAACCAGCTCCACTTGTGAATAGGTTGTTCGCAATCAACATATCACAGTTTTTAGCTTCTAGTTTCTTTCTAGCGTTTTCCTCTAGATTTTGTGTTTCCATCGCAAAACCACAAATGACTTGGTTTGGCTTTTTATGTTGGCCAATATAAGCTAGAATATCCGGGTTTTTCACAAAGTGGAATGTAACCTCTTCGTCGGATTTCTTGATTTTTTGATCTGCGACAATTTCAGGGCGATAGTCAGCAACGGCAGCGGCCATAATGATATAGTCTTGTTCATCTAATCTAGATGTGATTGCATCAAACATGTCTTGTGCACTTGTTACGTGTACCATATTTACATCTGTAAGATCTTCTAAAGCTGTAGGCCCAGCTACTAGTGTAACATGAGCACCTAATGCCTTAGCAGCTTTGGCAATCGCATAGCCTTGTTTACCACTCGAATGATTACTTAAAAAACGAACAGGGTCTAGTGCTTCTTGTGTTGGGCCTGCTGAAACTAAAATGTTCTTTCCTTTTAGGGTTTGTTCCATTTCAAATTCTTTATCAATGGCAGTCACAATATCTTGCACATCCGCAAGTTTACCTTTTCCTGTATCATTACAAGCTAAATGACCAACAACGGGTTCAACAAATTTATAGCCTAATTCTTTCGCAAGCTGAATATTTTTTTGTGTAACCTCATTTTCGTACATATGTACATTCATGGCTGGACAAATCAATTTTTTTGTATGACAAGCTAAAAAAGTTGTAGATACTATATCATCGGCAATTCCGTGTACAACTTTAGCAATGATGTTTGCGGTAGCCGGAACGAGTACCATGATATCAGCCCATTTAGCTAATGTAATATGGGCAATAGGATCTTCATTTGTTTCATCAAATAAAGAAACTTCACATTTATGTTTACTTAAAGATTCAAAGTTAATAGGTTTGACAAATTCCTGAGCATGCTTTGTCATGACCACTTTGATTTCATAATCCTTTTTTGATAATTTGCTGACTAAATCACAAGCCTTATAGGCTGCAATTCCGCCAGATACCCCTATAACAACATGTTTTTTTTCCATGATTGATTCTCCTTTGTGAATAAAATCACGTATTGATTTTTTCACTAAAATATTATCCCATATGACAACCTTGTTTTCAAGCAACAATAAAATATTAAATAAGGATATTTTAACTTCTAAAATCCAAATTTTAAAAAAGTATTTATTTTTTGTTGCATATGTTAAAATAAACGCATGAAAATAATAGTTGCGTGTGATTCTTTTAAGGGATGTATGTCTTCAAAAGAAGTAGAAAAATGTATAAGAAGAGGAATTTTAAAAGCCAACCCAAATCATGAAGTTTTCACTTTTCCAATGGCGGATGGAGGAGAGGGAACCGCTATGGTATTCTGTGATATTATTCAAGGTAAAACAATTGACGTATTAACGGTGGATGCCTATGGTAAAAAACTCTTTACTCAATATTGTATTTCACAGGATTCAAATTTAGCTATTATGGATGTGGCAAGCTGCATCGGCTTAAACATGACACCGAAAGAAAAGAGAAACCCTATGATTGCTTCGAGTCGAGGTGTTGGTATCATGATGAAGGATGCGATCAGTAGAGGATGTAAAAAGCTTATTATAGGTTTAGGTGGAAGTGCAACTAACGATGGCGGTATGGGTATTCTAAGTGAATTTGGAGTACGGTTTTATAATTCAAAAAGAGAGCTATTGGTACCAAGTGTATATGCGTTAGCGCAGATTGCTTTTATTGATAAGCGTTATGCTAGGCTTCCTAAGGATATTGAAATTATTTGTGCTTGTGATGTGAAAAATCACTTGTTAGGTAAGAATGGAGCTACCTATGTTTTTGGCAAACAAAAGGGTATTTATTTAAATCAAATGGCTGAAGTGGAAAAAGGAATGGCACATTATTGTATGAAGCTTCAACAAACTTTTCATGTGGATGTAAATGAATATGAAGGCTCAGGAGCAGCAGGCGGTATTGGTTCTGTTTTACTTGGGGTTATGAAGGCTAAAAGATTTTCTGGCATCGACTTAGTAGTAGAGTATTCAGGTCTAAAAGAACATCTTCAAGATGCAGATTTAGTGATAACTGGAGAAGGACAAACGGACGCACAAACATTGTATGGTAAGTTGCCTTTTGGTATTGCTCATCTTGCTCGCTCCTTTAATGTCCCTTGTGTATGCTTAAGTGGTGCCTTAGGTATAGGCTATGAAGCCATGTATAATGAAGGAATGATTGGCATTTTTTCAAGTGCTGATCGCGCTATGACTTTTCAAATGGCTTTACAAACAGGAAATGAGAAATTAGAGGCCTTGGCATTTAGTCTAACAAAATTTATGGATGGTATTAGAAAGTAGGTTTTTATGAAAAGGATATTTACAATTCTATGTACTTTAGTACTTTGTATAGGACTTGTTGGATGTAGTTCTAAAACACCTTTTGAAATGAAGGAGATTACGGCTACACAGCTTCAAAAGAAATTGGATAAAAAGGAATCTTTTGTAGTGATTGTTGAACGTGACAATTGTCCTTATTGTGAGGCTATACAAAAATATATAAAAAAAACAAAGGATGAACATCCAAATTTAGTATTGTATAAGATCGATACGACGGAATATGGTTTTACTAAAATGGATGATGGTTCGAATCAACTTCAAAGTTCAACAAAGGATGGAAAGATCCTATTAGATATGGCCCCTTACTTTTTATATACACCAACCATGTATGTGATTCAAAAGGGTGAAGCGAAGCATGTTGCTTCGGGCTATAGTGAAACTGATCACACAGTAAGTTTGTGGGATGTAGATTCAGTAATTGATTTTGAAAATGCAGATACACAAGATTTCTGGGAGTTTTTAGAGACATATGAATAAGAAGAATATAACAATCATCGCGACAGGAGGAACAATTGCTGGTCGTGGTAGTTTAGGAAAAAGTGCAAATTATCAGGCAGGAACATTTGATGTGGAAGAAATTGTGCAAAGTATTCCGCAGATTCGAGATTTGGCAAATTTGAATACAATCCAATTGTATAATGTGGATTCCAATGATATGGGTCTAGATAAGTGGGTTCAATTAAGAAAAATCTGTCATGAGCTTGAACAAGATCGTTATGTCGATGGCATTGTGATTACGCATGGAACGGATACATTGGAAGAAACAGCCTTCTTTTTAAACTTAACTTTGGCATGTCATAAGCCAGTTGTTTTGACAGGTTCAATGAGACCGGCTACCGCAACTAGTGCAGATGGACCTATGAATTTATACCAGGCTGTAGCACTTGCATGTCATATGGAAGCTTGGCAAGCAGGCGTATTAGCTGTTTTTTCGGATACGATTTATTCGGGAAGAGATTTACAGAAAACAAATAGCTATAAGACGGATGCATTTAAAATGGGCGAATTTGGCTCGTTAGGATATATGCGTGATGATCAAGTATATCTATTAAATGCGCCTTTTAAAAAGCATACTTTTCAAACTTTATTTTCTAAAATGGAATTTGAGACTTTGCCAAAGGTAGAAATATTTTATGTTCATACAGATTCGGATCCAGAATTATTAGAATATATGTTGAATAAATATGATGGTATTGTTTTAGCAGGCACAGGATCAGGTAATTATCCAACGCAAATCAAAGACGTTTTAGAAGCTTATACAGGAGAATGTACGCTTGTACGTGCTAGTCGTGTATTAGAGGGAGCTGTTTTTGATTCGGATGTTTTTGATTCGAAAAGAATTACTATTCCGGCCTACAAATTTTCAGCACAAAAGGCAAGAATCTTGTTGATGTTGGGATTGAATTGTACTAAAAATCATGAAACAATCAAATCTTTCTTCCAAGAATATTGAAAATTGTTGAGTTGTATTGAAAATTATTTTCTAAATGCTATAATAATAAGACAATTACAGAATAGGAGGTTATTATGCAGCAATTAGAAAATAACGCATACTTTTGGCAAAAGCTTGATACTTTGTTGTTATCTAGCAGTTGTACGATTGACCGACCAAAAGGAAGTGCTCACTATAAGTTTACAAACTTGATTTATCCTGTTGATTATGGTTTTCTTTCCGATACATTTGGATCTGATCAAAAACCAATTGATGTTTTCAAAGGTTCTATCGCAACAAATAATGTAGATGCGATCGCAATTACGGCGGATATTCTGAAAAAGGATTGTATTGTTAAATTACTTGTGGGATGTACAGAAGAAGAAACAATGCGCATTTTAGAATTCTTAGATCAAACAGAATTCCAAAAAGCAATTTTAGTGCGTAGAGGAAATGATACGCCAGCATGGTCAAATAACGATTAGACTTAATGACTGATTTTAAGGGTTAATCATTTGTTTATTATGACAATTCATAATATGTAACAGGTCGTATGGTTAATATTAGGCTCAATCTAAGGGAGGTTGAGTCTTTTATAATGTGTTAAAAAGTATTGATTGAAAGCTACAAGTTTTAGAATATGTCTTTTTCTTATGCGTTTTAATGGTAAAACAAAGAAAGTTGATTTAGAATAAAGACAGATAGGAGGTCTTTATTATGGAATTAAAAGGATCTAAAACAGAAAAGAATTTAATGGCTGCTTTTGCAGGAGAATCGCAAGCATGTGTTAAGTATCAATATTATGCTTCACAGGCAAAGAAAGATGGATATGTAAAGATTCAAAATATTTTTACAGAAACATCAAATAATGAAAAAGAACATGCAAAATTATGGTTCAAGGCTTTGCATGGAGGTAAGGTTCCAACAACTACAGAAAACTTAAAGGATGCTGCAGCTGGTGAAAACTATGAATGGACAGACATGTATGCAACAATGGCTAAAGAAGCTCGTGAAGAAGGATTTGATGATATTGCTGCCTTGTTTGAAGGTGTCGGTGCAATCGAAAAACATCACGAAGCTCGTTATAAAGCAATGTTGAAAGATGTAGAAGATGATGCAATGTTTAAAAAGGCGTCTTCAACTGTATGGATTTGTTTAAATTGTGGACACATTCATTATGGTGAAACTGCTCCAAAAGTATGCCCAGTATGTAATCACCCACAGGCATATTTCCAAGAATTAAAAGATCATTACGAATAATAATATCTCAGACAGCTTAGGCTGTCTTTTCTTATCCTAGAAAATTGTGTTAAAATAGTTACATGGAAATAATAGAGGCAATTGAAAAGTTAAAAGATAATCGTGCGCTTATTTGTTTAGAAAATCGAGCACTGATTAAAATGGAAAATGAAAAGATATATATTTGGCATCATCAATGGCATTCGAAGCTTTCAAGTAATGATTTCATATCTTTATTTCAAAAGAATTCATTTGAAGTATACGAAAATGATCATGGCATTGATATAGAAAAAGATGAAGAGTATTATGCATGGCGCAATCGCTATCTTTAGAAAGGATATATTTTATGATAGGAATAGTTTATAGTTCAAAAACAGGAAATACACAGTCTTTGGCAAATAGCTTGAATTTTATGGAATCAAAGTATTGTGTATCTGTTGAAGATGCAAAGAATTTAGAACCTGTTGATTTATTATGTATTGGATTTTGGTGTGATAAGGGAGATTGTGATGATCAAATGAAACAATATCTTTCTATACTACGTAATCAAAATGTTTTCTTATTTGGAACGGCTGGCTTTGGTAAATCTAAAGAATATTTTGAGATGATTTTAAAAAATGTTCAAAATCATTTAGATGCATCCAACTGCGTTAAAGGAACATGGATGTGCCAAGGTAAGATGCCTTTGGCAATTCGCGCAAAGTTTGAATCGAATCCTGAAATGTTGAAGAATTTTGATGAGGCTTTAAAACATCCAAATGATAAAGATGTGGATAGTTTAATGAAATCTGTAAATGAAGCGTTGTGAGAGCATATCACTACGCTTTTCTTGTTGCTAGGAGTATGATGTAGCCAGAAAGAAGGAATGTGTTATGTTGAGTAAGAAAGTAACGGACTTGTTGAATAATCAAGTTAATAAAGAATTATATTCTGCTTATTTGTATTTGGATTTTGAAAATTATTATCATGATAAAAGTTTAGAGGGTTTCGCAAATTGGTATCATGTACAAGTACAAGAAGAGATTGCACATGCTCAATTGATGATGCAATATCTTCAAGACAATGATTATAGTGTTGTTTTGGAAGCTATTAATAAGCCAAATATTCCTTTAAATGAACTAAGTGATCCGTTAAAGGCAGGCTTAAAACATGAACAATACGTAACTGAATTGATTCATACTTGTTACGCAGCAGCTTATGAAGAAAAAGATTTTAGAACTATGCAGTTCTTGGATTGGTTTGTCAAAGAACAAGGAGAAGAAGAAAAGAATGCTTCGGATTTAATTTCTCGATTTGAATTGTTTGGACATGATGCCAAGGGGTTGTATGATTTAGATACAGAGTACAAAACTCGTACTTATATTGCACCAAGCATTTTACAGACAAAAAACTAAGGCGATGATTTTTGATTCATCGCTTTTTTCGTGCTTATTTCATTGTGATATATAACTTATATAATATTGACTTTACAACTGTCTTGTCATATGTAAAGTCTAGGTGTATAATTCAAATCGGTAAAATTTTTAAGGGAGGAAAATTCCATGTCTTTAAAGGAAGATGTATTGAAATTAAAAAAGGAAAAAAATGCGATTATCTTAGCGCATTATTATGTAGATGGAGCAGTACAAGATGTAGCTGATTTTGTCGGAGACTCTTATGCCTTGGCAAAAAAAGCTAAGAATACAGATGCAGATATTATTGTGTTTGCGGGTGTTAAATTTATGGGCGAAAGTGCAAAAATGTTAAATCCAGAAAAGAAAGTTTTGATGCCGGATTTAAATGCCGATTGTCCAATGGCACATATGGCAAGTAAAGCAGTTATCAAGAAGATGAAAGAGGAACACGAAGATTTAGCAGTTGTTTGTTATATTAACTCAACTGCCGAATTAAAAACAATGGCCGATGTTTGTGTTACTAGTTCAAATGCAGTACGTATTGTACGTGAACTTCCAAATAAGAATATTTTCTTTATTCCAGATGGAAACTTAGGTGCATATGTAAAAAAACAAGTACCTGAAAAGAATATTATCTTAAATGATGGATATTGTATTACGCATAAGCGTGTAACATTAAAGGATGTTGAAAAAGCACGTGCTGAACATCCAAATGTTCCAATTATCGTACATCCTGAATGTGTGAATGAAGTAGTTGAAGCTACAGATTTTGCAGGAAGTACTTCAGAATTGATTCAATACACAGTGGATAATCCAAGTAAAGAATTTGTGATTGGTACAGAATTAGGTGTTCTTCATGAAATGCAGTTAAAATCACCAGATAAAACTTTCTATCCATTAACAGATAAATTAATTTGTATGAATATGAAAAAGGTGTCTTTAGAAAAGGTTTATGATTGTTTGTTGAATGAAACAAATAAAGTGTTTGTAGATGAAGAAGTGAAGGCTATGGCCGAAAAATCATTAGATAGAATGTTGGAGTTGGCAAAATAATATGGAAAAGTTAGAGGCAGATATAGTTATTGTTGGAACTGGTGCAAGTGGATTGTTTGCAGCTTTACATGTTCCAAGTGATAAAAAGGTCATTATGTTGACAAAATCAGATGCAGAGAATAGTGATTCTTTTTTAGCACAAGGTGGTATTTGTGTATTACGAGATAAAAATGATTTTGATTCATTTATGGAAGATACAATGAAGGCAGGGCATTACGAAAATCGTAAAGAATCTGTTGAAATCATGATCAATTCAAGTCGTGACATCATCAATGAGTTGATTGGATATGGTGTAGATTTTGCTACAAAAGATGGTAAATTAGATTACACGCGTGAAGGCGCACACTCTAAGCCACGTATTTTATTCCATGAAGATATTACAGGAAAAGAGATTACTTCAAATTTATTAGAGGAAGTTCGCAAGTTGGAAAATGTAACAATTATGGAATATGTAACGATGACAGATATTATTGAAGAGAATAATACTTGCTATGGTGTCTTGGCAAAAGATGCGAATAATAATGAAATGTGCATTGCAGCAGGCTATACAATTTTTGCGTGCGGAGGAATCGGAGGATTATATAATCATTCGACAAACTACCCGCATTTAACAGGTGATGCGATTGCGATAGCCATTCAGCATGGAATTCAGCTTGAAAATGTAGACTATGTACAGATTCATCCAACGACTTTATATACAAAGAAAAAAGGAAGAGCATTCCTTATTAGTGAATCGGTTCGTGGTGAAGGGGCAAAGCTTTATGGAAAAGATGGAAAGCGATTTGCGAACGAAGTGTTGCCACGTGATATCATGACACAAAAGATTCAAGAACAAATGAAGAAGGATAATATGCCTTATGTTTGGATGGATATGACAGTTTTAGGTGAAGAAGTGATCAAGAGCCATTTCCCTCACATTTATGAAAAGTGTTTAGAAGAAGGATATGATTGCACAAAAGAATGGATTCCAGTCACACCAGCTCAGCATTATTTTATGGGTGGAATTCATGTAGATAAAGATTCTCGTACTTCTATGTCACATTTATATGCGGTAGGAGAAACAAGCTGTAATGGAGTTCATGGAAGAAACCGTTTGGCTAGTAATTCCTTATTGGAATCTTTAGTTTGGGGAAAAAGAGCTGTTGTTGATTTATTGAAAAAGGAACCGGCTTATACAAATGATTTTGAGCATTTGGCAAAAGTGACGAAGTCACATCAGTTATCAAATCAAGAAAAGATGTATCATGATTTGGTACTAGAAGAAATAGAAAGAGAGAGACAAGCTCGTGGATAAGAATACAATGCGTTTAAATGTAGATCATTTATTGATCCAAGCTTTGCAGGAAGATATTACTAGTGAAGATGTTTCAACAAATGCAGTTATGCCTTCCTATCAATATGGGCAGGTACAATTGATCTGTAAAGAAGATGGAATCATTGCGGGTCTAGAGGTATTTGAAAGAGTCTTTTATTTGTTAGATGAAAAAATGGAAGTAAAATTCTATGTAAAAGATGGAGATGCTGTTAAGAATGGACAACTGTTAGCAGAAGTGTTTGGTGATATTCGTGTTCTTTTATCGGGTGAAAGAACAGCATTAAACTATCTTCAAAGAATGAGTGGGATTGCCACATATACAAATCGTGTCGCATCTTATTTGAAGGGATCAAAGACAAAATTATTGGATACAAGAAAAACAACACCAAATATGCGTGTGTTTGAAAAATATGCAGTGCGTGTTGGTGGTGGAAACAATCACCGATACAACTTATCGGATGGGGTTATGTTTAAGGATAATCACATTGCGGCTGCAGGTTCCATCACAAATGCGGTAAAAATGGCAAAGGACTATGCTTCTTTTGTTCGTAAAATTGAAGTGGAAGTCGAAACTTTAGAACAAGTTAAGGAAGCTGTAGATGCAGGTGCTGATATTATTATGCTAGATAATATGAACGTTGAGGACATGAAAAAAGCGATTGAAATCATTGATGGAAGAGCCGAAACTGAATGTTCTGGAAATGTCACAAAGGAAAATATTGAAAAATTAACAGCTCTTGGTGTTGATTATATTTCGAGCGGAGCTTTAACACATTCTGCGCCTATTTTAGATTTGTCTTTAAAAAATTTGCAGGTGAAATAAATGGAAAAGGAAGCTAGACTTCAAGCCATTTATGACACTATCTCTAAGAGTGAAGGCCCAGTTTCAGGAACTGCGCTTTCAAAAAAGTTTAATGTCTCAAGACAAGTCATTGTGCAAGATATAGCCTTGTTGAAGGCAAGAAATGTGCGTATTTATGCGACACACAAAGGATATGTATGTTCACCAGAAAGAGTTCGAAGAGTATTTTCATGTTATCATTTGAATGATCGTATGGAAGAAGAAATGAATGCGATCGTAGATTGTGGTGGCTGTATTGAAGATGTATTTGTCAAACATAATGTGTATGGCAAGTTAGAGGCAAAGATGAATATCAGTTCTAGAAAACAAGTTAAAGAATTCATTGATTCTATTTCACAGAACCAGGCTAAGCCTTTAACAGATCTAACAAGTGGATATCATTGTCATACGGTAAGTGCACAATCAAAAGAAGATTTAGATTCTATTGAGGAATCATTAAGAAAACTTCATATTTTACAAGAGGCCTAACGGCCTCTTTTGTGTTAGAATAGATTTAAGAAAGTAGTGATTTTTATGGAACAACCACCAAAATTTATACCTGATAAAGAGATGGGCAAAATAGGGGGATCCTTATGGCTATATATTGTTATGCAGCTAACTCTATCCTTTATGTTGAGCTTTATTGCGATGCCAATATTCATGTCTGCTATGTATTTTGATTACTCCATTATAACTGCATTTGTTACAATGCTTGTTTCATTTGTTACAGGAATCATTATGATTTATTTTTTGAGCAATACTTTTAAAAGGAATATAAAGGACTTAAAGTTTTCGTTTAAGCCTAAAGAAACAATTGACACCATCGCCATGATGTATTTTTTAAATTGTGCGATTGGCATTCTTGGTGCTTTATTATCAAAATTTGGATTTCCAGATACAAGTCCCGATTTTTCGTTAAATGGAGGCTTTCTTTATAATCTGTTTACTTTTATTAACGTAGTTCTGTTGGCTCCTATATTTGAAGAGTTGATTTTTAGAGGTATGATTTTGCAAGTATTATCCAAATACAATAGGATATTCGCAATTCTTGTTACTTCTTTATTATTTGGCTTGTTACATTTGAATATGACGCAGGCTGTACCGGCATTTTTTATGAGTCTTGTGCTTTGTTATATGTGCTTAAAAACAGACAGTATATTGGTCACAATATTGGCACATGCGGGAAATAATTTTTTAGCTTTAATGTCTGTTTATTCAGATACCATGGTTTTGATTCCAATCGTGATTATGGTTTTAGCTATTTATGGTCTTGCTACAATAATCCTAAAATCAAAGGAAGTTGATGTATTTGTAAAAGAAGAAAAGACAGGTATAAATTGGTATGTAAAATTCTTTAAAAAGATTCCGAACGCTTTATATCTAGGCTTTACAACAATTTGGATCTTGGGATCACTTATTATCAATATGTTTTAAAAAAAAGGTATTTCCAAAAATGAGGAAATGCCTTTTCTGTTACTGATTTTCTTGTTCCTTTTTTAGTTCATCAAACTTTTGTTTCATTGTAGGATTATTCCGTGTTAAACGCTTGATGGTTAAATCTTCCGCTTTATTGTTAGCTAACTGTAATTGTCTTTCACTTGATAGTAAAGCTTCTTTTGTCTTTTGAAGATGTGAAATTGTTTTATCAATTTCTCCAATAGCGTCGTTGAATCTTCTAGAAGCTAATTCATAATTTCTTGAGAACTTTTGTTTAAAATCATTCATATTTTCTTCAAAATGTGTAATATCAATATTTTGATTGCGCACTAACTGCAATTCATTCTTGTATTGTAAAGAATTCAATGCAGCATTTCTTAAAATGGTGATCATTGGAATAAAGAATTGAGGACGAATCACATACATCTTTGGATAACGATGCGACTTATCAACAATCCCTGTATTATATAATTCATTCTCTGGTTCTAGCATTGATACAAGCACGGCATATTCACAATTCTTTTCGTTACGGTCTTTATCTAATTCCTTTAAGAAATCTTCATTTTTATGTTTCGTTGCTGTTTTATCATTTTCGTTTTTCATTTCAAACATGATGGAAATGATTTCAATTCCATTCTCATCTAATTCACGATAAATATAATCGCCCTTTGATCCAGTACGCGCATCATTATCTTTTTCAAAGTATGCATTTTGAAAGCCTGTTGCACGAAGTTTATTGAATTCAATTTCACAATGTTGTTCTAAAGATTCACCAATCATCTTGGTAGATTGTTTCAACTTAAAATCTTTATAGTAGGCAATCTGTTCATCTTTGGTTTGTAGTAATGTATCATATTTTTCCTGCAGGCTTTTTTCTTGAAGCTGGTATTTCATTTTATCCTGCTCAATTTGATTCTGTAGGTCTTGCTTAATACTCTTTACATTCAATTCGTTTTCAACCTTTGCCTTATCCATATCTTGTTTTAAAGACTGGATTTCAAGGTTCTTTTCATTTAGTTTTGATTGGTATGTATTTTCTAGATTTGCCTTTAATACTTTTTCGTTGTTTGAAATGTTGTTCTTTAAGGCTAGAATTTCATTGTCCTTTGCCTGCAGCTGCAATTTGTATTCTTGTTCAGTCTTAGATTCGTTGATTTTATTTTGTGAAAGGATTTGATCAAGCTTGGCATTTAATTTAGAAATCTCTAAATCTTTTTGGTTTAACTGTTCCTGGAATTCCTTTTGCGTTTCCGACTTTGTGAGCTGCGTACTTGCCTCTAGCTTTTCTTTTAATGAAATGACCTCTTGTTCTTTATCACTTTGTTTCTGATTGAAATCCGATTGCAGCTGTTTGATTTCAAGTTCTTTTTTGTTTAATTGCTCTTGATAAGCTTTTTCAGTTTCACTCTTGATAATTTGTTCAGTTGACTTTAATTGTTCTTTTAAAGAAATGATTTCTTGTTCTTTATCATTTTGTTTTTTACTAAAGTTCGATTGAAGTTCTTTGATCTCTAAGATTTTTTGATTTAATTTAGATTCAAATTCTTTTTCAAGTTTAGATTGAATGATTTGGTTCGAGTTTTTTTGTCTTTCATTTAATTCTTTTTCAAATTCTTCATTACGAACTTGTTGTAAGATTTCATGATATTGACTTTCATCCACTTGGAATACAGTTCCACAATTAGGACATTTTATTTGACTCATAAGGTACCTCCATTTTATAAGATTATAATCATTAAACTGACAATATTGATGTCTAAAACTATATTAATTATAATATTTAAAAAAAATCAAAAAAAGACTTGCATAATATAAAATCACATGGTATATTAAATGGGCATTCAGCAAATGGGCCTGTAGCTCAGGTGGTTAGAGCGCACCCCTGATAAGGGTGAGGTCGTTGGTTCAAGTCCATTCAGGCCCACCATTTGCTGAAGATATGGGGTGTTAGCTCAGCTGGGAGAGCACCTGCCTTGCACGCAGGGGGTCATCGGTTCGATCCCGATACGCTCCACCAATTTAAAAAGTAAGTCATCTTCGGATGACTTTTTTTCTATATAAAGAGGACAATTATGTATATACAATATTATGATTCACCATTAGGTAAAATCTTATTGGCTGCCGATGAAATCGGATTGATTGGCGTTTGGTTTGAAAATCAAAAATATTATGCGAATGGCTTAAAAGAACCAATAGAAAAAGAAACAGCTGTATTAAAAGAAACAAAAGAATGGTTGAATCTATATTTTAGTGGTAAAGAACCAAAGGTTTTACCTAAGATGCATTTGATTGGAACTGAATTTCAAAAGAAAGTATGGAAACTACTTCTTAAAATACCCTATGGTAAAACTATGACATATAAAGACATCGCAAGAATGATTTCACCAAATATGTCAGCACAAGCAGTGGGAAGTGCTGTAGGACATAATAAAATCTCGATTTTGATTCCTTGTCATAGAGTAATTGGATCCAATAATAGTTTAACTGGATATGCAGATGGAATCGAAAGAAAAGAAAATTTATTGAAATTAGAAAAAAAGATTGAGAATTAGTTTTGTTTTATATATGAAAATATATACATGTGTTGTGGTATGATAAATACTACTTGTGTAGTATCTTTCCTGTTGAATCAAAAAATGAACCCCTAGAGATTGCAGTCCCTAGGGGTTCTTACTTATCTTTCAATGCCAAAAACATTATAACAGAAAATTTAAGTCAATATAGTAAAAGGTTAATTTTTGTTGTAATTTGATAGGCATTATTTTACTATGTATGAACATATAGATTTGGTGAAAATATGGAGTTTGAAAATGGGAAAGAATGAATTAGAAATTTATTTTTATTTAAAAGATCATACAGATTTAAATCATCCTATAAAAGTGGGTGATTTAAAAAAGAAGTTAGGGGATAGTTCAGATCGTCATACTTTTAAAAAGAAACTTCATAGTGTCATTCTGTTGTGCGGTAAAGATAAAATAAGCTACACAGGAGAATTAGATGGACGTTTAGGTAAGATTTGGTATAACCAGCCACTAAATGTGGAACGAATGAATAGATTATTACAAGCAATCGATTGTTCACCCTTATATGAGAATTCAGAAGAAAAAGAAAAAATAAAAGAAGTTTTAAAATGTCATTTGCAATCAGAAAAATACAAAGAACAAAAGTTAGATTCCGATGTTCAAATAGTTAACACTATAGAACGTAGAAGAGGTTATTATTTACAATATCACCATAACGAATGGGACCTTGTCCATAGTATACAAGAAGCTATAGATGATGAATATGCTATTAAATGTGATTTGATGCACAGAACGTCAGACGGAAAATATACTACGTATAGAAAGAATACTGTAATTAGCCCATATCGTTTGATTATGTATGATAATCACTATTATATGATTGGATTATGGGATCGTAATACGGGAGAAAATGAAAAAAATACGATTCGTGTATTTGATTTAAGAAAAATATCTTGTTTGTCCTTAGCGACTACAAAATCAGGAACGGCGCGTTATAGAAGAAGTAAAAAGTGTTCGATTATTATGGAAAAAGAATTATCTCAAATGAAAGATGAAACATTATTTAGAAATCAGATTTGTTTTGATAATTTAGATAAGATGGAAAAACTATGTAAAGTGCCAGAGTTTCGCTTTAAAGCAAAAAATATGGATGATGCAATCTATGATACGTTTGGAACGAAATGCTGTAAATATGAAGATGAGATATATACCGTGAAATGTTCAGAACAATTTTTTATAAAATGGGTAATGGGATATGTAGATTCTGTTGAATTATTGGATGAAGATGAAATAAGTCATTATGTAAAAGAAACCATACAAAGAAGATTAAAAGAGGCTATAAAAAAATGGAGTGATTAGAACTCCATTTTTTTATGCCTAATGTTAAATGGTAAAAAAATTAACCTAAAACAATAATTTGTTAGTTATTTTGAAGCAAATTTTTTTGCTCAGGAGGTTAATTTTTTATGGCACAAATTCAATTATTTGATTCCAAAATTCAAAAATTAGTTACGATCGATTCTACCGCGTATATAAAAGCGCGTGATGAGTATTGTAAAAGAAAGAATATTAACAAGTCAGGTTTCGCATCTGACTTTTCTTTTACTTTCAACTATAAAAATATACAAGATCGTAAACTTCAAAATTTAGCTACATATTGCACAGATCATTATTATCCTGGAGAATTACCAAAAAAACCTGAATCTATTTTAAAACCAATGCGACAACTTGGAAAAATGCTTAAAAATGATGAATATGCATTTTTAATTCCTGTAAATAATACAATTGAATCTAAAATAGAATTGCTAGAAACATTGATTGGTGATTTACTACAAGAAGATTTGGATGAAAATCAAATTAAAAGATTGAAGGTATCAATTAACTCTTTAAAGTAGTAAAAAATAACGCCATTCATAAGACTTTTGAATCCTTATAATAAGCATTGTTAGAAAGTTAATGGTGTTTATGGTTAGAAAGCTTTATGATCAAGATAGAAAAACTATTTTAGTCATCAATTGCAATCAATATTTAAAAGATCGAGATGAGTATATAGAAAAAAATAAAATTACGCATAATGGATTTCAAATGCGAGTAAGAGATAAATTAGGATTGAATTCAAGTTCTATTCGAAGAATTCAGGATATAGGTACATATTGTAAAACGGGTACATATCCAGGAAAGGAACCAAAAAAAGATGCAACGCTTATTGAAATCATGAAATGTTTAGGTTTTTTTTTAAAGGATGATGAATATGCATATTTAGACGAATATTCAAAGAAAATTGAAAACATGACTATAGATCAAAAATTAAATTTAATTGAGCAACTTATAGAAGAAATAATGCTTTTAGAAAATCGTGAAATCTATATAAAAAAGATTCAGTCAAAATTAAAATGGTAAAATTTTTTGCCATTTTTTTGATATATATTCTTTTACAATGAATGTATCAAGAAAGTAGGAATATTATGGTAAAAAAATTATTAAAAGGTATTTTGATTACGGGTGTAATGGTTATGGGAATTAGTGGATGTTCTTCAAATGTACAAGATGATAGTAAACAAAAAATTGTATCCATACAAAAAATGGATAAATCTTTTAAAAGTGAAAAAAGAGAAGAGAAGCTTGATACGTTAAAGAAAGTTTTGAAATCGCAATCTAAATATTTAAAAGAAGAGAATCAAGATAACAATGTTTTGGACCAGTATAAAAAAACAGTGACAAAAATGAGAAAGTATTTTATTTCAGATTATGAAAAAAATATAAAAGAAAATACATTGGAAAATGTAGAATCTATTCAGGATAAGCAACAAATTAATGAGAAAAAGGATAATTTAAATGCCTTAAAAACACTGGTGAGTGAGGAATATAAATTTACGTTAGATTCAAAAAAGCAATATGATTCTTATATGAAATCTATTACAGAAATAGCGACTCAATATGATGATAGAATTGCAGCTCTAGAAAAAGAGGAAGAAATGCAAAAGCAAGCTGAAATTGAGAAACAAAAAGAAGCACAAAGGACATATTCTAATGAATTTTTTACAATTACTGTACCTGAAGAATGGGGTTCTAATTGGTCAATACAAGAAGATACATCTCGTACAAATGTAATTGATGGGATTACAAGAGTGCGTGTTTTCATGTGTTCACATCATCCGTCTGATGGTTCAGAAGGTGGCGGAGCTGACATCTACGTTATAAATATGTCTGATTATGGAATTGATGAAGCTCACAGTAGTTCTTCTTTTTATCGCAGTTTAATTCCAGTAGCTGAAGATGAGCAAAAGTATTTATATTCACCTGATGGAGAAACATCTCAGGGTTGGGTTGTTTTTGTTCAAAATGTTGCTGCATCCTTTATTGATGATGGAGCACGACATACAGTTCCACTCGCAACAATCACATTGAACTAGAGAGAGGTTTATATGGTAAAGATAAAAGAAAAATTGAATAATTCAATTTGCTTTGTTAAAGAAAATCCCATAGAAGGTCTTGCTAAATATCTTCCTATATTTACTTGCGTATTAAGCATATTATTAACACTTATTAGTTTATTTATGTTTACAACAAGTGGTGGATTTTCTCATCAGTCTATTCAATTCAATCAAAATTTTAGCCATGAAGGTGCTAATCTACCTGCTACAAAATTTGTGACAACTTTGGTAGATTTATTGTATTTAGCAAATATTATTGTTATATTGACACATTACTATCAAACACAGACTAAGAGTAAACGAATAGTTGTGGTTGGATTATTTGTGGTTGGAGTGATCGCAAAAATTTTATTCTATTTATGTTTATTTGAAGGAAAACCAAACTATGTAGTTTGGGCTGTCTTGGCCATCTTATTCTTTATAGGAATATTTACCTATGAAACTAATGAAATGACAAAACACATGATGATTTCTTATATTGTCGTGAAGATTGTCTTGCCTGTTATTCTTTTTGTAGTTGAAAACATTGGAGCAGTTGTAGGAAATATTTTGTATGTTGCAATTTTTGGAGTCGTTTTATGGATTCTGATACATATATTCCTTGGTGCTGATTTTAGCTCATCCAATAGTACACCGTCTTCGACGACGTTAGATAAGGTACATGTAAGTAATGAATCAAATAAAGAACAGAAAAAAGACGATAAAAATGAAGTTAGAATAATTGAAATAGATCCAACATTAAAAGTTATTATTGTAAAAAATTTCCTTGGATTTTACTTTGTTCGAACTAAAAACTTCATGGGAATTCAAAGAGAATTGTGTCCTTTAAAAGATATGGAACAGGGAAAAGTGAAGTTAATTTGGCAAGATACAAAAAAAGAGATTCCATTATCGAGAATCCCTTATGAAGAAAATGCAAAGTAGTTTATTTAAATGACGATAGACGTTCCTTTGTTTTATTATCAATGTAATTTAGAATTTCTTTATTAACAATATCAAGAAGCTTTTGCTCCTGAATTTTACGAAATGTGATTTGTGAAAAATACGAAAATGTGTTTTCTCCAAGAAACGTTAATAATTCAACAAAGGCTTCTTTTTCAGAATTACTTTTTGGGATAGGATGGTTCCAATAATTATTGATTTTTTCATGACAATTTAAAAAATTTTCAAATTCATTAGGATGAATGGAATTTTGAATTAATGAACAAATATCATCTTGATTGGAATATTTGAAATTATTTTGTAGGTAATTTATAAATCCTTCTGCATCAAATTGAGTTTGTACCGAACAAGTATAGGCAATGTAGTAGTTTTCCATTCTCTTTAATATTTTTTGAGATAAATAGTTTTCAATACCCGTTTCTACAATGCGCAATAAATGAATGTTGTTGATACGATTTGTAATATCCTGAAAGGACTCATTTTCAAACATAGTATTGATAAATGAGGCTTGTTCTGGATGATAGTGTAACGATTGTACACTGGTATAATTCAAGTTTGTATATTGATGTGCAGTTTCAACATCCATGTTGGCATTTTTAGAAATTCCAAGTAAATAATTTACATCACACTCTAATAATTCAGCCAATAAAATGAGTTCATATCCTTTAGGAATTGTATTTCCACGAATATAGGATCGAATAGTAGCTCTATTTATATACTTCTCTTCGTTTATATTATACTCCATATATTTTTCGGATAGTTTAGCTGCTAATTCTTCTTGTGTAAATTCCTTTTTTTTCATTTGTCCTTGTAATCGATTTCCAAATTCATTCAAAAAGCTATAATATTCTTTCATATCTATCTCCTTAATATTTTTAAAAATGATATATAATGATTGTTTTATATAACATAAATCTAATCTATAATTTGGATACAGTCAAGGAGGAAAATAAAATGCTTTCAAAACAACAAATCCAATATTATGAAAAGCAATACCTTACGTGTTTTTCAGATAGAGAAAAGGCAACCATCATTTTTAATGATCCACAAGCCAGTCTGGATGACATTCTATTGGAATTAATTAAAATAGAATGTCTAACGTCAGATTCGAATTTAAAAAAAGAAATTGAAGAAAGAATAGCATATGAAATATTTAAATATCAAGATTTCGTTAGTAATAATCAACAAAACTATTTGTATTGCCTTATGGATGAAGACGAATTCATTTATGGAGTGTATGAAAGTTTTTATTTAGCATATGATAATCTTAAACAAAAAGTACATGAAGATTTAAATGATGATTTTTTTCTAAAAAGTGGGTATAAATCTGAATATCAAATTCAAAAATATAAACTAACGAAAACAAGGCAAAATTCAACCTTTGAATGTTTAAAAGAAATAAAGAAATCAGAAACTCAATTTCAATCAGCATTCATAGGTAATATCCAATATAAGGAAAATTTAAATATTCAATCTGTTTTTTATAATAATGCAGAACCAGGATATTTAGATAATTCGAATCGGTTTGAAAATCAGTTTATAGGAATCTATATCCCTTTTCAAAAAGGAGATATTGTTAAATGTTTAACGAATCAACTAAAAGAAGAAGTATATTATGTAGTTGAGAAAGGTGCAAAAGAATTTAAAGATGTTCATTCAATGTTGAAAGGCAGCGAGGATTACAGTGATTGTGCTTTATGTGTCTATGAATTATCAGAAAATGGTTCTTGGAATCATCATCATTTGAATCCTTTGTATTTAAAAAAAATATGTATTCAAGATCAAACTCTTTCAAGTGTGTACCAAGTAATGAGTGATTATTGTAAAGGAGATAAAACAGAAGATGATGTTTTAAAAGCAACGATTGATTATGAAAAGCATAAGATTGAACAAAAAATAATCAATCAAAAATATTTTATTTTTTAATATCAGTAAAATTTTTTTCTAAGAATCAACATTGGAATTCGTTATACTAGCTTTACTTAAACAGGAGGACATAATATATGAGTAATTTCACTTGGAGTATGTTTGATGTGTTTCATGAAAAAGTAAATGTAAAAGAATCATTGTGGGAAAAACATGAGCCTGTACTCTTTTGTAACTTCAAACCAGAGGGCTTGCGACTCAATACAGTTGTACAGGTAAATGAAAAAATTCAAGTTTTTGATGTTTCAAATAATCCGGATTCCTGCTTATACCGATTGCATTATTATCAAGAATTTCCAGCAAATGAACAAGTTCTAGATCGTTTGATTCAAAAATTAGAAAAGAAAAATACTATACGGTTGAAAGGAAATGACAAATTTGAAACACGCATTTATGAACCATTGAAGCCAAATGAACGATTTAAAGCGCACCAAGTCATTTATACAGATATGGATTATTATGTAAGTCAAAAAGGACAACAAATCTTCGATGCGAAAGTACTGGATTGGATTCATACAATACTTCCAGAAAGTCCGACAAAAAAGGATTTACTCTATATTCATGCAACGACGGGTAAAAATATTGGGCTTTATGTAAAGGATGTTGATGCAGATGATATATTGCTTTGTATATATGGTAGTGCCATTATGCGCAATGGTAAATGTATTCATGGAAATGGTTTGTTTAAGGAGAATTCAAATTTATTAAATAATTATGAGGAAATGTTTGATTATGTTGTTTATAAAAAATTTGATGAAAACAGAAGTACAAATATTTCTGATTTAATTGAAAATGAGGAGAAAGAACAATGAAACTAACAAAAAAATTATTTGAAGATGTAGTGGCGTATATTTTTGCAGAACCTGGAGCAATGGGAGCAGCAGGAAGTATAGAATGTTTAAAAAGTAATGGTGAAAGTTTTATCTACTTTTATATAGATGAAGAAACCAATTGGCAGAAAACAAAAGAATGTTTTGATGGAATCAATGGTTGTAAGTTTAATGGGCCTCATCCTAAAACGTTCTATAAAGAGAGTCTTCTATCTCTAGGTGGAAATGATGAGATTGTGACAAAAATCAAACCTGGATGGAAAGAGATTGCGTTTGATGCAGGAAATCATTTTGTTTGTAAAAAAGAATATTCACGAGGATTTATAGAATTTTTTAGTGGTATGAAGCCATATGAAATTATTGTAGATGGTATGAATAAGATAAAAAAAGAACACTTCTATGAAAAGCTAGATGATATAGCCAATGCCTTTTACAGACAAGAAGAGGCAGACCAAGAACTTACCTTAAAATTAGAAGAATTAAATAAAAATCCAGAGTATGTAAAAAGAATCAAAGAGTGTACGCGAGAACAAGGTGTTGATGCCATGCTATTAGTATTAAAAGAGTTTGGTGTAGAAATTACATTTATGGAATTAAAACAATATGGATTCCGTAAAGCAGGTCTCATGTGAGCCAATACATCAGAGGTCATAGGAAAAGTCAAAAATATAAATATATGTTGATAAATGAAATAAGGAGCAAATAGATGGCTTGTTATGCGATAAGTGATATTCATGGAAGATATGATTTGTTAAAAGATGCTGTGGACACATTTATAGATTTAAGCAAAGATCAATTGATTTTAGTAGGAGATTATATTGACGGAGATGAACATGCTGATTCTTATAAAACATTAAAATACATTTATTCACTAAATCAAAAATACAATGTGATTGTATTAAAGGGAAATCATGAAGAATGGTTATTAAATTGGTTGTTTGATTATACTTCCTTAAATGTGAAGTGTTATCCAGATATTTATACGATTCAAGATTTTTTGGGGGAAGAGCAATTCAGTCGGATTTTTGCACGGGCAAATAAGATGGAAGATAGTTTAACGGATATGTTATATCTATTATGTAAAGAGGCTATTTTAGAAAAAGATATAGAACTTTTATATTGGTTAAAAGAATTACCTATGTATTATGAAACAGAACATGAAATTTTTGTTCATGCAGGAATTGATGGTAAGTATTGGAAAGAAACCAATGATATCAATGATTATTTAATGGCACGCCCAAATTTTTTTGATTTTAAAAAAGTTATTATTTCAGGGCACACACCAACATTTCAAATTGTTCATAATTCACATTTTCATGGCATTTATAAAGAAAAAAATCATATATTTATTGATCCTTGTGTAAAAAAATATAAACATTTAAATGTCTTAAAAATAGAAAATCAAAATTATTATGAAGTAAGAAAAGGAAAGGTAAGGGTATTAAAATGATACCATTTAAAATAATTCGTAAATTCATTAGTCGAATCGATCCTATTGCAATACATCCAGAAAAAGAAAAGGTTAATATTTATAGATTTAGAATGGAGATACCAGATACATGGGATGAATATTATGTTTCTAGTGTACATGTTCGAGAAGATAATAAATATAGATGGGAAGGGCGTGCACTTAATTATTTGGAGATTTATTTGAAGAAAGAAAATGATATTCAAACTTCTTTACCATTCACAGTCAAAGATTTAAAACCTTATATTTCTACAATCGATCGTATAAGTGTGTGTGATTCTCAAACTTTATGCTATGAAAATTATGGTTCTATAGAATATGTTGGAGAAGAATATGGCAATATGTATGTTTATGGATTTGGGCCTCGCTTAATTGATTGGTGGGATAAAAAACACAATTGTTTAGAAATTATTTCTATGCTTGAAATTATGGTTTCCAAAGAACCTAGAGAGGATATGAAAGTTGAATAGAGTATTTATAACTGGTGACATACATGGGCTTATAGATATTCATAAATTGCCCATGTATTTTGGACATAAAAAGAATTTGAATAAACAAGATTATTTGATTATTTGTGGGGATGCAGGAATTGTTTGGGATTGTCAAAATCAAGATGCACAAGTTCAAAGCATTCTACAAGATTTGCCTGTAACAACATTATTTGTAGATGGAAATCACGAAAATTTTGCAGCCCTTAATGAGTATACTGTTGAAAAATGGCATGGGGGAAAAGTTCATTTTATTTGCGATGATATCATTCACTTAATGCGAGGACAAGTATATACCATAGGAACTCAGACATTTTTTACCTTTGGAGGTGCACATTCAGTTGACTGGTATCAAAGAACTGAAGGAATATCTTGGTGGAAAGAAGAAATTCCTAACCATCTAGAAATGCAAGAGGGACAAGATAATTTAATGAAAATGAATCATAAAGTGGATTATATTATTACTCATACAGCTCCTTATGAAGTATTGGCTGAAATGGGAATGGATATTAGCGATGAAGAGGAAGTGTTTTCTCTTTATCTAGATCATATTCGCAAGATAGTTGACTTTAAAGATTGGTATTTTGGCCATTTACATTTTGATGAAGAATTAAACAACTTTCATTGTATCTTTGAAAATGTTGTTGAATTAAAGGAAATTTAGATTATGACAGTGTATGTAATGGGTGATATGCATGGTGATTTTGATCCGATTTTTACAGTACTTTCGTATATGGATTTTAAAAAGGAGGATATTCTCTGTTTACTAGGTGATAGTGGATTCAATTATGATGTAAAGCTAAGTGAAAAGGGATATATAGATACTAGAAAGAGTCTTCATATAAAACACAGTTTGAATGATGGCTTATATCGGTGTTTAGGTTTTTTACCTACATTACTCATTGTTCATGGAAATCATGAAGCAAGAGCTAGCACGGTTGCAGAGTATGAAAAGAAAATATGGAATGAAGGTATTGTCTATGTTCAGATGGAATATTCTAATCTGTTGTTTGCTAAAGATGGGGAAATATACACCATAGATGATCATACATTTTTAGTTTGTGGAGGGGCTTATTCGGTCGATAAAGAACAACGAATTCGTTGGTTTCGTGATGAACAACCTGATTCGCAAATACAACAACAAGTACTAAAACATATCCATACTCATGTGGATTTTGTTTTCACACATACGGTACCTTTTAAATATATTCCTACAGAAAGATTGTTGAGTGAATTTGAACAAAAGAATGTTGACCAATCAACAGAAGTATTTTTAGATAAAGTAGAATCGAATCTAGATTATACACATTGGTATGCAGGACATTTCCATTGTGATAAAAAAGTTAATGATAAATTTGACATTCTATATCATTCGATTGAAAGAGTAGGTGATTAAAATGCGTTCACGATTACAGAATAGAGAATATGCAAAAGAAAATTTAGAATATGTCAATACATATTATTCGGATGAAGTTTTACATTCAAGAAAAATGACAAGAGTATATGATTCACATGCAGAATTCAATAATGTGAAATTAAATCCAAAGCTTAGTATACGATTGGTTGCCAAAGATACAGTTTCTGCTTTATTTGAAGATATAACAGAACAAGATGGACTTGTAGGGATTTTAAATTTTGCTAGTTATAAAAATCCTGGTGGAGGATATTTAAATGGTAGTTATGCACAAGAAGAAGCTTTATGTCATGTAAGTACACTTTATAGTGTCTTATGTACGCAAACTCGATTTTATAGTGTGAATCAGCACCACTTAAATTGTTCTTTGTATACGAATCGAGCTTTGTATAGTCCAGATATTGTCTTTTTTTCAGAAGATTATGACAAATATGCAGATGTCATTACGTGTGCAGCACCAAATCGGAAAGCAGCATTAAAAAAAGGCGTAAGCGAAGAAAAAAATGAGACGGCTTTAAAATCTAGAATAGAATTTATTTATAATATTGCCAATGAAAACCAAATCGATACTTTGATTTTGGGTGCCTATGGATGTGGAGTGTTTGGACAAAATCCTAAAAAGGTAGCGGATTTGTTTTTAGAATATGCAAAAGGCAAAAGATGCCATTGAATATTGCTTGAAATTATCCGATGCGGAATTAGAAAAAGTAACAATTGTTAAGCATGAGGCGAAGGATTTATTTCATATTGATGAAGAGGATATAGTTGCACGTGCAGATTTTAATGAGAAAAAAGAATTGTGTATTTATAGTAAAAAGTATGACAAGGATTGGCAAATAGTAGATGATTGGAAACGTTTTGAACAACATTATGTTTACATTCCCACTGAATTTCAACGTGGAGCTATTTTAAGAAATGTAAGAATAAATGAATATGCGGTTTTGGAAGAAGATAATGAGCAAATATGTGCATTTATAGAGCGTGCAAAGACAAAAGGGTGGGATCTTCATTTTAATGAGGTAATGCCAAAAGGGTACGTGTTGCGTGATGGGATTTGGTATTTATCTTTTATAAATGTAACAGAACAAGAAGTTGCCATCTTGCCAAAAGAGAATAGTTCTAAATCATATGCTTTAAAAGCAATGAGTGATTATGTATGGTATACAAGAAAGGTAAAAGAAGGAAAATTGACTTCTTACCCAGATCAAACAGTTGTAAAGGCAACTAAAGAGTATGCATATTCTCTTACAAAACAAACGGATAAGATTATAAGGGCAAAAACAATAGAGGATTTGATTGTGGATACAATATGAAGACTTTGTGGTTGACTTATTAAAAGGAAGTAATTTTAATAAGAATAATGTAGTAAATTCTCTATCAAAAAAGGAAGAACAAAATGAAAGAGTTCGGTATTATAAACCAATAGTATTGTTTGGTGGAAATGCATATAAAATTATTGAACTCACTAAAAATATTCCATATAAAGATGCCGTTTATAATCTGATGGAGTATTTTAAAATTGATGAAGATTTGGCTGAAAGAATCTTGGAGTTGACTGTAAAAGATTTAAGATGCTTAAATAAGGCTAAAGAGATGTTATGAGCAGGAGGTGTATATTCATGATTTATGTAATGAGTGATTTACATGGTTGTTTTGAAGAATACAAAAGGATGTTAGAAAAGATTGATTTTAAAGAATCGGATACACTTTATATTCTGGGCGATATTGTTGATCGTGGAAGTCAATCTATACAAATTCTTCAGGATATGATGGTAAGAAGCAATGTATTTCCCATTCTAGGAAATCATGAATATATGTTAAATGAATGTCTTGATTTTATGTTAAGCGAGATTAATGAAGAAAATATTTCTACAATTAATGATTCTAATATTATTCAAAAGTTAACTTCTTGGATTACAGAAAATGGAGGCGCCCCTACTTTTGAACAATTAAATCATTTGTCAAAAGAGGAGTTACTAGACTTACAAGATTATTTAATGGAGTTTGAGATATATAAAAGTCTAGAAGTAAATCAGAAACGCTTCGTTTTAGTGCATGCAAATATGAAACCTGAATATCTAAACGATATAGAAAAATATTTGATGAATATGTTATTTGAAAAAACAGATTATACCAACAATGCATTTAAAGATGTTTATTTAATAACAGGACATGTTCCAACTTCAGATGGAAAAATTCTAAAGAAAAATCATCATATTTGTATAGATGGTGGTTGTGTATTTGGCCAAAATCTTACATGTTTATGCTTAGATACAATGGAGGAGTTTTATGTCAAGAAGCTATAAGAAAACACCGGTGCTTAAAGATAGTAATACTTCAAAAAAAACAAGTAAAAGAATGGCAAATAAGATTGTAAGAAAAACAGATTTTGATGTATTAACAAGTAAGTCTAAACGGTTTAGAAAAGTTTTTGATACTTGGAATATTTATGATTATCGTATATATGACGTTGAAAAACGATGGACGAGGAAATAGAAATGATTTATTTTACGAGTAATATGCATTTAGGACATGAAGCCGTGATTCATATGTGCAATCGTCCTTTTAAAAATGTGGAAGAAATGAATCGAGCTTTGATTCGAAATATCAATAGCATGGTACATAAAAACGATACTGTGTATTTGTTAGGTGATGCTACACATCGTATTTCATTGGATGAAGCGAATGATTTGATTTCAAAACTGAATGGACATAAAATCCGGATTCGTGGCAATCATGATAAGAAATATGATAAAAGCTTATTTGAAGGCATCTATGATTTTTTGGCACTAAAAGGATATTGTTCAACAAGCATTTTTTTGATGCATTATGCAATGCCTGAATGGCCGAAATCAAGATATGGATCTATTCATCTACATGGACATCAGCATAATTGCTTTGAATATAACATGCAAATGAAAGAGCAGGAAATCAAAAGTATGATGTAGGAGTAGATGGTAACGCGTATTTTCCTGTGAATTTAAATCAAATATTAGAATTTATGGAAGTTGAAAAATGAATAATATCGCATATGAAGAAATATTAAAAGACTTAACGCCTTTTCAACAAGCTACAATTCTTTATAATGATGAACACATCAGTGAAGAAGATAAAATATGTATGCTTCATCAATTACAAAGAAAGGCAGATGAATCGTTAAAGAAACAAATTGAAGAACGTTTAAAGTTTATGCTTTTAAAACTAGAGAATTTTGAAAATAGTAAAGATGGCTTTGTTTTTGTAGTAAATGATAATCGGCATGAAATTCTTTCAATGTTTTTAAAATATACGGATGCGAATAATTTTGTTGATCAATACCGCTATGAAAGAGGGAAAATTTTGAGTATAGCAAAATATTGCATGAAAGATACATATTCGTATGTATTGGTCACCATCTATAACTACTGAACAAGAAGTGAAAGGAAATTGTGTTGTTGGTAAAGAAATTTTTGATCATGGAATAATGAATGATTGTTTTCGGGAAGGGGATTATTTCCAAAATAAAACAAGGTTTGAATATGGCTTTTTCCATATACCAAATCGATTTAATAGAGGCGACATTGTTCGATATACGTATGATGAAAATTATTATATGGTTTTGATGTCTTAAGAAGAATATCAAAATTTGTTTGGATATGAAATTCAAGCAAGTTATCTCAGAACTTGTTATTTGGATATAGATGGATTATGGAGAATCAAATACTTAAATCCTTTGTTTTTAAAATCTCAAAACTTTAAGAATATGGGGAAATCAGAGATGTATAAGGAATCCTATCGACTATTACGTGATTATTTGATCAGCGATGCATCTTGGCAACGTGAGGATACTATGAATGTATTGGAAAGTTCTAGAATGTATATGATGGAGAACGAAAAGTATTTGAAACAAAATCTTGAAAGGATTAAAAATAATAAATTAAAGGTTTTAAATGCTCACAGCATTGAAGATTTATTTAGATTGGATGAAAACTATGAAATGGAATGAATTGATTAAACTATTAAAGACGGCAAATAGTGCAGAAGAAATAGATGAATATAGAAATGAAATTGTTGAATTGATTCCTACACTCAAAATTATGGTTGATTTTGATCAGAAGAATCATGCGCATCAGTATGATTTATGGATGCATTCTTTACATGTTGTCGCAAATCTTCCTAGAAATTTAGGGGATGATATGCTTTATCTGGCTGCTTTATTTCATGATATTGGAAAACCGGATTGCCAATGTAAACCAACAAAACCAAATGATACAAGTATGCATTATTACGGACATCCTAAAAGAAGTATGGAAATCGTGAGAGATATTATCATTCCTAAATTAAGTTGTATAAATGCAACGGATGCAAAACGATTACTTTACTATGTCGAATATCATGATGATCGTGTAAGTAGAAAATTAAAGCATATCAATCGGCATATGAAACTGGCTTCATTTGAAGAATTTCAAAATTTGATGCTTTTACAAGTGGCAGATGCCAAAGCTCATATTCTACTACCGATTATTCAAGAAAGAATAGATATTTGTAGTGACTTGGCAGGGACAAAAGGTTCGGAGTTATATCAGATATATGTAAGGCAGAATAAAATGGAGAAAAAAAGTGAATAAAGTGATTCATTTAATGGAATATAAGAATTTACCTTCTGATTTTTGAAATCAAGTAATTTACTATGAATATTTTGTTTTTTTCTGTTTTTGTATATGCAGAACCATGCATCACTTTTTGAACTTTGGAAGGAAATTATATAAGCGTCGGTGAATTAAGAGATGGATGATTTGAAAGAGCCATACCTTTTTTCAAATCTATGGTAAATCAAGAAAAGATAGATCAGGGGATTTCTTTTATTTCAATTGGCATTTAATCCCCAAGGGATAGAAATGCTACAATGAGCCAGGTCTTCATTGTTTCATCCCAAAGGTAGTCTACAATGATTTTCGTTCTAGATATGAAAGAATAGAAAAATCAATGCATGAGAAAGAGTATATGGAAAAAGAAGTTCAGGACATATTGGATGAATATTTTGTAATGTCAGATGATGAAAAATTGTATTATGCAGAAAAACAGTAATTTGAAGAGAAAACTAACTCAATAATGAATCGATATATTGCCAAAAGCAATGATAAAATTCACCCGAATTGGAGAAAGAAAAAAGAATTTTAAGATTGAATATGTAAAATTGGCTCCTTGTTTGGGGCTTTTTTTCTTCCAATTACAGTATTTTCTGAAAATAAATGTAAGAAAATGCTTGCAAGAATGAAAATGTGGTGTTATTATAAACGCACAAAACACAGAGAAATGGAGTAGTAAAAGGAAAGTCTTTGTTAGAGAGTTGTCGGTTGGTGCAAGACTTGAAAGATCAAACTTTGAACTTACCATGGAGTGGTCAGGTTGATAAGACTTGAACGTAGGCTTAACGTTAATGAAGCAGGATGTATTAGCATCTGAAATGAGTGCATTCTTAAATGAATGAAGAAGAGTGGTACCGCGGAAGTATTGTAATTCTAACCTTTCGTCTCTTCTGTCTAAACAGGCAGCAAGAAACGATTGGTTTTTTTGTTAGCTTGTTGTGCACACTATAGGAGGAAAAGTATGAAAGCACAAAAAGTTGGAAAAATGGCGATATTTTCAGTAGGAGCCGTATTATTTTCAGCACATGCTGGAGGAGGATTTGCCACAGGAAATCAGGCAAATACATATTATGTAGGTTTAGGATGGACTGGTATTGTGAGTGCCATAATAGCTATGTTGCTATTGATATTGACAATGCGAGAAGCCATGGTGATGTATAACCAGAGAAATTTAACAAGCGCAAAGGAATTGTTTGAAAACTTATATCATCCATTTGATAAGTTAGAAATCTTATTTGAGATTTTCTTTAATATCATGGTATTGATGGCTGTTGCAGCTGCTATTAGCGGTGCTGCAAGTGCTTTACAACAATATTTTGGATTTAATTATTATGCTTGTGTCGTTGCGGTTGGAATTGTTGTACTATGCTTAACAATTTTTGGAGCAAATGTTGTTCGTATGGCTAGTACATATATGGGGATGGCAATTTTAGTAACAGCAATTGTCATTTATGGTATGGGCATCATGAAAGGTCAAAATATTGGAGCAATTTTAACAGCTGATTTTACGACAAATGGTTTTATGAATATGCCAAAAGCTATCTTAAATGCATTTACTTATGCTGGTTTTCAATGTGTAACATTACCAACGATTGTAGCTTGTGGAGCTATTTTACCTGATCGTAAATCTTGTTCAACAGCAATGTGGATTTCATTTGTGATGAATGCAATCGCATTAGTATTAAGTGTATTGATGTTAATTTCTTGGAAGGGTGTTTATGGAGAAACAACTTTACCTACATTGACAAGTTTAAATGCGATGAATGCGAACTGGATGGTTGTTGTGTATGGAATTTGTTTATTACTTTGCTTAATTTCTACAGCCGTAACGACAACATTTGGTTTTGTAGCTCGCTTTGAAAATGTTCGTGTTTTAAAAAATGTTGAAAATCCAGTTAGGAAAAGAATTATTGTATCTGCATTTATTATTGTGGTATCAATGACGATTTCAATGGCCGGATTAACAAATATTATTAAATATGGATATGGTTATTGTGGATATTTAGCTATCGCAATTATTATCATTCCATTCTTAACAGTCGGTGTATACAAGAATTATCATACAGAAAGTGTTGAAGTAAAAGAAGGAGTCGAAGTTTATGAAAACAATTGAAATGTCTAATTATTCAGTCGGAGAAAGTTGTTACAACGAAATCCCTAGTGTATGCGAAAAATACAATGTTAAAAAGGTTGTATTGATTGGTGGTAAAAGAGCCTTGGCAGCTGCTGAGCCAAGAATTCGTGAAGCAATTCAAGGGACTGATATTATTATTACAGATTCAATTGTGTATGGTATTGAATGTACAATGACAAATGTACATAAATTGACTTCAAATCCAAACGTACAGGAAGCCGATGTTATCTTTGCGATTGGTGGAGGTAAAGCAATCGATACTTGTAAAACCGCATCAATTGAAATGGATGACAAGATGGTCTTCTCATTCCCAACAATTTGTTCAAATTGTTCAGCTGCAACAGCTATTGCCGTAGTATACGATGATAATGGAGCATTGGATCACTATTCATATCCTCATTGTCCTGCACACATCTTTATTAATCCAGATGTTATCGCAAAAGCACCAAGCGAATATTTCTGGGCAGGAATTGGAGATGCGTTGTCTAAACAATGTGAAGTTGAATTTGCGACGCAAGGAAAGACTTTAGATCATACAGCTACAATGGGCTTGGCATTAGCTAAAACTTGTACAGAACCATTGTTGAAATATGGTAAACAAGGTATGGAAGATTGTAAAAATGATACAAATTCAGCTGCAATCGAAGCCATTGCCTTAGATATTGTTGTATCGACTGGATATGTTTCAAACTTAACAAATCAACCAGAATATTATTATAATTCAAGCATTGCACATGCTTTCTATAATGGAAGCTGTTCAATTGCTCGTGATGGACACCATTTACATGGTGAAGTTGTATCCTTTGGTGTATTAGTATTGTATGCATATGCCAAAGATGAAGAAAATTTAATGAAAATGGCAAAATTCAATAAATCAATTGGCTTACCAGTGACTTTAGCTGATGTGGACTTGGATGAAAGCCATTTAGAAGCTTTGACTGAAGCAGCTACAAAAACAAATGAGTGGAAAAATGCACCTTTCCCATTTACAAAAGAAGAGTTTATTGCTGCTATCAAAAAAGCTGATGCAGTAGGTCAAAGCTTATAAGAGATCGAGAAATCGGTCTTTTTTTCTGTTTTAATGTTGTTTTCACATAGAAGGATTAGAATTAAGGTGTGTGTGAAATTTTGTGATTTAAAAGCCGATTTGATAGGTATGTTATAATTAGTGATGTAGGTGATAAAAATGTTACTGTTTTTTAAGAGTTTACCAAGACTTATTCGCAGCGCTAATAAAGATATGCATCGTCATTTCTCAATGACATTTTCTTCCATTGTATCCATTGGAATCGCATTGTTGATGGCTCTGTTTATATTTGTTATATATATGAATGTGGGTGGATTTACAGATCAGATTGAAAGTGAATTTATGATTCAAGTCTCTTTAAATCCAACGCTAGAAGATGAAGAAATGAGTGAATTATCAGATTCCATTTCATCTCTTGCTTCAGTAAAAAAAGTAACGTATTCAAGTAAAGAAGAAGAGCTAGATGCGTTGATTAAAGAAAATGGGGCTATGTTTAAACAATATAAAGGTGAAGACAAAAATCCTTTATATAATGTTCTAAATGTAGAACTAAAGAATAATTCAAAAATTTCGAGTGTAACCAAGAAAATTTCAAAAATGGATGGAGTAGTAGAAGCAACCTATGGTGGAAGTGCGATTAGTACGATGATTCGCTTGTTTAAAAATATTCGTATATGGGGAAGTGTATTTGTCGGATTGATGGTGTTCATCGCAATATTCTTGATTCGAAATACGATCAAAATGACAATTTTAGTTCGAAAGGACGAAATTGCGATTATGCGAACGGTAGGTGCTTATAACTGGTATATTTCTTTTCCATTTGTGCTAGAAGGAATTTTTATCGGCTTCTGGGGAGCGCTTGGACCGGTTTTGATTTGTGTATTTGGATATACAGGCTTATATCATATGATGAACGGTATGTTTTTCAGCGATATGATGAGCATGCTTAATCCATATCCGTTTATTTTATATACTGCGTTAGGTATTTTGCTGATGGGAATGATTGTAGGAATGCTTGGAAGTTATTTAGCTGTTAGAAAGTATTTGAGGTGGACACGATGAGAAAATATAAATTGGGTGCAGGGTTATTAAGTTTTGCACTTGCTAGCTCTTTGATTATGCCTGTTTCCGCTGAAGATTATTCAGATACAGAAGCCTGGTATGCTAAGTGTAGCCAGCCTCAAACTTCACAATCTGGTGTCAAGGCATGTCAGGGATTTCAAGAATATCAAAAAAATCGAAAGCAGAATCTTCAAAAAAATATTGAATCATATAATGCGAATATAGCTTCTTTACAGGATGATACTTCTAAAATGGAGAAGTTGGCTAAAGAACAAAAAGAATTGGTGTCTTCTTTACAAGCACAAATTAGTGAAAAAGAGGAATCGATTAAAATGATTGAAGCCAATATTAAGGAGCTTGAAGAAAAGATTCAGGCAAAACAAGCTGAAATTGATGCTTGGAACGAACAAATCGAAACTCGTATGAAGAACGAACAAACATCGATTGGAACCAACATGGTCATTGATTTGATTATGGGATCCGATAGCTTAAGCGATATGCTGCGTCGTATTTCAGGGGTAGAAAGAATTACTGAAGATGATCAGTCGCAAATTAAAAAGTTAAATGAGTTAAAACAACAGCTTGTTTTACAACAGAATGAACAAAAGCGTTTGGACGAAGCGGCTAAAACGCAAAAGGCAGAGTTAGAAACGCAGAAAAAGCAGGCAAGTGAATTAGAGGAATCCTATAATAAATTGGTAGAGGAATACCAAAAGCAGATTACTCAGCTTGAAGCACAGAAAAGATCGGCTCAAGTAGATATGGATAGTATTAAAGATTTTGTGATTTCGACAGACTATTCAGGAACGATTGAATCCGTTTCTGGATTTGTGTTCCCTGTACAAGGCGGACGTAAAAGTGCAGGTACATGGGCTTATCCAGGCGGAGGAATGCACTTAGGACTAGACTGGGCAGCTCCAATTGGAACAACTGTTGTTGCTCCAGCTAGCGGTGTGATTTTATATGCAGCTGCACCTGCTGGAAGTAATTCTGGATATTTAGGAAACTGGGTAGGACATCCACTTGGTGGAGGAAATACAATTGAAATGTTATGCAATGTCAATGGAACATTATATGCTGTTAGCTTTGCTCATTTATCGCAAACAATTTATGTGAGTGCTGGACAGAGTGTTTCACAAGGACAAACAATCGCATTGTCTGGTAATTCGGGGAATTCAAGTGGACCTCATACACATGTAGAAGTTTATAATCTAGGCTCAATGTCGGTCAATGATGCGATTGCACGTTTTCGTTCAGGCGCTGATTTTGCCTGGGGAACTGGGTGGTATGGAACAAGTACTTCTTGTGAAGCGGGTAAGGCAGCACCTTGCAGGGAAAGACCCGAAAAGTTCTTTGGTTAGGAGGACGTTATGATTGATTTAAAAGATGTTTCAAAAGCATATCCCAATGGAGTTCATGCTTTAAATCACGTCAATTTACATATTGATAAAGGTGAATTTGTCTATGTAATTGGAGCAACAGGTTCTGGTAAATCTACATTGATTAAAGTTTTGAATGGCGAAGAAGTTCCTGATGAAGGAACCGTTATTGTAGGTGGTGTCAATGTAGGTGGGTTAAAACATAGAAAGGTTCCCTACTATAGACGAAATATTGGCTGTGTTTTCCAAGATTATCGTTTATTACCTAAGCTTACTGTTTATGAAAATATTGCTTTTGCCTTAGAAGTTGTAGGAACGCCTCGTAAACAAATTCGTAAACGAGTTTTAGAAGTGTTAGATTTGGTAGACTTAAAAGAAAAGGCAAGAAGCTATCCAGATGAATTATCGGGTGGTCAGCAGCAGCGTGTTACGATTGGTCGTGCGATTGCCAATAAGCCAATGGTATTGATTGCGGATGAACCAACGGGAAATTTAGATCCTGAAAAGAGTTTGGAAATCATTTCTTTACTTGAGAAAATCAATAAGAAACTGGATACTACAATTATGATGGTTACACATGATAAGGTGTTAGTGGATCGATTTAAGAAACGTACAATTATGCTAGATAAAGGTTATGTGATTCATGATTCAAATAAAGGTGGGTACAAGAGTCTATGATAAAAGGGTTACGAACTTTTTTATATGAATTGAAGTATGCCTTTGTCGGCATGAAGCGCCATATCATGTTGTGCTTCTCAGCTATTAGTGCTATTGGAATAACTTTATTGTTGATTGGTTCTGTATTGATTATTGGCCTTCATGTGAATTACTTTTCAAATGATGTTCAAAAAGATTTAAGTATCCACGTTGTTCTAAATGAAGATATAGTTGATGAAGCTTCTATTGAAAAAGTAAAAGCCGATATATCCAAAATAAAGAATGTTTCCAAAGTGGAAGTGTCTGACAAAGATAATGAATTGGAATTGATGATCAAAGAAAAGGGTGAGGCCTTTAAAGCTTACAGAGGCGATGCGAATCCTTTATCGAATGCGTTCTTTGTCTATGTAAAGAATGCTTCTTCTATACGTAAAACAAGTGCCCAAATTAGAAAAATAGAAGGGGTATCTAGTACGGCATTTGGCGGAGATAGTGTAACATCTCTAGTTGAAATGTTGAATATGATTCAAAAAATAGGTCTTGGAATTGTGGCCTTATTGATTTTATTATCTTTATATTTGATTTATAACACAATCAAAACAACGATTGATTCAAGAAGTGATGAAATCATGATTATGCGTACTGTAGGAGCAACCAATGGATTTATCAGTAATCCTTTTATTGTAGAAGGAATATTTATAGGTTTGCTAGGGTCTGTTGTTCCATACTTGTTGGTGCATTTTGGTTATGAAAAGCTCTATGAAAGCTTGGATGGAAAGTTGTTTACTCCTATGTTTTCTTTGTTTAAACCAAGCGTAATTCGCTTTGAAGTTGGATTATCTATAATTTTTGCGGGTATTTTGATTGGTGGCTTTGCATCGTTGTTTGCGGCAAGAAAATATTTGAAGATGAAACGATAAAATTATTGCAGAATAAAGGATTGTTTCGTATACTTTCAGTATAGAATTATTGGGACGAATGATTCGTCCCATTTTGTTTTAGAAAAGGATGAGCTTATGAGTAAAAAGAGTCAAAAATTACTAATCATATTATTATGTGTAGCATGCTTTGGTGCAGGCGTAAGTGTACCTGTTATTTTAAATAAAACGACAGCAGCAGATGGGAAAGAAAAAGAAAAGTTTGATACCATTTATTCGATTCTAAATTCAGATTGGTATTATTCAAATAAAATCAAAAACTTAGATTCTAAGCTTATGGAACAAGCGATTGATGGTATGACAACCTTAGATAAAGATGCACATACAAACTATTTTGACTTAGAACAAGCAAAAGCCTTTTCAAGTAGTCTAGAAGGAAGTAATGTAGGATTGGGTATTTCCTTTTATTTAAATGAGAAGAATCATTTTGTAGTATCAAATGTATATGTGAATTCAACGGCTGATAAAAAAGGATTAAAACCAAATGATGAGATTGTATCATTGGATGATTTAGAATGTAGTAAAAATGATTCGGATATCATTATTAAATATATTAAGGCTCATGAAGGCAAGAGTATAAAGATAAAATATTTGCGTGAGGGTAAGGAATATACGACAAACTTGATTCCGGGCGTTTTTGATACAACTGTAATCTGTAATATATATGATGGTTATGGTGAAATTATTTTATCTAGCTTCTCAGAGAATAGTGGAAAAGATTTTTCAAAAGCAATGACTCGATTACAGGAATCCGGCATCAAAAAGCTAGTGTTGGATTTACGTAATAATGGCGGTGGATATTTGAATGCGGCATTAGAGATTTCAAGTTCTTTGATTCCTGAAAAATCAGTTGTGTTCAAGGAAAAAGATAAATCTGGTAAGTTCACAAAACAAATGACAAAGAATGAATTCAATCAGGTCAAGATGGATAAAATTGTTGTTCTACAAAATGAAAATACGGCAAGTGCATCTGAAGTTTTGATTGGTGCATTAAAAGATAATTTAGGTAAAAAGGTGACAACCGTTGGAACAACATCGTATGGTAAAGGAACGGAGCAGGTCACAGTGCCTTTTTCAGATGGAACAAGTTTTAAATATACAGTGGCCCAGTGGTATACACCAAATGGTACAAGCATCAACAAGAAGGGCTTTAAACCAGATGTTGAAGTAGAGTTACCTGAAGCAAAGACAACATCATATTATAAGTTCAATAAAAAAGATGTCATCAAAAAAGATAGTGTGGATACGAATGCCAAACCTCTACAAATATATTTGAAGTATTTAGGGTATAGTGTAGATCGAACAGATTCATATTTTTCAAATACAAGCTCAGAAGGCTTGGCTAATTTCCAACAGGAAAATGGTTTAGATGCAACGGGAGATTGTAATAAAAAAACATGGGATCTATTGGTTGAAAAAGTATTATTAAAGATGAATGAAACACCAAGTGATGATACGCAAAGACAAAGTGCAATTGAAGAGGTAGAAAAGTAGGTTTAAACCTACTTTTCTTGTGTATAATTAAGTAGAAGGATGTGAACTTATGAAAGATCAGTTTGAATTAGTATCCGAATATAAGCCAAGTGGAGATCAGCCAGAAGCTATCAAAGAATTGGTTTCTGGTTTAGAGGAAGATAAAAAGTTTCAAGTTTTACTTGGGGCTACTGGAACCGGAAAGACATTTACGATATCGAATGTGATTGCCCAAGTGAATCGGCCCACGTTAGTGTTTGCGCATAATAAAACGTTGGCAGGACAATTATATTCTGAATTTAAAGAATTTTTTCCACATAATCGTGTGGAGTATTTTGTGTCTTATTTTGACTATTATCAGCCAGAAGCGTATTTACCTAAAACCGATACATATATTGATAAAAATACGAAAACAAATGAAGAATTGGATATGCTTCGAATGGCAGCTGTAAATAGTGTGCTCGAACGAAGAGATACAATTATTGTGGCGAGTGTTGCCTCTATTTATGGAGCAAGTAATCCAGAACAATATCGCCATATGATTTTTACTTTAAGAACAGGTCAAATAATTGAACGCAATGAATTGATGCTTGCCTTAGTCCATCAACAATATAAGCGTAATGATACAGATCCATTAAGAGGAACTTTTAGAGTGCGTGGAGATGTGATTGAGATTACGCCAGGTCATACAGATCGTTATTTGATTCGTATTGAAATGTTTGATGATGAAGTTGAAAGAATATGTGAAGTAGATCCTGTAACAGGCCATGTCAATCAATCCTACCAGCTATATATTATTTATCCAGCTAATGGTTATGCCACGAGTATGGATATAATTAATCATGCGGCTGATACCATTCAGGAAGAGTTGGATGAAAGATTAGCTTATTTTGATGAACAAGGTAAACCTCTAGAAAAAGAGCGTTTGGAGCAAAGATGTCGTTATGATATTGAGGCACTAAGAGAATTTGGTGTATGTCCAGGCATTGAAAACTATTCAAGACATATTGATGGAAGAAAGCCAGGTGAAAGACCATACACATTATTTGATTATTTTCCAGATGATTTCTTGTTAGTGGTGGATGAAAGCCATGTATCCTTACCACAGATTCGAGGTATGTATAATGGAGACCGTGCTAGAAAACAAGTTCTGGTTGATTATGGCTTTAGATTACCAAGCGCCTTAGATAATCGTCCTTTGCGATTTAATGAATTTGAAGGTTTGATAAAAAATGCCATTTTTGTATCCGCAACACCAGGTGATTATGAACTGGATAAGACTCATGGTGAAATTGTAGAACAGATCATACGTCCAACGGGTCTTTTAGATCCGGAAGTGGAAGTACGTCCGATTGAAGGTCAGATTGATGATTTGGTGGACGAAATTAAAGAGCGAATTGAAAAACATGAAAGAACATTGATTACGACTCTGACTGTGCGTATGGCAGAGGATTTAACTTCGTATTTGAAGAATATGGATTTAAAGGTAGCTTGGCTTCACCATGAAGTTACAACAATCGAGCGTACAGAAATTATTCATGATTTGCGTCAAGGAAAATATGATGTTCTTGTGGGTATCAACTTATTAAGAGAAGGATTAGATATTCCGGAAGTCAGCTTGATTGCGATATTAGATGCCGATAAAGAAGGTTTCTTAAGATCACGTCGATCTTTAATTCAGATTATTGGGCGTGCTGCTCGTAATGCACAAGGTAAAGTTATTATGTATGCAGATAAGATTACCGAAAGTATGCAGGAAGCAATGGATGAAACCGCAAGGCGTAGAGCTATTCAGATGGAATATAATGAGAAGCATGGTATTGTACCAAAAACAATTATTAAGCCAATTCATGATGTGGTTCGTTCAAAAGAAACAAAGGAAATGGCAGCTAAATATTTAAAGAAGAAAAAGTTGCCGGTAAAACAGAAGGAAAAGATGATTAAAGAACTCGAGCAGGAAATGAAAGAGGCAGCTCGTACATTGGATTTCGAAAGAGCGGCTCAATTGCGAGATATTTTATTTGAAATGAAGGGTGAGAAATAACGTGATTCAAAGAAAGAATGGAATTGTTGTAGTAGGAGCAATTTTTGTGGATATAAAAGGGTTTCCGCAAAATACATATATTCCGGATGGCAGAAATGCGGGATATATTGAGTATATTCATGGTGGTGTAGCACGAAATGTTGTAGAAGATATTGCGAATTTAGGGTTAAATTCTACTTTTGTTGGTATTGTTGATAATATGGCATTAGGAAAAGATGTTAAACAACATTTGCGGAATCGAAATGTAAATACAGATTATATGAAATCTATTGAAAATGGCATGGGTACATGGCTAGCTGTTTTTGATCATAATGGTGAATTGGCTGGATCCGTATCTCAACGTCCTGATTTGATGCCTATTTATTCGATTTTAGAAGAATCTGGAGATACGATTATTGAAAACTGTGATTCTGTAGTGGCTGAAATAGATATGGATGAGAAAATCGTTGATAAGATTGTAGATTTATGTAGAAAATATAATAAAAAATTATTTGGTGTAGTCAGCAATATGAATATTGCGATTGAAAGAAAAGATCTTTTGAAGCAATTTGATTGTTTGATCTGTAATCAATTGGAATCGAGTATTCTTTTTTCAAGGGATTATGGTGAAATATCTGTAGAAGAATTAAGTTATACATTACTTGAAGAACTACAAAAAGCGGAATTTAACTCATTGATTGTGACGCTTGGAGAAGCGGGTTCTTTATATGTGAAAAACAATGGGGAATGTGGTTTTTGTCAAGCTCGTAAAATAGAAGTAAAAGATACAACAGGTGCAGGAGATGCATTTTGTGCTGGCGCAAGTGCAGGACTTACCTATGGCAAAAGTATGTTAGAGGCTATGGAGCTCGGTAGCTATTTAGCTAGTTGTGTAATAGCTTCACTTGAAAATGTATGTCCTTGTTTTATGCCAGAAGAATTTGACATTGTGAAAAAATAAACAAATGTATTGCACATGCCATTTCATTGTGCTATATTATTCACGAACATAAATTCAAAGAGTTCTTCGGGGCAGGGTGTAATTCCCTACCGGCGGTAAAAGTCCGCGACCCACGTAAGCGGCTGACTTGGTGCAATTCCAAGACCGACAGTATAGTCTGGATGGTAGAAGACGCAAAAGTATTTTTTGTATTTTTATAACCCCCAAGAATATTCTTTCTTGGGGGTTTCCTTTTGGAAGAGCTTTTTTGAATCAAAAGGAGGAGAATTATGAAAAAATGGAATGTTCAAACAATTGTATTAACTGCAATGCTTGCAGGACTTGCAGGAGCATTGATGTCATTGGAGTTTTCATTACCAATGATGCCACCATTCTACAAGATTGATTTTAGTGATGTACCTAGCGTCATCGCCTTGTTTAGTGTTGGACCTGTATCAGCTGCTTTAGTTGAAATTATTAAACTTATTGTAAAAGTAGTTACAGTAGGAACGAATACGGCTTATGTTGGTGAACTCGCAAATCTTTTAGGTGTTGCATTATTTGTATTACCAACTTGGTTTGTGTATAAAAAAATGCATAAGACAAGAAAAGCAGTCATTGTTTCATTGCTAGTTGGAATGGTTGTTCGAACTGCATTTGCATGCTTCTGTAATGCATGTATTACTTTGCCACTATATGCCAAGGCAATGGGCATGCCATTAGATTCTGTGGTACAAATGGTAGGTTCAGTGAATCCAAGCATTAAAGATTTAACTTCATTTATTGCACTTGCGACTATTCCGTTTAACTTGATTAAGATTGCGGCAAACTATCTTATCGGCTATTTCTTAATGGAACGTTTAGCATCTGTACGTCCAAGCTTCAAATTTATCTACGAGGCTAAATAAATATGATTCTAAAATATCAAGAATTAACACGATTTGAAATGGAACAAATAGATCGTGAGAATACGATTGTTCTTGTTCCATTAGGCGCTTTAGAACAACATGGAAACCAAGCCCCATTAGGAACGGATACATTAATTGCAGGGGCCATGTGTGATTATGTAAAAAAAGAATTAGAAAATGAAGATATTGATTTATTGTTGTTTCCTGTCATTCCGGTTGGATTGAGTACGGAACATAAAGATTTTTGCGGCTCTATTACCTTTAAGCCAATGACGTATTATCATATGTTGTATGATATTTGTGAAAGCTTAGCACGACATGGGTTTAAGAAAATTGTTTTACTTGTTTGCCATGGAGGTAATGCACCTGTCGCAAATTTGATTTCTAGAGAAGTAAGAAGTGATTTTAAAGTGTATCCTTTTGTTTTAAATTCGGGTGCCTTTGATCATCCGGATGTAAAGGCAACAATTTCAAAGGGAAATACTTTTGATTTTCATGGTGGTGAAATGGAAACATCTATGGTTATGGCAATAGATGAAGACTTGGTTAAATTAAAGACTAGTGAAAAAGGAATTCCTAAAAATACGGCAATGCAGACACATTTGTCATGGTTAGCTACAGATTGGGTCACAGAAAAGGGAAAACCGATTGGGATTGGTGGAGATCCAAGTGGTGCCACAAAGGAAAAGGGTAAAATCATTTTGAGTGTTAGCGCAAAGGAAATTGCTAAACAATTAATTGCGATTCGTGATTTTAAAGAATAAAAGCTGCTACAAATCAGTAACAGCTACTTATAGGATCTTACAGCATAAACATATTTAGAAGTAAGAATATATTGTTTGTTGATATACACAACTTGATTGTCTGGACTCGATACAGTCTGAGTAATTTCTAGTAAGGGAGTTCCAGACGGAATGTTTAATAACTTGGAAAATTCTTTATTAGCATAGCTGATTGTGAATTTATCCTCAAAATTAGACATAACTACATGTTTTTTTTGTATAATGATTTTCATTAATGAAGTATTTTCAATGTTCTCATTCAATAAGAATGAATAGTCATTGGAAAAGTAATCTATTTCGACGATACTTGGGACATCGTCTACATATCGAACTCGTTTAATTGTAACGAGTTCATTTTTTTCGCTTAAAATAGAATGTATTTGTTCATCAGCTTTTCTTTATCAATCGAAATGATATGTGTATATGGAGTTGCCTTCATCTGAAGACATGTTTCAGTAAAGCTTCCTCCACTAAAAAATCCTTCTGTATAAACAGCAGATTTTACGAAAGTACCCTTTCCATGTACACCATCATTAACGAGCTGTTGAATTGCATTTCTAACTGTAACACGACTGATTTCATATGTATTCACAAGCTGAGGTTCAGATGGCATCTTATCGCCAGGCTTGTATTGGAACATATTTTGGGATCTTATAATATCGGAGTGGAATTTCCACTCCTTTAATTGTAAAGGTTTACATTTGCTTAAATTGTTTTCAATCTTTATAATAATGAATATGATAAAAGTAGCGATTCTAGAATATGAAAAAGAGACAAAGGATATTGTGTTTCAGCTATCTAAACTTTTTGTGAACGAAGATTGGTGTTTTCGTCATTATTTAAAGGCAAGTGATCTTGCGAAAAGGATGAAAGAAGAAGAATATCAATTGTTTATATTTGATGAGATGTTTAAAAATGCTCGTATGGAAAGTGTATTCGTACATGATAATCCAAATGCGATTGTTATTTATGTTTGTGAAAATCCAATTAAGACGCGTGGTGACGATGAAAGAAGTCGTGTATTCTATATTTCTAAGGCGAATATTGCGAGTGATATTTCAGCCTATGATCAAATGATTCGTTCTCAATGTATTCAGGGCGATGTTTATGAATTTAATTATGATGGAGTTCATATGAATTTTGCCTATGAGGATATTTATTATTTGGAAAAGAATGAGAAAATGGTTTATTTTTATACAAAAAAAGGTGTTTTTCACAAGCGTGACAGTATGAATGCATTAGAAGATATATTTAAGGGATTTGGCTTTTTACGAGTTCATGTATCTTATATTGTAAATTCGAAGTATATAGTAGCTTGGTATAAAGATGAAGTGGAATTGACAAATAAAGTTTTGATTCCGGTTTCAAGAGGAAAAAAACGAAAAATATCGATGAAATAACCGGTTTTACCAGTATAAAGGCGAGTTTTACCACTTGCCTTTTCTTTTTAAATTTGTTGTATATAATGAAAGTGTAAAGAGAAGTAAGAGCAGAGAAAACTTCTCTTAAGACAAAAAGAGAGCGGTGAGAAGATGACAATAACATAGAGTTGGAATGGCAAGTTTCAACTATAAAAATTGAACCTATGGAGAGAAGGCTCCAAAAGTAAAGCTAGAGGAATTCTAGAAAAAACATTCAATGGAACTTAACAGGAAAAGGAAATAGGATTTAGATAAAGGGTTTTTATCGAGTGAATAATCACAAAAAGGATAGAGTACTTGAAATGTTAAGAATATCATCCAATCTAAGTCATGGAACTTAAGATACTCATATATGGTCATACTTGAGAAAATGCTTAAGGAAAATGAATAGAATAAAATAATAAGGATGATAAAAAATTGGATAAGGTAGAAAAGTTATCCGATTTCAAAAAGTGAATAAATAAATCAGAGCAGATGGAATGTCTGCTCTAATTTTTGTATAATGGTCGTGGTGATGTGCGCCAGTTCGGTGCCAAATATTTAGTTGGTGGGAATCCAGTCTGGTAAAACCTAG
>NZ_QRVI01000014.1 GCF_003458715.1 Eubacterium sp. AF22-8LB
AAAAAAAAGGACCCGGCAGCTAGCTATCTTCGCAGGGGCAAGCCCAACTATTGTCGCCGTGAAAGTGCTTAACTTCTGAGTTCGGGATGAGTTCAGGTGTGTCCACTTTGCTATCGCCACCGGATCTTGAGTTCTCTTTCGATCCCTCAAAACCGAACAACTTTTCTGAAGAAACTACATATTCCTGATTAAGTCCTCGACCGATTAGTACCAGTCAACTCCGTACATCACTGCACTTCCATCCCTGGCCTATCTACCTTATCGTCTTTAAGGGGTCTTACTTCTTGCGAATGGGAGATCTCATCTTGGAGTAGGCTTCGTGCTTAGATGCTTTCAGCGCTTATCCTTTCCCTACTTAGCTACCCGGCTATGCCCCTGGCGGAACAACCGGTGCACCAGCGGTAGGTCCATCCCGGTCCTCTCGTACTGAGGACAGCTCTCCGCAGATCTCCTTCGCCCACAACAGATAGGGACCGAACTGTCTCACGACGTTCTGAACCCAGCTCGCGTACCGCTTTAATGGGCGGACAGCCCAACCCTTGGAACCGAATCCAGCTCCAGGATGCGATGAGCCGACATCGAGGTGCCAAACCTCGCCGTCGATGTGAACTCTTGGGCGAGATCAGCCTGTTATCCCCAGGGTAGCTTTTATCCGTTGAGCGACGGCCCTTCCATTCGGCACCGCCGGATCACTATTCCCGACTTTCGTCCCTGTTCGACTTGTAAGTCTCACAGTCAAGCACGCTTCTGCAATTGCACTCGGCGATTGGTTTCCATCCAATCTGAGCGTACCTTTGGGCGCCTCCGTTACTCTTTGGGAGGCGACCGCCCCAGTCAAACTGCCCACCTGACACTCTCCCCGTACCTGTTTTCGATACCAGGTTAGAACCCCGGTCACACAAGAGTGGTATCCCAACGTCGACTCCTCGTACACTGGCGTGCACGTCTCTTTGTCTCCCACCTATCCTGTACATGTATGACCAGAATTCAATATCAGGCTGCAGTAAAGCTCCATGGGGTCTTTCCGTCTAGTTGCGGGTAACCTGCATTTTCACAGGTACTAAGATTTCACCGAGTCTGCTGCCGAGACAGCGCCCAAATCGTTACACCTTTCGTGCGGGTCAGAACTTACCTGACAAGGAATTTCGCTACCTTAGGACCGTTATAGTTACGGCCGCCGTTCACTGGGGCTTCGGATCACTGCTTCAGATCGCTCTTAACAGATCCTCTTAACCTTCCAGCACCGGGCAGGTGTCACCCCCTATACTTCGTCTTGCGACTTCGCAGAGAGCTGTGTTTTAGTTAAACAGTCGCTTGGGCCTCTTCACTGCGGCTTAATTGCTTAAGCACTCCTTCTCGCTAACTTACGGAGTCATTTTGCCGAGTTCCTTGGCAACAGTTCTCTCGCTCACCTCGGGATTCTCTCCCTGCCCACCTGTGTCGGTTTTGGTACGGGCCGCATATGCATTGCCAGAAGCTTTTCCTGGAAGCCGTCATCATGTGCTTCGCTACTTTCCGAAGATTTCGCTTACCTGTCACGCTCTAGCCTTTCAGTTACCGGATTTGCCTGGTAACCAGCCGCTTCGCTTCGCCCTCAATCCATTAAGAGGGTCACACTATCCGTCTCCGTCACTCCTTCGCTCCATATACGGGTGCAGGAATCTTTCGCCTGCTTTCCATCCACTACGCCTTTCGGCCTCGCGTTAGGTCCCGACTTACCCAGGGCGGACGAACCTTCCCCTGGAATCCTTGGGCTTTCGGTGTGTAGGATTCTCACCTACATCTCGCTACTCACACCGGCATTCTCACTTCTATACAATCCACCGCTCCTCACGGTACGGCTTCTACTCGTATACAACGCTCCCCTACCACTATAGTTTCCTACAATCCGCAGTTTCGGTATCAGGCTTAGCCCCGGTACATTTTCGGCGCAGGGTCACTCGACTAGTGAGCTGTTACGCACTCTTTAAAGGATGGCTGCTTCTGAGCCAACCTCCTAGTTGTCTGGGCATCCCCACATCCTTTTCCACTTAGCCTGTATTTTGGGACCTTAACTGGCGGTCTGGGCTGTTTCCCTCTTGACCATGGACCTTATCACTCACAGTCTGACTGCCGGACATCCTTAATGACATTCGCAGTTTGATTGTATTCAGTACCCCGGGATGGGGCCATCACACATTCAGTGCTCTACCTTCACTAAGGTTCTTTCCGACGCTAGCCCTAAAGCTATTTCGGGGAGAACCAGCTATCTCCGGGTTCGATTGGAATTTCTCCCCTAGCCACAAGTCATCCGCTAACTTTTCAACGGTAGTCGGTTCGGTCCTCCATTGAGTTTCACCTCAACTTCAACCTGCTCATGGCTAGATCACCCGGTTTCGGGTCTGCAACATCCTACTTTCGCCCTCTTAAGACTCGCTTTCGCTTCGGCTCCGGTCTTTCCTCCTTAACCTCGCAGTCTGTCGCAACTCGCCGGTTCATTCTACAAAAGGCACGCCATCACCCCTTAACGGGCTCTGACTTCTTGTAGGCATACGGTTTCAGGTTCTCTTTCACTCCGCTCCCGCGGTTCTTTTCACCTTTCCCTCACGGTACTGGTTCACTATCGCTCACTCGTTTATATTTAGCCTTGGCGGATGGTCCCGCCTGCTTCCGACAAGATTCCTCGTGTCTCGCCGTACTCAGGATCCCATTAGGCTTCGCTCGGATTTCGGTTACAGGGCTTGCACCTTCTTCGGCCGGGCTTTCGATCCCGTTCTCCTATCCTCGCTCTTGCCATATCATGGTCCTTCAACCCCGGTCCTCAGACCGGTTTGGGCTTCTCCCCTTTCGCTCGCCGCTACTCAGGGAATCACTGTTGTTTTCTTTTCCTCCGGCTACTTAGATGTTTCAGTTCGCCGGGTACCTCTCTTGCAGGCCATGTATTCACCTGCAGATGACAGCTCATGTCTGCTGCCGGGTTCCCCCATTCGGACACCTCCGCTTCTTCGCTTCCTTACAGCTTCACGGAGCTTTTCGCAGTTTGGCGCGTCCTTCTTCAGTTTCGAGTGGCCAGGCATTCGCCGTACGCCCTTCCTTACTTAATCAGTGGTTCTCGTGTGTTTCGAGATGTTCTCTTTCAAGAACTGTTTTTTACTGTTTTCTCAGTTTATCTTACAACTTACGTTTTAGACCTTTTCTGTTATGTCTTTTCTTCTTAGTTGCTCAGTTTTCAAAGATCGATTCACTCTGAGAAGTCCTTGACCTCTCAAAACTAAACAGGTATACTCCCTATCTCCAATTTCCACGTTTCTTCTTTCTCCTTAGAAAGGAGGTGATCCATCCCCACGTTCCCGTAGGGATACCTTGTTACGACTTAACCCCAGTCATCGGTCCTGCCTTCGACGGCTCACTCCCCGAAGGGTTATGCCACCGGCTTCGGGCATTACCAACTCCCATGGTTTGACGGGCGGTGTGTACAAGGCCCGAGAACGTATTCACCGCGACATGCTGATTCGCGATTACTAGCGATTCCAGCTTCATGAAGTCGGGTTGCAGACTTCAATCCGAACTGAGACGTCCTTTATGAGATTCGCTTGCCTTCACAGGCTTGCCGCTCTTTGTAGACGCCATTGTAGTACGTGTGTAGCCCAGGCCATAAGGGGCATGATGATTTGACGTCATCCCCACCTTCCTCCGGTTTATCACCGGCAGTCTGATATGAGTCCTCAACTCAATGTTAGTAACATATCACAAGGGTTGCGCTCGTTGCGGGACTTAACCCAACATCTCACGACACGAGCTGACGACAACCATGCACCACCTGTCTCCTTGTTAACCTCGGATATATCTCTATACCTCTGCAAGGGATGTCAAGGCCTGGTAAGGTTCTTCGCGTTGCTTCGAATTAAACCACATACTCCACCGCTTGTGCGGGCCCCCGTCAATTCCTTTGAGTTTCACACTTGCGTGCATACTCCCCAGGCGGAGAACTTATTGCGTTAACTGCGGCACTGAGTTATTCCCCCAACACCTAGTTCTCATCGTTTACGGCGTGGACTACTAGGGTATCTAATCCTATTTGCTCCCCACGCTTTCGTGCTTCAGTGTCAGAATCCAGACCAGACGGCCGCCTTCGCCACCGGTGTTCTTCCATATATCTACGCATTTTACCGCTACACATGGAGTTCCGCCGTCCTCTTCTGTTCTCTAGCTGATCAGTTTCCAGAGCCAGTACGGGTTGAGCCCATACCTTTTACTCCAGACTTGATCTGCCACCTACGCACCCTTTACGCCCAATCATTCCGGATAACGCTCGCCACCTACGTATTACCGCGGCTGCTGGCACGTAGTTAGCCGTGACTTTCTGGTAAGATACCATCACTCACTCATCATTCCCTATGAGTGCCGTTTTTCTCTTACAACAGAGCTTTACGATCCGAAGACCTTCCTCACTCACGCGGCATTGCTCGTTCAGGGTTCCCCCCATTGACGAAAATTCCCTACTGCTGCCTCCCGTAGGAGTTTGGGCCGTGTCTCAGTCCCAATGTGGCCGTCCGCCCTCTCAGGCCGGCTATGCATCGTCGCCTTGGTGGGCCGTTACCTCACCAACTAGCTAATGCACCGCAGGTCCATCCATGTTCATGGCCATAGCCACTTTAATAGCAGTCAAATGCTTGTCTGCTACCTATCCGGTTTTAGCATCCGTTTCCAGAAGTTATCCCGGGCACATGGGCAGGTTACCTACGTGTTACTCACCCGTTCGCCACTAGATTCAGAAAAGCAAGCTTTCCTTCCTCTCGTTCGACTTGCATGTATTAGGCATGCCGCCAGCGTTCATCCTGAGCCAGGATCAAACTCTCCATTTGATTTAGCTCTTTGATGTCTCTGACATCTTTCTTTCAATTAATTGTTTGTTTCGAAATTGACGTTTTAGTTTGTATTTTATTTCCTGTTCAGTTTTCAAAGATCATGTGCACCTCAGCAGTGCTCATCTATATTACCAAATACTTCCCCTTTCGTCAAATGTTTTTTTTAACTTTTTTATCTTTTTTTCATTTTTATTACTGTATACGCTTTCATCGCCCGATTTAAAAAAATAAGGTCTTTTGACCTTATTCGAAATGTTCATACGCAATACTATTGATATTCGCCATTACATCAACACCCTTTTCACCAAGGCTCGTTAATACAACGATGCTATATGGTGTTTCACAATCCACAAAGCCTACACTATTATAGGCACAATTATACATACCATATTTTTGAGGCATATTCTGTTGTATAATTTTATCCAAATATTCACCAGGCTCTGCTTTTTTCATATTTGTGATTAAATCTTTATAATTTGCTTTATTCTTATATAAATAGGAAACTACATCATTCATCGTATTTGCCGTTGTTATATTCTCTGCAGAGTAATAATTTTCACTAATCGAATCCGTATACTTCTGCATTGCTTCCTTATACTCTTTCCATCCACCTAAGTTTTCATACAATATATGACCCGCATCATTATCTGAATATATAATCATTATATCTAATATATCCTTTAATGGTATCTGACTTCCAATTCCATAATCCGAGCTAATGACACCGTCATCTTCATGCATATATGATTTATATGTAAAAGTTGTATCTAAATCATACTTTCCCTCATTCACCATATCATAATATAGCATTGCCAACGGAAGTTTATATGTACTTGCTGCAACAAATTCTTCTTTTTCATTCATACTATATTTAATATTATGCTTTAAATCCGTAATACAATAAGATACTTTTTCATGATCAATATCATTTTCTTTTAAATACGCTTCAATTTCTTTTGCCAAAGCAGTATCGATATATTGACTATTATCTTTATTTTCAAGCTCTGTACTTTGATCTTCTTGAATTTCAGACAATTTGTTACCTGTAGATTTTTGTGCACCTTTTACTTGTGCAACCACTGTACTAAGTACAATTAAAATACTTGATAATAAAAGAATAATAACAACTTTATTTTTATTGTTCATATAGACCCTTTCAATCATGTAAAAAGAGTCTATTAAGACTCTTTTATATTCTAGTGTTTAAAATGACGAACCCCAGTGAATACCATTGCAATTCCATGCTCATTACATTCATCAATAGAAAGTTGATCTTTAATCGATCCTCCAGGTTGGATAATTGCTGTTACACCAGCTTTAATAGCTTCTTGGACCGTATCTGGCATAGGGAAGAAAGCATCACTAGCTAAAACAGATCCTTTTGCCTTTTCACCAGCTTGTTCAATCGCAATTTTTGCAGCACCAACACGGTTCATTTGGCCAGCACCTACACCAATTGTCATATTATCCTTTGCTAAGACAATCGCATTTGATTTTACATGCTTAACCACTTTCCATCCAAACAACAATTGTTCGATTTCTTCTTCCGTTGGTTTACGGTTTGTCACACACTTTAAATCTTCCTTGTTAATTTTATGCTGATCCATCTCTTGAACCAATAGACCATCATTAACATTTGTATATTTTAGCGCACTTGAAACAGATAAGCTAGTATCTAATTGCATTAATCGAATATTTTTCTTGCGAGTTAAAATTTCTAATGCCTCATCCGTAAATTCTGGAGCAATGATAATTTCCAAGAAAATCTTAGACAATTTTTCTGCCAATCCCTTTTCAACCTTCGCATTCAACGCTACAATACCACCGAAAATTGAAATAGAATCCGCTTCATATGCTTTATCCCAAGCCGCTTCAATATTTTCACCAATACCAACTCCACATGGATTCATGTGTTTAACACCAACAGCTGCATATTGACCTTCGAAATCTTTTAAAATTTCAATAGCTGCATTTCCATCCTGGATATTATTGTAAGACAATTCTTTTCCATGAAGCTGTTTTGCGTTAGCCAAAGAATATTGAGGATTCATGCCTTTGTAGAAGGCTGCCTTTTGGTGAGGGTTTTCACCATAACGCAAATCTTGAACCTTATCAAAAGTAATTGTCATACTTTCTGGGAATTCTTCATTTGTCTTCTTAGTTAAATAATCTGCAATCATAGCATCATAACGTGCTGTATGACGGAATACTTTTGCAGCTAATCGTTCACGCGTTTCTAACGTTGTTTCTTGATTTTCTCTAATTTCTTCAAGAACCTTGTCATAATCTTTTGGATCACAAATAACAGGAATACTTTGATAGTTTTTAGAAGCACTACGAAGCATGCTAGGACCACCAATATCAATGTTCTCAATGATTTCTTCGTGTGTTACACCTGGTTTTAATACTGTTTCTTTGAAAGGATATAAATTCACACAAACTAAATCGATATATTCAATTCCTAATTCCTTTAATTGACGTACATGATCTGGGTTTGAACGAACACACAATAAAGCTCCATGAACTTTTGGATGCAAAGTTTTTACACGTCCATCCATAATTTCTGGAAAACCAGTCACATCACTAATTCCAATTGGATGAATTCCGGCAGCTTCTAAAGCCTTTTTTGTTCCTCCAGTAGAAATAATTTCATACCCGCAATCTACTAATCCTTGTACAAATTCAACAAGACCCGTTTTATCAGATACACTTACTAATGCACGCTTCATTATTTTTCCTCCTCAATACTTTTTGCGACTTGTTCAATCACTTGCCAGAACAAATCATATTCCATCGCATGTACATGCGATTCTAATGTTTCAAGATCCCATGACGAATCAATTGCTACTCTTTCCTGACGAATAATAGGACCTGTGTCTACGCCTTCGTCTACAAAATGAACAGTAACGCCTGTTTGAGATACCTTCGCTTCAAACGCATCCTGGATACTGTGTGCTCCAGGAAATTCAGGTAAATAAGCTGGATGTAAATTAATAATTCGATTTGGATATGCACTTAATAAAGTGTGCCCAATAAAACGCATATATCCACTCAAAACAATCAAATCCACCTTTTTTTCTTTCAATACTTCTAAGATTGCCGCTTCATAACCTGCTTTACCATCATACCCTTTTGGATTGAAATAAAACTCTTCAATTCCATGATTACGCGCACGAACTCTTGCATATGCATTTTCTTTATCTGCAATCAAACAAGCACAGTTTACATGCAAAGAACCATCTTCTATATGCGATAAGATTGTTTCGAAATTAGTCCCCGAACCACTCGCAAATACCGCAATATTTACCATTGGACATCTACCTGTCCTGTCTCAGTTACTTTACCAACTACATAGCTAGGCTCATTGATTTCACTTAATGCTGCCTGTACTCTTGCAACATCAGCAGGATCTACCGCCATCACAAAACCAAGGCCCATGTTAAATACGTTATACATTTCCTTTGTAGAAATATCACCATTTTTTTGGATCAAATCAAAAATTGGAGGTTTTGGGAAAGCCTTAGTATTAATTTCAACACCCATGCCTTCCTTTAACATACGAGGCACATTTTCATAGAATCCACCACCTGTAATGTGGCTACAAGCCTTCAATGTAATACCATTGGCCTTGATATATTTTAATGCCTTAACATAAATCTTTGTAGGAGCCAACAACGCTTCTCCTAAAGTTTTACCTAATTCATCATAATATGTGTTCAAAGATTCTTCTGTAATATCAAACACATTACGAACCAATGAAAAACCATTACTGTGAACTCCAGTAGAAGGAAGGCCAATCAATACATCTCCTACATTAAGGTCCTTACCAGTAATCATATCTTTTTTATCGCAAACACCAACCGCAAAGCCTGCTAAATCATAATCGTCTTCTGGCATTAAACCTGGATGTTCTGCTGTTTCTCCACCGATTAAAGCGGCTTCAGATTGTAAACAACCTTCAGACACACCTTTTACGATATCTGCAATTTTTTCTGGAACGTTTTTTCCACATGCGATGTAATCCAAGAAGAATAATGGTTCTCCTCCTGCACACGCAATATCATTAACACACATCGCAACGGCATCAATACCAATCGTGTCATGTTTATTCATAACCATCGCTAGCTTAACTTTTGTTCCACAACCATCTGTACCTGAAAGTAATACTGGTTCTTCCATATCTTTAATTTTAGATAACGAGAAAGCTCCAGAGAAACCACCAAGTCCACCTAATACTTCTGGACGCATTGTTTTCTTAACATGCTCCTTGATCAATTCTACAGATTTATATCCTGCCTCTAAACTAACGCCTGCTGCTGCATAATGTTCTGCCATATTCTACTCCTTTACCTCATCTTTATAATCTTGTAAATCTTCTGGATATTCGCCTGTACAACAAGCTAAACAACTTGTTTCTGGTACACACTTTTTAAAATCTTCAACACTTAAGAAGCGCAATGAATCCACTTGGAATAATTGTTCCATTTCATCTACTGTATAGTTAAAAGCCGCCAAATCTTTTTGTGCCGTTGAATCAGCCCCATATAAACAAGGATATTTCAACATTGGCGAAGCTATACGTAAATGAACCTCTTTTGCCCCTGCTTCTTTTAATAACTGACATATTCTACGTGATGTAAATCCTTTTACAACACTATCATCAACTAGATATACACTTTTTCCTTTTACAACTGAGCTAATCGCATTCAAACGAACACGCATACCTTGCATCCTTTGTTGTTCTGTTGGACGAATAAATGTAGATCCGATATAACGATTCTTAATCAATCCTGTTTCATACGGTATATTCAACGTTCTAGCAAAACTAGCTGCCGCACTTAAAGCAGAGTCAGGAACACCTACAACGATATCTGCCTTTACATTTTCTTCTTTTGCCAAATAATATCCGCATTTTTTTCTGACTTCATGAACCGTTAGCCCATTATGAATACTATCCGGTCTAGAATAATATACATATTCTAAAGCACACGCCTTTGTTTCTGCTTTTTCAAAAATCTGACAAGACTTCATTCCTTCATTATCGAAACAAATCAATTCACCTGGATTAACCTCACGAACAAATTCACCACCAAGAATAGGGAATGAACAAGTTTCGCTGCTAATACAATAACCCTCATCTACTTGTGCAATATATAAAGAACGAATTCCATGTGGATCTCTCACGACATACAAGCTATCCTTTGTGATAACCATGAATGTATAAGCCCCACTCATCATATGACATGCTTTTGTAATCTTCTCTTCAAAAGAACCGGGGTTTAACTGAATCAAATGTGCCAACAACTCCGAATCACTTGTTCCTTGGAAAATCAATCCATCATTCTCCAGCTTAGTTCTTAATGAAACTGCATTTGTGATCATACCGCTAGATACAACCGCAAAATATCTCTGATGACTACGAACCATAATTGGCTGAACATTTTCCAATTGAGAATCATTTTTTGTAGCCATGCGAAGCTGGCCAATCGCAATATTACCATCTAAAGAATCTAATGTATCCTGCTTTAAATTCTCTGATAATAAGCCAAGTCCCTTTTTACAAACAACGCTATCTCCATCACTTACAGCCAAACCTACACCATCTTGTCCACGATGTTGAATAGCATGCATGGCTAAATAGATATTCTGGGCGGCTTGTTCGACATTGAACAAGCCTACGATCCCAGAAGAATCTTGAACTATTTTTTGCATTGTCATTCTACTTCACCTGCTTGTGTGTAAAATAGCGAACACCATTTGCGAAAATATCCTGGTCTTTGTTTCCAGCAATATTCTGGAACAAGCCTTTTTCATAACGTTCACTATGACCCATCTTACCAAAGATTTTTCCATCTTCAGAGAAGATACCTTCAATGGCCATACTTGAACCATTTAAGTTGTCTTTTCCATCCATTGTTGGTACACCATTTTCATTTACATATTGTGTTGCTACCTGACCATTTTCAATCAATTTATTTAACACTTCTTCACTCGCAACAAATTTACCTTCACCATGACTTACAGCTACAGAATATACACTTCCTGCCTTCATACCAGCAAGCCAAGGAGAAGCATTACTTGTAATGCGCGTACGTGCAATATGCGAAACGTGGCGGTTGATATTATTTATAAATAATGTTGGATTTTCTGTATCCAATTTTTCAATATCACCATAAGGCAACAATCCAGATTTAATCAATGCTTGGAATCCATTACAGATACCTAAAATCAAACCATCATTTGCACGCATTGCATCAATTGCTTGGGCAATCTTTGGATTTCGTAATACATTCGCAATAAATTTACCTGAACCATCTGGTTCGTCTCCACTACTAAACCCACCTACAATCATCAAGATTTGAGCTGTACTAATTTCTTCTGCCAAAGTATCAATACTCTTTTGAATATTTTCAACAGTTAAATTATTGAATACAACCTGTTTTACTTCAGCTCCAGCACGTTCAAATTTAGCTGTTGTATCAAACTCACAGTTTTGACCAGGGAAAATAGGAATAATTACCTTTGGTTTTTCCACTACAACCTTAGACATTGGTACTTCCACATCGTTTAAAGGAGTTTCTAGAGTATCTTTTCCTTCATCCACAATCATTGGATAAATTTCACTATAACGTTTTGTCCAAGCCTTAAATGCATCTTCGATTTCAACTGTTTCTTCATTTAATACAATCTTAGAATCATCATTTAAGATACCAATCAATTCTAAATGTTCATCCTGAATGCTTTCTGTAGCTTCTACAATCATTGAACCTAAATTAAATCCATATACATCTTCTTCTGTATTAATTGCAACACCGACTTTAGATCCAAATGCCATCTTTGCAACAGTTGCTCCTAATCCACCAAATTTAATTGTGCTTGCCGCAACAATCTTCTTTTCCTGCATCAATTTATGAACTGTTTCAAAGTTTTCCTTCAATTGTTCATAGTTTGGAACATGATTCTTAACCGGTGTATGTTTTACTAAGTATACATAGTCTCCAGGATTCTTGAATGAAGCAGATACGATATTATCTGTTTTTGCTGTAGTTACCGCAAATGTGATTACTGTTGGAGGTACATGAATATCTTTATACGTTCCACTCATAGAGTCTTTACCACCAATACTTGGTGTTTCAAATGCTAGCTGAGCATCAATTAAACCTAATAATGCTTCAAATGGTTGTCCCCATTTTTGTGCATCTGCACCTAAGTGCTCAAAATATTCCTGATTTGATAAACGACACTTCTTATAGTCAGCACCCAATGCCGTAATACGAGCTAATGCTTCAACAACTGAATAACTTGCACCTAAATATGGAGAATATTTAGACACCTTTGGATCATATCCATATGTCATAACAGAACATGTATTTGTCATTCCATGAACCGGTAATTTCTGTACAGAACCTTCTTCAGGAGTTAATTGATATTTACCTCCAAAAGGCATCAATACTGTACTCTTACCAATAGAAGCATCAAACATTTCTGCTAAACCAATCTGACTTGCAACATTCGCATCTTGTAAAACCGTATTTAAATCTGATTTAACTGCATCAAATGGATGTTCATCATATTCATTTTCACAAACATCAACAACCTGATGCTGACGTACACCGTTTGTATCCAAGAACGCACGAGACATGTCAACAATTGTTTCCCCACGCCATTTCATGATTAAACGATTTGTATCTGTGACATCTGCAACTTTGATAGCCTCTAAGTTTTCCTTATATGCTTCTTCTTTGAATTTTTCAAAATCTTTGGCTTCAATACATACAGCCATCCGCTCTTGTGATTCACTGATTGCAAGCTCTGTACCATCTAAGCCTTGATATTTAACTGGAACTGCATCTAAATTGATATCCAATCCGTCCGCAAGTTCACCTACGGCAACACTAACTCCACCAGCTCCAAAATCATTTGCCTTCTTGATTAATTTTGTACAAGCTGGATTTCTGAATAAACGTTGTAATTTACGTTCAATTAAGGCATTACCCTTTTGAACTTCACTTGAACATTTTTCCAAACTTGTTTCATTATGCTCTTTACTTGAACCTGTAGCTCCACCAATTCCATCACGACCTGTAGCTCCACCAATCATAACAATGATATCGCCAGGTTGAGGTTGTTCACGTTTTACATGTGATTTTGGAGCAGCACCGACTACAGCACCAACTTCCATACGTTTGGCAACATAGCCATCATCATAGATTTCATCTACAAATGTAGTTGCCAAACCAATCTGGTTACCATAACTTGAATAACCTTGAGCTGCTGTTTTAGAAATCTTTGACTGAGGTAATTTGTGCTCTAGTGTTTCACTAATTGGTTTAGTAATATCTCCGGCACCTGTAATACGCATAGCCTGGTATACATAGCTACGTCCTGATAATGGATCACGAATAGCTCCACCAATACAAGTACTAGCTCCACCAAACGGTTCAATTTCTGTAGGGTGGTTATGTGTTTCATTTTTAAACATCAATAACCATTGTTCATCTTTTCCATCAACATCTACTGTAATTTCTACACTACATGCATTGATTTCATCGGTAATTTCCATATCATCAAGCTTGCCTTGTTTACGAAGATATTTACCAGCAATGGTAGCCATATCCATCAATGTTTTTTCTTTGCGGTTTCCATGAACTTCCTGGCGTAATTTCAAATATTTTTCATAAGAAGCCTGCAATTCATCTGATAATGTATCCAAATGGAAACAAACATCATCCAATACAGTTTCAAAAGTAGTATGACGACAGTGATCTGACCAATATGTATCTAACACACGGATTTCAGTCATTGTGCAATCTCTTTTTTCTTCTTTTTCGAAGTAACGTTGAACATGCTCAATGTCCGCTTGAGACATGGCCAACCCTAAAGTTGTACGTAAAGAATTTAATTCTTCTTTACTCATCTTTGTAAAACCATCTAAAACAGGAACGTCTTGTACATCAACATCCTGATCATCTACTAATACAGAAAGGTCTTTTACACGCGCTTCAACAGGGTTAACAATATAGTGTGTGATTTTATCTAGTGTTTCTTCATTTACTGGGTTTGCGAACACCAATAAAGTACCTGAATGAATACGTACAGTTTGTTTATTATTCAAAAGCATTAAACATTGCATTGCACTGTCAGCTCTTTGATCGTATTGACCTGGCAAAAATTCGTATGCCAAATAAGATTTATCTGTTAAATCTACAGAATCATATACATCATCAGTAACAACTTCACTACAAACATTTTTCTTTAATAATTCAATATCATTTTCATCGGCATTAAAAATATCATATAAATTGTATTTTGTTAGACCAAACTCTTCTCCTAAAGATAAAGATTGTCTTAATTCAGCCGCTAATGATTCACTTTCAACTTGAAACTGTTCTTTTTTATGAACAAAAATACGAGTATCCATTTCCTTCTCCTTATTCAACAATTGACTGTTCTAATACTTTTTGTGCTTGTTCTTTTTTAAATTCAACAATTTTATCCTGCAAAGACTTATCATTAAGTCCAATCATCTGACAAGCTAAGATAGCAGCATTTCTTGCTCCTGATTTTCCAATCGCAACAGTCGCAACAGGAACTCCTTGAGGCATTTGTACTGTCGACAATAATGAATCCAATCCACCTAAAGCAGATGTCTGAATAGGGATTCCAATAACCGGCAATGGTGTAGAGCTAGCTAAAACTCCAGCTAAATGTGCTGCTCCTCCAGCTGCCGCAATAATAACTTGAATTCCACGTTCGCATGCAGTCTTAGACAACTCCAAAACAGCTTCTGGAGTACGGTGAGCACTTAATACACGAACCTCGTAGCCGACTTGAAAATCGTCTAATTGTTTCATGCAGCCTTCCATACTAGGTAAGTCTGAACGAGAACCCATCACAATTAAAACACGCTTTGTTTCCATAAATGACCTTCCTTTCAAAACAAAAAAAGCGCACCTATAGTAGGCGCACTTAAAAAAGCAATTCTTCTCTATCAATTGTGGTAAATCTTCTTAAGACCATAAGTAAGACCTCCAAAATCAGAAAAACACTTCTGCAAGATTATAATACCTAAAACCAACTCAAATGACAACCCAATATTTCATTAAAGTTGCTCTCTAGGTATAAACAATTTGTATTTACGTAAATCAAACATATAAACAATTGAACTCAATCCCCAAGTAATAGGGTATAACCAATGGGTTAAATACAAACTGTGTATACTTTGGCCAATTGTCATTAGTACAACAACACGAACAGCACACCAACATACAAGCATGACCACCATTGGCATTACTGGTCGTCCAAGCCCTCTTAAAATACTAGAAACAACATGTGAGAAGCCCAAAAGAACATAGAAGAAGGCACAGATTTTAGCACGATCTACCCCAATCGCAATTACTTCTGGATTTTGATTAAAGAATGAAATAAAGGTTGGCGCAAACAAGTAGATCAAAATCCCCATGCCTTCAATTAAAAGTAAAGAAGCAGCAAGCCCAAACAAGATTCCTTTTCGCGAACGTTCCTTTTGTCCGGCTCCTTCATTTTGCGACACAAACGTTGTAAGTGCCATTGAAAAAGAAATTTCAGGAAGGAAGATAAACCCTTCAACCTTTGAATATGCACCAATTCCTGCAATAGCTGCAGCGCCAAACGAATTAATATATGATTGAATCATGACATTCGCAAAATCAATGACACAGCCTTGCAGTCCTGTAGGCAAACCGTAGATACAAATTTGTTTCAGGTTTTCAAAATGCAAAGTTAAATGTGCCCAAGAAATATGCAAAATACTTTCTTCTCTAGCTAACTGCAAAGCACATAAAAACATACTCGCAAATTCAGAAATAATTGTTGCCCAGGCAGCTCCGGCAACTCCCATCTTAAACACCGTAATGAATACAACATCTAAAATCACATTTAATATAGAACTGACAATCAAATAATAGAGTGGATGTTTGGCATCACCACCAGCTCGGATGATTCCCACAAGCATGTTATATAGAACCAAAGAAAAACTGCCTAAAAAGTATATTTTTAAATATATTGAAGATAGACCAAACACCTCTATAGGCAAGCCCATCCATCTCAACATTTGATCTGTCAATAGATAACCACTGACTGTCATAATAAGCCCTAAGATTATTCCAAATGTAGCCGTTGTATATATCGCTTTCTTTGTTCGCTCTTCATCTTGGGCCCCAATCGCATTCGCTATAATTACGCTAGCGCCTGTCGCAAACCCATTAAAAAATCCTACAAACAAAAAAATCAATGAGCCAACACCTGTAACGGCAGCTAATGCATTTTGCCCTAAAAAGTTCCCTACAATCAATGCATCCATTGTGTTGTAGAGTTGTTGAAAAAGATACCCAATGAATATAGGTACCGCATAGCCAATAATTTGTTTGGCAATACTTCCTTTTGTCATCAATTGAATCGATCCTTGTTTTGCCATAAAAATCCTCCCCATACAAGAAAAGCCTGCACCAACATAAGTTAGTACAGGACTTTACTTTGCCCTAATATCCATTAGGATACATCATATGTTATTTACAATCAAACTATTTAATATAAGCAGTCGCAATCGATTGAGCCCAATTATAAATAGATGTTGTGTGCATTCCTTTAACATCCTTGCTTCTTAAACAATATGTCTTCGTCGAATCCACAGGTAAATAACCACATAATTCACTTTGACGCACCAAAGCATTATGATAGTTTTCTTTCGATACTTCATTATCCGATGTATACATTCCTGCATCTAAATACGTATCTAGTTCTTCATCACTTAAACGTCCAAAGTTATTTGTAGCACCTGTTCTTAAAATAAAGTTAATACCTGTATCATCAGGAGAACCATAAGAAAAGCCTAGATATGTCGCATCCCAGCTATCTGTCTGTGCATCATCCTGCACGGTACTAATAACTGTATTAAATTCAACAGTATTCGCTTTAAAATCAATGCCAATCGCATTCAAGCATTTCTGTAAAACTGGAATCAAAGAATCTAAAGAATCCTTATCCTTGTTTGCCAAGAAACGAACCGTTAATTTTTCACCATCTTTATAACGATACCCATCATCTGCCAATTTGTATCCAGCATCCTCTAAGATTTGATTCGCCTTTTCAACATCATAATCATAATAAGTGACACCATCAACCTTTTCTTCATTACGAATCATAGTTCCATTATTTAATGACACGGGATTGCCAAAAGTACCTGGCTTATACGCCATACCATCAATCTGATAATAGTTATCAATATATTCTTGTGCGTTAAATCCATATCCAATTGCTTTTCTTACCTCGCCATCACTACAAGCTCCCACATTAGAATTAAAGATAATGAAGTTTTCACGATCACTTGGATACGAATCGACAGAAAGGTTTTTATTCTTTTGTACAGATTTGATTTTATTCGCCTCAATCACATCCGGAATATAATCCACAGTTCCATTTTCTAATTCCTTTACTTCAGTTGAAGTATCCGTCTTTTTGATCATAATTTTAGAAATCTGATATTGACCTTTTTTAGCCTTATACTTTGAATTTGAAACTAAACTGGCCCCACTTGTTTTTTCAAATTTCTTTAACACATACGCACCTGTTCCAATTGGCTTACTATTTTTCTTTTCGATACTCTCTGTTTTTCCTTTTTTATAGTTTAAATATTCAGAACTACAGATTTTCTGTGTTCCAAGCGTAGAAACAGCATCAATTCTTGGTTTATTTAAATGAAATACAACTGTATAGTTATCTGGAGTTTCAATTCCTCTAAAGCTAGATGCATCTGAATCATGATACTCACTATATCCATCTAGAAAATCAACATTATTCGCAAATCGACCTGTATAGCTTGGATCAGCCATAACCGCAAATGTTGTCTCTACGTCTTTTGCAGTGAATTTAGATCCATCACTAAACTGAATGCCCTTCTTTACTTTAAAAGTCATTGTCTTACCATCTTCACTGATTTCAGGTAAGGACTTAGCCAAATCTGCAACCAACTCTCCTTTTTTGTTGTATTTCAACAATCCTTGATAAACCAAATCAACGACATAAGAATCATTTGTCGTTTGGTAATACATAGGTGAAAAAGTTCCATTCATTTCTGAACTCAATCCCACTGTCAACACTTGATCATTACCTGCTGCTTTTGTGCTGCAGCCACACATCAACAAAGCTAATCCACATGCTAATATTTTCTTATACATATCTTTTACCTCCTAAGCATCTACTCTTTATACCACCACCAGTCTGCTGACATATTTCATCACTCTCCTTATAAATTAAAAAAATCCTGCATCAAATTTAATAATTTGACACAGGACAGAATATCAAAATAATCTGCGGTACCACCTGAATTGGTATAGTTATACCCATCTCTAGAATGCCATCACATTCGATCCATTTAACGCATAGAATACGTCGCAGTTACTAAGAAACTCTTTTCACCTTGCCCTTGAAAGTCCATTTGCTAAGTCGTAATAATCTAGCTTCCACCCCGACTAGAATCTCTTTGTATCCGGTTCTTAGTTTGATCTCTTTCGCATCGGTTGCTTATAGGATACACCTAACAAGATCCGTTTTCAACCACTTTTACATTTTATTTACATTTTCTTACATTAAAGATTGTTCTGTTCTACCAATAATATCATCTTGCGTCTTTTTAGAAAGCACATTAAAGAAAGCACTATATCCGGCTACACGAACAATTAAATCCTTATGATTTTCAGGATGCTTCTGTGCATCAATCAAAGTTTCTTTAGAAACAATGTTATATTGCACGTGATATCCATGTAAACGATTAAAGAAAGTTTTAATCAGCAATTCTAATTTTTGTCGATTTTCTTCAGTCGACAACATTTGAGGTGTCATTTTTTGATTTAGTAGAACTCCACCCGTAATTTTATTTGTACGAAGCTTAGACACACTTTTAAACACAGCTGTAGGTCCATTTTTATCGCTATTATGCGCTGGACTGCAACCCTCGGCCAAAGGTTCGAATGCATTTCGTCCATCTGGCGTAGCCATCGTTGACATACCTTGTCCAACATTCGCACTAATTGAAGAAGTTCCTGCATAGCGAATTCCGCCAATTGGTCCTCTATTATAGCGTGTATTCGGATATTTTTCGATTTCTTCAATATAAGAATCATAGGCTTCCACAATTAACTGATCGACATAATCATCATCATTTCCATATTTTGGAGCTTCACGAATCAACATTTCCTGAATTTTTTTGTTTTCAGGTGATGAAAAATCATCTAAGATCGCATTCCAAAGCTCATGTCTTGTGATTTTCTTTTCTTCATACACTAACTTCTTTATAGCTGCCAAACAATCTGCCATGTTCGCAATTCCTACTTGAAGTCCTGAAATAAAATCATAGACCGCTCCACCTTCTTTGATTGTTTTGCCTCTGGCAATACAATCATCTGTCAAAGCCGAACAAAGAATGTCTGGTACATCTCTTTCAGATGCCTTATCAATTACATTTTCTACAATAACACTATATCGAGTAATTTCCCTTATTGTTTTATCCCATGCTTCTAAAAGTTCTTCATAACTTTCCATTTCCGTAAAATAGCCGTATCCTTTTGTAAAACGTTTATTACTTGTAAGATCCACACCGTTATTCATCGTACACAAAAGCATTCTTGGAAAATTGATATAAGACATTCCCGTACAACGATAACCCCATTTACCTGGAACTGCTGTTTCAACACAGCCTATGGCACTATAATTGTAGGCATCCTCCTCTTTAACGCCCCAATCCATAAATGAAGGAATTATAATTTCGTCATTGTTTAATGCTGGCATTCCAAAGCCTAAACGCATAACCTCTATACATTCATCCAAAAAATGTTTATTGATATTCTTGTGATAGCGCACAGTTAAATTTGGTTGTGTCAACCTTGTCTGTGCAACAGATTTCAAAACTAAAAAACTCAAATCATTGACTGCATCCTTTTTATCTGTTGTTTGGCCTGCAATCGTTACATTTTGATACATAGGAGAACCTGCCGAACTTAGCGTATGCGCTTGAGAACGAACTTTATTGATTGTAAGTGTCTTTATCCACAAGCATGTCAACAGTTCCAAGGCTTCTGATTCGTTTATAGTCCCATTTTTAATATCTCGATTATAATATGGATACATATATTGATCGAATCTGCCGTAACTCAAAGAATGTCCATTGGATTCAATTTGTAAAATCAATTGAATAAACCATACGGATTGTACCGCTTCTTGAAATGTTTCTGCTGGTTCATATGGAACTTTTGAACAAATTCTACTGATCTCTAATAATTCAATCTTTCTTTCTTGATTCAATTCTTTTTCTGCTAAATCCTCCGCAAGAACGCTGTAACGATTCGCAAAATTACGCACCGCCTCCAGTACTATAAGAACTGCATTATAGAAACAATACTTGTCAATATTATCTGGATTCGTTAAATCAAGAGTAGCTTTACATTCTTTTACACGCTTTTCGTATCCTCTTAATCCATCCTTCAAAATACGCTCATAGTTCACCGCCAAATGCGCATCTCCTGCATTTAACTTACCTTCCATTCCAAATACACCTGTTTCCATAAAGACACGAACTTCTTCAGGAAGAAGAGCTTCTCCTCTTGCACGCAAATTGTTATTCTGCCAGAATGGCGCAATTTCTCTAAGTTGTTCCTTGGTCTTTTCAGTGATATAGAATACGTCCCCATCCCTTTGCTCAAACTGATCCAATTCATTCATAACAAATTCCATAGTATACTCAGGAAAAATAGGAGCATTACGATTCTTAGTTGCCTGATTTCCTGCTAAAAGAGATTTGTCTTCAATATATATACTCATATTATCAAGAACCTTTTCTAGCATTTTAGCTCGAACCATCACTCGTGGTTGATTTAAATTTTCTTTGTAAGCAAGAGTTGCTAAAATTGCACGTTGTGCATCAATATAAGGTTTTTCATCTAAAACTTCTTCTCGAAATTCTTTCATTCGTTCTGTCAATGTTCCAAAATGTTCTACATTTTCCATGTCCGTCCTCCCATAACATTTCATTCGTAACTTTAAATTCTTTTATTTGCAATTTTAAAATAGCATTACACTCATTTCATGTCAATATAAATTTCATTTAAAATGTTTTATACTTTCATTTGTAATTTTAGTTGTTGATTTCCTTCTTTGAAATGTTTATACTCTATATGAGGAAATTAAAATGACAACAACAAATCGAAATACAACAGGAATTATTTTTAACATTCAAAAATTCAGCGTAAATGACGGTCCAGGAATTCGTACTACCGTTTTTCTAAAGGGATGTCCTCTTCGTTGTAAGTGGTGTGCAAATCCTGAAAGTCAGCTTATACAAACACAAATTCTTTGGGATCAAAAAAAATGTATAAATTGTCAACATTGCATTGAAGCCTGTCCAAAAAATGCTATAAAAATAATTGATAAATCCATCAAAATCAACCACAGTCAATGTAGTGGATGTAAGAAATGTGTATATGAATGTCCAAGAAACGCATTAAGTGCACAAGGCGAACAAAAATCTGTGGAAGAAGTGCTTAAAATTGTTTTACAAGATCAAGCCTTCTATGAAGAAAGTGGTGGTGGTCTAACGCTTTCTGGAGGTGAGCTCTTACTTCAACCTGAGTTTTCAAGAGAACTTCTCTTAGCCGCTAAAGAAGAAGGAATTCATACATGTTGTGAAACAACCGGTTTTGCGACAGAGGAAACATTTGATCACGTTATGGAATATGTAGATTACATTCTTTTTGATATGAAACACTGGAACACAGATAAACATATAGAAGGTACAGGTATTTCTAATAAGTTACCATTGCTGAACATGAAACATGCCATCGCCAAAGGCAAATCAGTTCTTGTGCGAATCCCTGTTATACCTGGTTTCAATGATTCTTTGGATGACGCAAAAGAATTTTCAAAAGAACTTCACGACATTGGAGTAAACAAGTGTCAACTTCTACCATTCCATCAATTTGGAGAAAATAAATATCATCTTTTAAATATAAAATACGATTATGAAGATATTCCTTCGTATCATCCAGAAGATTTAAAAGAGTATTTAAATATATTTAAAGAAAATAACATTAACGCTTTTTTCTAAATTTCACTTTCATTTGAAATCGAAAACACTTATTATATAAACAAAATGATAGGAATCAACGTAAATGAAAAATAGAACAAATAAAATACTAGAATTACTGACATCTGAAAAGAAAATTGAAGTTTCTCAACTTGCTGAATATCTAAGCGTTTCACAGGTAACGGTCCGTAAAGATTTAGATGCATTAGAAGCTAAAGGAATCATCAAACGCGAGCATGGTTATGCAGTATTATGTAGTGCAGATGATATCAATGGTAGAATCGCATATCATTATGAAGAAAAGAAAAAAATAGCCTTAAAAGCTGCCGAACTTGTAAGTGAGGGCGATACAATTATGATTGAAAGTGGTAGTTGTTGTGCACTTTTAGCTGATACGTTAACACAACTTCATAAAGACTTAACAATTATTACCAACAGTGCTTTTATCGCAGAATATATTCGTGGAAAATCAAATTTTCAAATTATTCTTTTAGGTGGAATTTATCAACAAGATTCACAAGTTATGGTAGGTCCTATGGTTCAAGAATGTGTATCCAACTTTTTTGTCGATTATTTTTTCATCGGTACAGATGGATATGATTCTAGAATCGGCTTTTCAAATCGCGATCAAATGCGAGCACAAGCCGTACGTGATATGTCACATCAAGCCGAACAAATAATCGTGCTAACAGAAAGTGATAAATTTTCTAAGCGTGGAGTTGTACCATTAAATTTAAAAAATAAAGTAAAAACGGTTATAACTGATCATTCTATTGATTCTTCCTATATCGAAGAGCTCAATAACCAGAACATTCAAATCATTAAGGTTTAAAAAAGGATTTCAAAACGAAATCCTTTTTAATATTAATCATCAATATAAGCTGTAGCCATTGATTGTGACCACATAAATGTAGAAGAAGTCTTCAAACCTTTTACTTTCTTATTACGCAAACAATACGTTTGTACACCATCTGTTGGTAAGTATGCACATAGTTCTGCTTGACGAACATAAGCCTTTAAGTAAGCAGCAGCTGAAGCATCTTTATCTGCTGTATAAGCACCTGCAGCCAAGTAAGAATCTAATTCATCATCTTTTAAACGAGCAAAGTTATTTACACCTTTAGATTGAATTAAATAGTCAACACCTGTATCTTCAGGACTTCCATAAGAGAATCCTAGATATGAAATATCCCAATCGCCAACAGCTGAATCATCACCTACAGTAGAAATTACCGTATTAAATTCCATTGTATTTGCTTTAAATTCTACACCTAGCTCTCCCCATTGTTTTTGTAACATAGGAATCAATGTATCCATCGCATCTTTTTCTTTTGTAGCTAAGAATTTAACAGATAATTTTTGGCCATCTTTTTCACGAATACCATCACTGCCAACTTTCCATCCAGCATCATCTAAGATTTGTTTTGCCTTTTCTACATCATAATCATAGTAAGTAGCCCCATCAACTTTTTCTTCACCACGAATATATGCACCATTTTCGCCAGATACTGGATTACCAAATAAGCCTGGTACATATGCCAATTTAGCATCTTTATCATCTAATTTATAATAGCTTGCGATATAGGCTTCACGATCAAATCCATAAGCCAATGCTTGACGTACTGCTTGATCTTGACATGCGCCTGCAGCTGTATTCATAAACAAGAAGTCTTCACGATCGCTTGGATAAGAACCCAAAGTCAAACCTTTGTCTTTATCTTTGGCAACCGTATTAATCTTATTGGCATCTACTACATCTGGAATATAGTCTACCGTTCCATTTTCCAACTCTTTAATTTCAGTCGAAGTTTCAGTCTTCTTAATCATAATCTTAGAAATTTGGTATTCTCCATCTTTGGCTTTAAAGTTTTCGTTACGATCCAATGAAGCACCTTCTGTTTTAGAGAATGATTTCAATTTATAAGGACCTGTTCCAATAGGATTGCTGTTGTTCTTTTCAACATTCGAAGTTTTTCCCTTCTTATACTTCAATGTTTTTGCACTACAAATCTTTTGTGTTCCCAAAGTCGATTCTGCATCGATTTTTGGTTTTGACATGTGGAATACAACTGTATAATCGTCTGGTGTTTCAATACCTGAAACATCTTTTGCATCTCCATCATGATATTCGCTATATCCATTTAAGAAATCAACATTACTTGAAAAACGTCCTGTATAACTTGGGTCAGCCATAACGCTAAATGTTGCCTTTACATCTTTTGAAGTAAATTTAGATCCATCGCTGAATTTAACACCTTTCTTCAATTTAAATGTCATCGTTGTTCCATCATCACTGATAGTTGGTAATTCTTTTGCCAATTCTGGAACTAAATTGGCATCCTTATCATATGCCAATAATCCTTGATATACCAAGTTAACTACGTTTGAATCATTGGATGTCTGATAATACATTGGAGAAAAATCTCCATTCATTTCCGTAAACAATCCAACTGTTAATGTTTGTTCTTTACTAGAACCCGATCCCCCTGCAGAGCATCCTGCAAGTACAAATGCCATACCTAGGGCACATACACTTCTCTTATTCATAATCATTACCTCTTCCTCTTTGTATGTAAACAATTATATGTTTTTCTGAAACTTTTTCAATTGTTTTTCGATATTTCAGATACAAAAAGCATAAGAGTTATTTAATATGCCTTATATAACGCATTTATATGTGTTTCTATTTTGGAAATGATATATTTCTAAAATAGAAAAAAGCTTATCTTTTATGATAAGCTTCATATAATTCATTCTTTTTACATGCCATTTCTTTGGCAACTAAACCAATAGCTTCCTTCGTACGCATACCTGATTCAATGTATTCATCTACTTTTGAAATTGCAGTATACATGTCAAATACAACTTCATCTTGTTTAAAGCCATCCATGATAATGACCATTTCCCCTTTGCATGTTGCTGCCACTTCTAAGACTTCCTGGATGGTCCCACGGATATATTCTTCATGAACCTTTGTCAATTCTCTAGCTAAACACATTTGGCGATTACCTAATACATCTAACATATCCTGCAAAGTATCTTCAATACGGTGTGGTGCTTCATAGAAAATAGTTGTATAAGGAATTGTTTTGATTTCTTCTAATTGTTTCTTTCTTTTTGAACTTTTATTTTCTAAAAAACCATAAAACAAATAATGATAACAACTTAATCCACTTGCTACTAATGCATTCATTGCAGCATTCGCACCTGAAACAGAAACAACATTGAAACCGTGTGAAATTGTTTCTTGCACAAGTTTTTGACCTGGATCCGATACTAGAGGATACCCTGCATCTGAAACAACCGCAACATCTTCTCCATTTTCTAATCGTTCAATAATCTTAGGAATACTTGTCTGCTGATTATGTTCGTGATGAGACATCAACATAGTATCAATTCCATATGCCATCAACAATTTTTTTGTATTACGCGTGTCTTCTGCTGCAATAACATTTACATTTTTTAATACATCCAAAGCTCTTGGTGTCATTTCCTGTAGATTTCCAATTGGTGTAGGAACCAAGTACAAAGTAGATGTATCTGATTCGAAACTTTTCTGTCTAATCATTGTTAAAATCCTTATCTGGCCATACATCTTTGAAGTCTACAAATAAGACTTCTTCTTTATTTTCTAGCTTTGCTTGTTTTTGAAGAACATTCATACTCGAAATACGATATTTTTTACCTTGATAGCTTACAATCGAATTCATTTTAGGAAGATCCTTGCGCATTCTTGTATACTCTTCATTTTCAAAGCGTAAGCAACACATCAATTTTCCACACTGTCCACTCAATTTTTGAATATTCAATGCCAACATTTGATTTTTTGCCATATTGATAGATACAGTGTCAAAATCTGACATAAATCTTGAGCAGCAGCATTCCATACCACAATTACCAATTCCACCTACGATCTTAGCTTTATTTCTTGGCCCTACTTGTCTTAATTCAATACGACAATGTAGATGTTGCGCTAGATCTTTTAATAATTGTCTAAAATCTACACGATCATCCGATACATAAGTAAAAATAACCTTTGTACGATCCAAAGTGTATTCTGAACTGATAAGATGCATATCCAATTTTAAATTGGCTATACAATCCTGACAAATCTTCATGGCTTCTTTCGCTTTTTCAATATTTTCTGCCTTACACTTAATATCTTCAGAAGTTGCCTTTCGAACTACTGGTTTAATATCTCCTTTTACTTTTGAAGCATCAAAGTCAACGGTTGGAACACAAACTTTACCTAACTCCTGTCCTCGTACAGTTTCAACAACAACAATATCATTAGTATAATATTTTACATTTGAACCAAACGTATATGCTTTCTTCGACTCTTCAAATTGAATATAAACAATATATTTATATGTTACTTTTTCTTCTGCACTCACTTAATCACAGCCTTCCTAATATCATAATAAAGCTTATCCATAAATAATCCCAAATCAACCGGTCGATACAACATATCCATATTTTCAACTAGAATCGAATATAGCTTTACTTTATTTTCCAAAGGTAAGTTTACCTTATTGTTTTTTACATAGAATAAAATCCATTGAATCCATAACTGTATCCAATCCTTATTCATACGATCTGATTTATTCACAAACACACTTGTCTGCATCTTTTCAATTTGTGCAAACGAAGATGCATTCTCAATATATTCAAATGCAATCTGCTTCAGCTCCTCAAAATCAGGTAGAGCTAACAATTCAATTGCCTTGTCGTACGTATATCCTGAATCCGCCAACATTTTTGCGTTTTCTTCCATTGTATTTTCTAACAATAAATGTTTACAGCTTTCAGGCTTGAAATGAATCGACTGACATCTCGATTGAATAGTAGGCAATACATTGGACTTTTCATCCGCAATTAATATACCATAAATCCCTTCACTTGGCTCCTCTAAAAACTTCAACAAGCTATTTGAAGCATCCGATGTAGCTTTATCATAATGGTCTAATATATATATTCTGGCATTTTGCTTTCCCGCACTAGTCGATTCAAAGAAAGCTTGTAAATCAACAATATCTTTCTTTTTAATCCGATCATTCGATACAATCATATAGTCTAAAGAATCTTCATTCTCTATTCGCTTACAGCTTTCACATTCTTGACACGCAAAGCCATCCACATCTACATGTTCACATACAATACTTTGCGCAAATAAGATGGCTGTTTCTAATTTGCTTGAGCCTTTTGGCCCATGAAATAAATAGGCATTCGCAACTCTTTGATTCTTTAAAGCGTTAGACAACGTCTGATACACAACAGGTTGTGCTTTTTTAAAATACACTTTATTCATGTTCTTTAATAACCTTTAAAACACATTCCATAGCACTTTTTAAAACCTCTTCTTTACAAGGCTCGGCATCAATCACTTCAATGCGCTCTGGATACATAGATACTAATGTTTCATAGCCCTGACGCACAGCTTTATGGAATGAACTTTCTTCTTGATCCAAACGATTCAAGTCACCACGAAGATTCATACGTTTTTTACCCGTTTCTACACTAACGGATAAAAATAGAGTCTTTTCAGGCATACATCCATCAATCGCAAACTGATTAATATCCCATACTTCTTTTAAACCTATGCCTCGTGCAATTCCTTGGTATGCCAAACTAGAATCAATAAAGCGATCACACAATACGATTTTCTTATTTTCTAATGCAGGAAGAACAACTTCTTTTAAATGTTGTCTTCGGCTTGCCGCATATAATAATGCTTCTGTACGATCATCCATCTCCGTATTGTTTACATCTAATAATATATTACGAATGGATTCTGCAATTTTACTTCCACCTGGTTCTCTTGTATAAATACAATCGTATCCCATTTTAATCAATTCTTCTTGTACCGCTTTACATACGGTTGTTTTTCCCGATCCATCATTTCCTTCAAACGTTATAAATACACCTTGTTTCATATTTTCCCTCACCATATATATTCAATAATTATTATTTTCTAATATCTATTCCTCATTTAAACATAGCCCTCTTCGGTTTTCAAGTGATTATTAACATCATATTTTACGGTTTTCAAATATATTTAGGCGTCAAAAAATACAGTTTTCAAGAAAAAAACACCCATAAGCATTCAACTTATGGGTATCTTCTAATTATAATGTTTTTCCTGTTAACATTGTGTAAGCTTGAAGATATTTTTCAATAGTCTTATCCACAATCTCTTGAGGAAGTGTCCAGTCATTATCTGGATTTGCCTTTAGCCAGTCACGCGCAAATTGTTTGTCAAATGATGGTTGTGAATGACCAGCTTCATATCCATCTGCAGGCCAGAAACGAGAACTGTCAGGAGTTAACATTTCATCACCAATAACAATATTTCCATTTTCGTCTAAACCAAATTCAAATTTTGTATCCGCAATAATAATTCCTTTGCTTAAAGCATACTCAGCACATTTTTTATATAATGCGATTGTGCAATCTTTGATTTTAGTTGCATATTCTTCACCATGTCCTGGGAAATATTTTTCTAAGTGTGCAATACTTTGTTCAAAAGAAATATTTTCATCGTGATCACCAATTTCTGCCTTTGTACTAGGTGTATAAATTGGTTCTGGAAGTTGTTGTGATTCTTGTAATCCTTCTGGAAGTTCAATACCACAAACCTTTCCTGTTTCTTTGTAGCTAGCCCATCCGCTACCTGTGATGTAACCACGAACAATACATTCGATTGGAAGCATGTTCAATTTACGACATAACATTGATTTTCCTTCAAATTTTTTTTGTTGGAAATATTCTGGCATATCCTTTGTATCTACACTGATCATGTGGTTAGGTAAGATATCACTTGTGTAGTCAAACCAAAATTTTGACATCTGCGTTAAAACAGTTCCTTTTTTTGTAACTTCATTGTTTAGAATCACATCAAAACAACTGATACGATCTGTCGCAACCATAATAAGGTTGTCCCCATTGTCGTAAATCTCACGTACTTTTCCTTCTTTAATTGGTTTTAATTCCTGCATCTCGAATCTCCTTTTCTGCGTACAAGACAAAGATACAACTAAAACAAATTTAACACAATATGAAAATAAGGAAATCCAAAGATTTCCTTACAAATTATTAACATTTAATGCACGAATCGCATTTAATACGGCAATAATCATAACTCCAACGTCCGCAAAAATCGCAACCCACATATTCGCAATACCAACAGCACCTAATAATAAACAGATTAATTTAACACCAATCGCAAAATAAATATTCTCATATACAATATGGATACATTTCTTCGCAATCTTAATGGCTTTAGAAATCTTTAATGGATCATCATCCATCAATACAATATCGGCTGCTTCAATGGCTGCATCACTGCCTAAAGCACCCATCGCAATACCAATATCGGCTCTTGATAATACAGGCGCATCATTGATTCCATCTCCGACAAAGGCAAGATTTTCTTTCGATTGTTTTAAAGATAATAATTCTTCAACTTTATTCACCTTATCTTGAGGTAATAATCCCGAATACACTTTATCAATATGTAATTCAGAAGCTACTTTATCTGCCACACTTTTTACATCCCCAGTCAACATGACTGTTTGTTTAATGCCAGCCTTCTTTAATGCTTCAATAGCCTCTTTGGCATGTGGCTTCAACATATCCGAAATCACAATGTGACCTGCATATTTGCCATCAATAGCCATATGAACAATGGTTCCTACAGAATGGCATTCTTGATAAGGAATATTATACATCTTCATCAATTTATCATTACCCGCAAGTACTTGCACCCCATCTATTACAGCTTTAACACCATGGCCACTGATTTCTTCTACATTTTCAATACGAGATTTATCAATTGTGTTTCCATACGCCTTTAATAAACTCTTAGAAATAGGATGCGTCGAATAGCTTTCGGCCATTGCTGCATACTCCAGTAACTTCTCTTTAGGAATATTCGCATGATGAATTCCAGCCACCTCAAAGACACCTTGTGTCATCGTCCCCGTTTTATCAAATACAACATATTTACATGAAGCTAAAGCCTCTAAATAGTTTGAGCCTTTCACTAAAACACCTTGATTGCTGGCGCCACCAATTCCGGCAAAGAAACTTAAAGGAATACTTATAACCAATGCACATGGACAAGAAATAACTAAGAACGTTAGAGCACGATATAGCCATGTACCAAAGTCAGCAGGATTTCCCATAATCAAATTAAATACAGGTGGAAGCAAGAACAAGGCCAAAGCACTATAACATACGGCTGGCGTATAAATTCTCGCAAAACGTGAAATAAAGGCTTCCGAACGAGATTTCTTGCTTGATGCATTTTCAACCAAATCCAAAATTTTTGATACAGTGGATTCCCCAAATTCTTTTGTTGTTTTAATTTTCAACAGCCCTGTCATATTGATGCAACCACTAATTACTTCATCATTTTCACTGACTTCTCTAGGCAAGCTTTCCCCTGTTAAAGCCGCTGTATTTAAAGTAGAACTTCCTTCAACGACAATTCCATCAATAGCCACTTTTTCCCCAGGCTTGACTACTATGATTGTACCAATTTCTACTTCATCTGGATCTACCTGTTCAAGATTTCCATCCTCATCTTCAACATTGGCATAATCCGGACGAATATCCATTAATTCCGTGATGTTTTTACGACTCTTACCTACCGCATAGCTCTGGAACCATTCCCCAATCTGATAGAACAACATAACGGCTGTTGCTTCATCAAAAGATTTTAAACTAATAGCTCCCACAGTTGCGACAGCCATAAGAAAGTTTTCATCAAATACCTGGCGATTTCTAATTCCTTTAAAAGCCTTAAGAAGAATATCATAACCAATCTCTAAATAGGCTACTAAAAATAAAAGAATCTCAATATATTCAGGAAGCTTTGCGACCTTAATTATAATAAAAAGAATACTCGCAACGATAATTCGTTTTAACATCTTCTTCTGTTTCTTATTCATAGTTATTTCACCTCATTTAAAACATTAATTGTTCAATCATTCAACTATAATGATCGAAAAATAGAGATGCTTTCGCATCTTACTTTTCATTAAAAGAAAATTTCGCAATCGTCTTCTACTTTTTTACAGTTTTCTAAAACACGAGCCATGACTTCTTTAGGTTGAACGCCATCTTCGAATTCAACATTCATCTTTAACATCATGAAGTTAACAACAGCACTCTTAACACCTTCTGTATTATTAGCAGCTACTTCCATTTTGTTTGCACAGTTTGCGCAATCTACATCAATCTTATAACTCTTTTTCATATTATTTTCCTCCACATTTGAATAGTTGAACATGTATTCAACTTTTTACACTTTCATTATATAGGATTCATACATGATGTCAATAACATTTTTGACAATTGTTCAATCATTCAACTATAATAAATAAAAAAGGAGAACTTATGATTGGTACACATTGTGACTGCAAGCCTAAAAATACAGAATTAGTACAAGAAGTAAAAGAAAATATGCCTGCCTTTGATGAAATTATGAACCTATCTGATTTCTTTAAAGTTATGGGAGATAGTACACGTCTTCAGCTTTTATTATCCCTTCAACAAAGTGAAATGTGCGTATCGGATTTAGCCAACGTACTCGATATGACGAAATCTGCCGTATCGCACCAACTAAAGGCTTTACGCCTTTCTAAATTGATTAAATCTAGAAAAGAAGGAAAGACTGTTTACTATTCATTAGATGATGAACATATTGAAACCATTCTAGGCATGGCTTTTGATCATACAAAGGAACATTAAGAGGAAGATCGAATCTTCCTTTTTTTTTGATTTAAACGTAAAACAAAGTCAATTATGTTATTCAGACATATATACCATATGTACACAACATATAAAAGCATTATCACACAAAACAGATAACGTTTACATTGATAAAAAGACTTGAATTTCAAAATCATGAGAACTAAAATACGAGCTTATAGAAAAACGAATTTTGTCTTAATTCGTAAATTCACGGATTATCTCCATCGTTTTTTTATTGTTTCGAAAGGAGGAGCAATGGAAGAGTTCACAAAAGAATTACTCGATCAGTTAAACGTTGACACCGCGTTTACTATCGGTCCCTTTGCGATTAGTGAATCTGTTGTCATCACATGGGTTGTCATGGCTATACTTGTTTTACTTTCTGCTTGGTTAACACGAGGACTCAAAGTTCATAATCCAGGTAAGAAACAAATTGTAGCGGAAAGTATTGTCATATGGCTAGATAAATTCACAATCTCCATGCTTGGTGAAAATGCCAAAGAATACAGTACCTACATTTCAACCATCCTATTATATATAGGTCTTGCGAATATCATTGGTATCTTTGGTATGAAACCCCCAACCAAAGATATGAATGTCACTATCGCACTAGCACTTATGAGCATTGTATTGATTGAAATCAGTGGAATACGAGCTAAAGGCATGAAAGGCTGGATCAAAAACTTTACTCAACCCGTCGCCGTTGTTACACCCATCAATATTCTTGAAGTGTTTACACGTCCTTTATCACTGTGTATGCGTCTATTTGGTAATGTCATTGGTGCCTTCGTCATTATGGAAATGATCAAAATGGTCGTTCCTGTCTTTATACCTACTGTATTTAGCTTGTACTTTGATTTCTTTGATGGATTCATTCAAGCTTATGTATTCGTCTTTTTAACATCACTATTTATCGCAGAAGCGACAGAAACAGAATAAAATTAGGAGGAAATAAAAATGAGTTTAACAGCAATCGGAGTTGGAATGGCAGCACTTGCCGTTATTGGTGGAGGATTAGGTATTGGTTTTGCGACAAGCAGTGCCGTAAAAGCAATTGCCCAACAACCAGAAGCTCACGGGAAAATTCGTAGTACTTTATTAATTGGTGCCGCATTAGCCGAAGCAACAGCCATCTACGGATTTGTATTAGGTATTTTAATCATTTTAATGGTGAAATAGGTGGGATAATCTATGTTAAGAATTGATTCCAATATTCTTTGGACAATCATCAATCTACTTATTTTATATGCACTGATGAAACATTTTCTATTTCAACCAGTACATGACATTCTTGAAAAGAGAAAACAAGAAATAGAATCTGATTTTGCCTTGGCAAATCAACAAAAACAAGAAGCTCTTGAATCAAAAAACAAAGCCAATCAACAGCTTGAAAATATGCAGACAATTTGTGATGGTATGCTAGCGGATGCAAAAGAAAAAGCCAGCCTTGAATACGAACAAATTATTGCGGATGCAAACAAGAAATCCGATGAAATGATTGAACAAGCACGCACCAAAACGATTGAAGCTGCCAATGAGGAAAAGGCAAAAGCTAAATCTGAAATCGCGGATTTGATTAATAAAGCGGCTGATAAAATCACAAATACAAAGAGCGATGAAAAACTATATGATGATTTTTTAAAGGAAATGAAATAAATGAACAACGAAAATTTAAATGCAACCTTACGCTGTGTAACACGACCAAGTTCAGCGCAAGAAGAGAAAATAAAGACATTCCTTAAAAATAAATACCAAGTTGAAAACGTAACACTCAATATCAGTATTGATCCAAGTGTACGTGGTGGATTTATCCTAAGCGCAAATAATGATGAATACGATTGGTCTACACGTTCTCGTCAGCAGCAGCTTCAAGAACAAATTCAAGCTGCCAGGGATCAAGCCATTCAAATGAAAAAAGATGGAACGCTTATGTCCATCTTAAAAGAGGCTATTGAACAATTCGAAGCCACTTCACAAGAAAATGAAGTAGGCTATGTTGAAACAATTGGAGATGGTATCGCAACCATTTCCGGACTTGATCATGCGATGTATGGAGAAGTTGTTGTTTTTGAAAATGGTACAAAGGGAATGGTACTCGATATTACAACCGACAACATTGGTGTTATTCTATTTGATACAGAAGGTACCATTGGTCAGGGTACAAAGGTATCTCGAACAAAAAAACAAGCAGGTATGCCAGTAAGTGCAAATTTTCTTGGACGTGTTGTAGATCCACTTGGAAATCCAATAGATGGTCTTGGTTCTATTGAAGCCACTGAAATGCGCCCTATTGAAGAGCCTGCACCAAGTATTATTGATCGTAAGCCAGTCACAACCCCTATGGAAACAGGCATTCTATCGATCGATTCTATGTTCCCTATTGGAAGGGGGCAGCGTGAACTGATTATTGGTGATCGCCAAACGGGTAAGACCTCAATCGCATTGGATACGATACTAAATCAAAAAGGAAAAGATTGTATCTGTATTTATGTCTCTATTGCACAAAAGGCAAGTACAGTTGCCAACCTAGTCAATACATTAAAGAAAAATGATGCGATGGAATATACAGTTATTGTGAACTCTACTGCAGCCGATTCTGCCAGCCTACAATATATTGCGCCTTATTCTGCAACTTCCTTAGCAGAATACTTTATGCACCAAGGCAAAGATGTACTTATTGTCTATGATGATTTAAGTAAACATGCCGTTGCCTATCGTACGATTTCCTTATTACTAGGAAGATCTCCTGGACGTGAAGCTTATCCGGGTGATGTATTCTATTTACATTCTAGACTACTAGAACGTTCTTCTAGATTAAATTCAGGTGGATCTATTACAGCCCTTCCAATCATCGAAACACAAGACGGAGATGTAAGTGCATATATTCCAACCAACGTCATTTCAATTACAGATGGTCAAATCTTCTTGGAAAGCGATTTATTCTTCGAAGGACAAAGACCAGCTGTTAACGTCGGTTTATCGGTTAGCCGTGTTGGTGGTGCCGCTCAAACAAAAGCCATGAAAAAAGCATCCGGTTCTTTACGAATCAACTTAGCTCAATACCGTGAAATGAAGGAATTTACGCAATTTGCCTCTGACTTGGACGATGCGACAAAGCGACAACTTCAACATGGTCAAGTGCTTATGGAACTTTTGAAGCAACCTCTAAATCATCCTATGTCACATGCAGATATGGTTATTATTTTGGTTGTTGCAGATGCAGGAATTTTAGATGACGTAGATTCAAAACAAGTCAAAAAAGAAGAAACAAAATTATTAGACTGGTTTAATGAAAATCATAGTGAAATCAGTCGTGAAATCAACACAACTAAAAAACTGGATGACAATTTAAAAACAAGAATCATTACACTCGCAAAACAATATAGGGGACAAGAATAATGTCGCAAATTCGAGAAATTAAAGATCGAATGAATGGTATTCAATCGACTATGAAGATCACAAAAGCCATGTATATGATTTCTTCAACAAAAATGAATACTGCCAAACAAAAAGCAGCGAATACCAATCCTTATTTTTATTCATTAAGGAAACAAATTCTGACAATTCTTCAAAATCTTCCAGATCACTTTGAACATCCTTACTTAGATAGTCGAGAATATATTGACGAAAAACATCAAAATAAAGCTATTATCTGTGTTACTGGAGATAAGGGATTGGCTGGTGCCTATAATCTTAATGTCTTAAAGCTAACTGAACAAACCATTAAGGCTCATCCAAACTATAAGCTCTATATGATTGGAGAAGTTGGAAGGCAATACTTTTTAAGACGACACATTCCTGTTGAAGAAAGCTTTTTATATACAGCGCAAAACCCAACTTTAAGTCGTGCAAGATCCATTTCGAGTAAAATGCTTGAACTTTATGCTGAAAAAGCAATAGATGAAGTATTAATCATCTATACGCGTATGGATCAGCATAATCAATTTACGGTTGATGTGGAACAGTTGCTTCCTCTATATCGTTTAAACCATGAAGTTGAAGTTGGTGGACAAACCATTCACTCCATTCAATTGGAGCCAAGTCCAGCAGAATTATTAAACATTGTCATCCCTGATTATTTATCTGGTTTTATTTATAGTGCCCTTGTTGAATCCTATGCATCAGAGAACTTTGCGCGTATGCAGGCAATGGATTCAGCCAACAAAAATGGTGAAGAACTATTAAACAGTTTATCTTTACAATACAATCGTCAAAGACAAGCAAAAATCACACAAGAAATAACAGAAGTTGCGGCTGGTGCCAAAGCTAGAAGGCAACAGTTACAAAAAAAGAAAAGGAGTCAATCCACATGCAAATAGGAAAAATCACACAAGTTACGGGTCCTGTTGTAGACGTACATTTTGATGAAACGCCACTTCCATATATTCAAACTGCTTTGCAGGTTGATAATCATGGCAAAAAAGTTGTGATGGAAGTTATGCAGCACATTGGAACCGATACCGTTCGTTGTATCATGTTATCGCCTAGCGAAGGCTTACAAAAAGATATGCCCGTCTTATCTACAGGGATGGGTATCGAAATCCCCGTTGGAACACAAAATTTAGGACGTTTGTTTAATGTTTTGGGAGATACAATCGATGGAAAAGAAGCTATTGATACGGATACATATTGGCCTATTCATAGAAAACCACCAAAATTTGAAGATCAATCTCCTGTTACAGAAGTTCTTGAAACAGGAATTAAAGTCATTGACTTATTAGCCCCTTATGCCAAGGGTGGAAAGATTGGATTGTTTGGAGGTGCTGGTGTTGGAAAAACCGTATTGATTCAAGAATTGATTCGAAATATTGCCAGCGAGCACGGTGGATATTCTATCTTTACAGGTGTAGGAGAAAGAAGTCGTGAAGGAAACGATTTATATACAGAAATGAGTGAATCTGGCGTCATTAAAAATACAGCCCTAGTTTTTGGACAAATGAATGAAAGTCCAGGGGCTAGAATGCGTGTTGCCGAAACAGGTCTTACAATGGCTGAATATTTCCGTGATGTAGAACATAAAGACGTTTTATTATTTATCGACAACATCTTCCGTTTTGTACAAGCCGGATCCGAAGTTTCTTCTTTACTTGGACGTATGCCATCCGCCGTTGGTTACCAACCTACTTTAGCGAATGAAATGGGACAGCTTCAAGAGCGTATTTCTTCCACAAAAAACGGATCTGTTACCAGTGTACAAGCTGTATACGTTCCTGCAGACGATTTAACTGACCCTGCTCCAGCAACAACCTTTGAACATTTGGATGCGACAACCGTCTTATCTCGTAAAGTTGTTGAACAAGGTATTTATCCAGCTGTAGACCCACTTGAATCGAGTTCAAGAATTCTTCAACCTGATATCGTAGGAGAAGAACACTACGAAACAGCTCAACGTGTTTTACAATATCTTCAAAAATATAAAGAACTACAAGATATTATTGCCATTTTAGGAATGGATGAATTAAGTGATGAAGATAAAACCGTTGTAGCAAGAGCCCGTCGTCTACGTAACTTTATGGCTCAACCATTCCACGTAGCTGAACAATTTACTTCGATTCCAGGAAAATATGTTCCTCTACAAGATACAATCAAAGGATTTAAGGCGATCTTAGATGGAGAAATGGACGAATATCCTGAAAGTGCATTTTTCAATGTAGGAACCATTGAAGAAGTCAAAGAAAAAGCGAAAGAAGTATAATTATGGAACTTTTTGATTTAAAAATCATGGCGAGTGATCACGTGTTCTATAATGGTAAAGCACAAGTATTAACGATACATACGCCAAATGGCAGTAAACAATTTCTTGCGCATCATGCCAAAACCATCTATGCGATAACGCCTGGACTTTTAAAAATCCGTCTTGAAGATAATTCGGAAATTGAAGTTGTTAGTGGATTAGGATCTATGATCTTTTCAAACAACCAAGCCGAAGTCTTAGTCGATACGTGTGAAACACAAGAAGAACTAGACGCAAGAAGAGCCAAAGAATCTTTAGAACGTGCTAAAGAAAGAATGAGACAGAAACAATCGATTCGTGAATATTATATGTCACAAGCTAGTATGGCAAGAGCCTTAGCTCGTTTACAATTTAAAGATAAACACATTAATTAATAGTAACTACTAGAAAAAGCTTATACCTTTCATGAAGATATAGGCTTTTTTCCTTTATATAAAGATCTTTTACATTTTTTCCGACCTCACCCATGAATTACAGAAATATATAAACTAAAAATTCAATCAAAAAAAGAGATTTCTAGTTTGAAACCTCTTTTTACATACAACATTTTATTTTCAATTTATGCATTATTTAAAATAAATATTATAAACAACTGTCGAATTATTCATTGGCTTTTAAGCTTGAAACCATATCAATCGTTTTAATTTTTCTTGCCAATAACTTATTCATCACATATGAAACTAAAACGGTTCCTATAATTGCGTACACATAAGATATCCATTCAACTACAGCTGGAAAATCATACGTATCATTTAATGCGTTTGTATAAATATATGACAGCATATAATAACCTAGTGGTAAGCCAATAATCATTCCCACCAACATGATCCATGTGTTTTGTTTGATAAAGATTTCTTTAATTTGTTTATCCTTAAAGCCTAATACCTTTAATGTCGCAAATTGATATTGTTTTTCAGTAAATGATAACACACCCAAGTTATATAAGATGACACAACCTAATAAGACTGCAAATACAATCAATAAGACCATCATCGATTTCATAGCTTCAAGCATACTCTCTACACCTTCTTGAATCGATTCAATACTGCTAATCTTAGAAACACCATCTAATTTTTTAGCCTTCTTATTTGTATAAATAGAATCTGGACGATATGTATATCCTAATTTTTCAAAATATTTCTTTGACATTGTGAATTGCTGCGTTTGTGGATCACGATTCAAACCAACAACCTTACTTGTATACCAAGTAGAATCTCCTGTCAAATGCCATTTGATTGTATCTCCTACTTGAACTCCATACTTTTCAGCTAGCTTTTCTGTTAAATAGATTCCATTTGAATGAATAGACATAACTTTTTCATCATGATCTGTGATATTCAATTTATCTTTTCCATCCGACACAAGCATGGATCTTGTTTCTGTTTTACCATGGTTTTTGAATTCAATCGCAACACTTTTACTTGTGGCATCTCCATACAAGTGAGTTAAATGATCATATTGTTCTTTTGTATAATCACTATTTAAACTAATTTTATATTGATATGTATTGATTATTTTATATTCCCAATCCATATAAGATTCAATCGTATCCCACAATCCAAACGAACATACAAGTAACATTGTACATCCAATAATTCCAACACATGCTGCAATACTTCTTCCTTTATTGCGGGCTATATCTCGAATATTCCATCTTGTCGATAATTTACATTTATTAAATTTTACAGACCAATCCAAACTATTCTTTTTTACCTTTGGCACTTCTAGACGCAAAGCCTCACTTGCCGTTTCCTTTAAAATCTTTCTGGAAGAAAGATATGTGACTAAAGAAATCAAAGCTACAACCAAAACTGCTGTTTGAATCACAGCCGGCAACAATACAGTATGGATATTTGGCATTTCAAAATAGCTTGCCTCCATATCAATAAAGAATTGCCCAATTGTAAAATATCCAACCACAACACCTAATACAGCCGCAACAAGGCTGATCATAAAGCCAAATCCAATATAATGGATATAGATTTTTCTATTTTTAAATCCAAGTGCTTTTAAAGTACCAATCTGCACTCTTTGTTGGCGAACAAAACGATTCATAGTACTCATTACACTCAATATCGCAATCATTAAAAACAATCCCGTAAATACAGGTGCATAAGTTTGACCTTCTTCTACTTCTGATTGATATCCTGCATATGAAAAAGAAGCATCTCGATCTGTTACAGATAAAAAATCAAAATTCTTTTGAATCGCTTTTTTTACTGATGACACATTATTTTTCTTATCCACATCCACATAAGCCTTATTATATGTAACATCGAAATTCATTTCTTTTGAAAAAGTATCAGCTGGTATATACACAAAACCATAGTTTTTATGTGTAGGAAATATTTCTGTAGAATCCTTCACAAAATATACATGATCTGGTGTATTCACTAAACCTTTTACTTTTAATTTCAAAGTTTGACCAGAAATATCCAGTTTTAAAGTATCTCCCACATGAATATTTAAATATTCTGCCAAATAACTATCGAACCACACCCCTTTTTTATTCGATGCATATTTTTCCCCTTTGATAACGTACATTTTAGAAATGGTATTCTCTTCCAAAACATTTGTTTCTAAAGTTACATCTTTGTATCCCTTTAATTTCGCATTCAAAACCAATGATCGATTTACATCACTTATATGATCCATAGACTTTAATTTCTCTAAATCCGAATCTGCAACATTCGTATTTGTAATCCATAGATCCTGCAAATTATATTCTTTATAATACGCTTTAGCACTTTCATCCATACCATCCATATAGCCATGGATGCCACTAAATGCCAACATTCCAATAAACACCATCAGAAAAATTGTAAAGAATTGTCCCTTATAACGCCAAAGATCACGATATAGTTTTCTTCTCAACATTACCAGTTCACCTCATCTATGTTCTTTGGTTGTTTATTCACAACATTCTCAATAATTTTTCCATTCTTTAAACGAATCACACGATCTGCTACATCTGCAATCAATGCATTATGCGTTACAATCACAACTGTATTTTCTTTTGTGCATTCACGCAATAACTTTAATATCTCTACTCCCGTATTTGAATCTAAAGCCCCAGTAGGTTCATCGCAAAGTAATAACTTTGGATTTTTCGCAATCGCACGCGCAATCGATACACGCTGCTGTTCACCTCCACTTAATTGATTTGGAAACTTATTTTCTTGACCATTTAAACCTACCTTATTCAATATTTCAGTCGAATCCTTTGCGTTTTTAACCACATCCCGAATCAAATCCACATTTTCCTTCACCGTCAGTGTCGGCAAAATATTATAAAATTGAAAGATAAACCCAATATTTTCTGCACGATAATCCGTTAATTCTTTTTCACTATACCCACTAATATCGAGCCCATCCATATATACTTTTCCATCTGTCACATGATCCATTCCACCCATAATATTTAAAAGTGTCGACTTACCCGCTCCACTTGGTCCTAAAATCACAACCATTTCATGTTGATCAATCGAAAAAGAAACATCATCTAATGCATAAAATGCTTTTTCTCCTACTTCATACTTTTTTGATACCCCATTAAATTCTATACATTTCTTCATAATCGTTCTCCTGTTAGTTATATCTAACTTTACGATTAGTATACTCTAACTTAAAGTGTTCCTCAAGAATAAATTACGCCAATAGCAATTAAAAAGTTGTTTAATCTTTTCTTTCATGCTAAGACAAGGATACAAAAAAGAACATACAAATATGTAAGTTCTGGAGAATTTTGTAGTAAAAACCACCTACAAACTTTGTGAGAGTTAGGCGTAGGTAGTTTTTATTTTGTTTATTGATTCATACAATAAGAAGCTAAATCACAGTGCCAATGTGAAATAGACATTAAATATACACATACAGCATTGAATTTCTATAATTCACTTTATATAAAGTATAAATCCAGATTAACTGTCGAAGAAAAAAGAACAAGATTTCTCTTGTCCTTAGTTTAATTGATATCTACATTCTTGATTATTGACTAAATGCTTTAGACTTTCCAATGAACAATGCACCATATCATAAGACACTTGATCTGTATAAAAGGCTGCATGCGGTGTCACAATGACATTAGGATAGGCTTTTAATATCAATAAGTCTCGATTCTTGATGACATTATAGTTATGGTCAATATGAATAACTTCCTGCTCATTTTCAAAAGAATCTATACCCGCACCACCAATGATGCCATTTTCAATTCCTTCAATCAACGCATTTGTATCAATAATTTCTCCACGAGATGTATTAATAATCAATACGCCTGGTTTCATCTTTTTGATTACATTCGCATTGATCATATAACGATTTTGATCTGTTAAAGGCATATGAAGTGTAATAATATCACTCGTTTTGATCAAAGTATCAAAATCTACAAATTCTACCAAATCCTTTTGATCTTCTCTAGGACAATCTGTATAGGCTTGAATTTTACACCCAAAGCCCTTTAAATCACGAGCTACACAAGATCCAATTCTACCTAAACCAATAATACCCACTGTCAAATTATGCATTTCTTTGCCTTGAATTCCATGTAGAGAATAATCCATACATCGACTTCTTTCTAACATATGCGCAAAACGACGAGTCAACGCCAACATCAAAAGAATAGTAAAGTCCGCTACACAATCGGGTGAATATGAAACGTTCGCAACTTTAATACCATATTCATTCGCGGCCTTTAAATCAATTTGATCATATCCAATTGTACGCGTTGATAAAGCCTTAATTCCATAGCCTGAAAGAATCTTTAAAATATCTCGATCTGCCTGACATACACCTACAATGGAAACGGCATCAAAGCCTTTTGTCCAATGCACCGTTTCCATATTTAAATGTTCAGTATGAATTTCAACTTCAACATTCAGTTTCTTGGCAACAGGCTCCATGAAACATTCTTCATCTTCACGAACCCCAAACGCAATGACTTTCATCAGAATTCAAACTCCTCATCTAAAAATGCCTTCAACAAGTCAATGGAAGCACGAATATCTTTCTTATTCACAATCGCATTCGGTCCATGTGTATAACGAGTAACAACACTTACAGCACAAGCCTTCACACCATCATTACTTAAGTTCATAGAACTCGCATCTGTTCCACCTACATAAATCACATCTTTTTGAAAAGGAATGCCATCACGTTTTGCACATCCAATCATTTTTTCAACTAAACATTCATCACAAATAACGGATGTATCACTAATCTTAATAGCCGTACCATTTCCTGGTGTATTGTTTCCTTCTAAATCTCCTGGATGATCCATACCCGGAGTCACATCCACGGCTACTCCAATATCTGGTTGAATACGATGTGCTGTTACTTGAGAACCACGACAACCTACTTCCTCTTGTACAGTGAACACAAAGAAAGCATCATTATAGAATGATTCTTTCTCCATCAATGTCTTTAGCTGCATATAACACCCAACACGATCATCAATCGCTTTAGCCGTTACAAAATCACCTGCTAATTCTTCATAAGGACCTTCATAAATGGCAACATCACCAACATCCACATATTTTAAGACTTCTTCTTTACTAGAAACACCAATATCGACATAAAGATTTGTGAATTGACCATTCAAGTCTTCCGGACGTACACGACTCGCAACAATTCCTATCGTTCCATTACGGAAACGAACTCTAGATTGATATGTTGTATACATCCATGAACATCCCATCGATTTCACCATAATACGTCCATCTTGTTCAATTTTGATAACCTGCAAACCAATCTCATCCATATGTGCACAAAGCATTACTTTCTTTTTATTTACACCTGTACCTTTTTTATAAACAATCAAATTTCCAATCGCATCTTCAATAATCTCATCGGCATAACCTTGCACTTTTTCTTTAATAAATGCACGAACTTCTCTTTCGTAACCACTGACACCATGAAGCTGCGTTAACTCTTTAAATAATTCCATCTTTTTTGCACCTCTATTTTAATTTTACATCTTTCATTGCCTGCGACCAAATACAAACAGGACCTGTTGTTAATCCAGAAACGCGCTTAGAATATAAGTTAAATGCTTTAGTACCATACAATGGGAAATAAGGAACCAATTCATTTTCACGAATCATTGCCTTTGAATAATATTCTTTGGATTCTTCTTCACTACTTGTATTTAAACCAGCCTTTAAATCGTTATCCAATTCTTCATCTTGAATACGAGAGAAGTTATATGGATTCTTTGTTGCCAAAGTTGTATTTGAATCCGTATCAATAACACCTTGATAGCTAGAAGACACAAAGTAAATACTCCAATCATCCACTTGTGCATCATCACTAATTGTTGATAAAACCGTATTATAATCAACGCTAGATTGTTTTAAATCTATACCAATTTCTGACCAAGATTTTTTAAACATTGGAATCAAAGTTTCCAAAGCCGGAACATCTACACTAACCAAGAATTTAACTTCAAGCTTTTGACCATCCTTTTCACGAATTCCATCACTGCCAACTTTCCATCCAGCATCCTCTAGGATTTGTTTGGCCTTTTCTAAATCATAACGATATACAGTCAATCCTTCTAACGTTTCATCTCCAGTCACATAACTTCCCACTAAATTACTAACTGGATTCCAATATACTTCTGGAACATAACCAATCAAATCTTTTTTCACTTCATCACTAGCCTCTTCATATTTAAAGAAGCTATCTACAAATGATTCACGATCAATCGCATATGCCAAAGCCTGGCGAACTGCCTGATCTTTTGTTGTTCCACTTGCACAGTTAAAACCTAAGAAGCCTTCTCCAGCTGTTTTATAGCTAGACACTTTTAAATTTTTATCCAAGCTAGCCTGACCAATCTTAGACTGTTCAATATTAGCCGGAAGAAGATCCAAGTTTCCTTTCTTCAATTCAGATAGTTCTGTAGATGAATCTGTTTTCTTAATGATAATACGATCTACATCATATTCACCATCTTTAAAATCAAATTGATCATTCTTCACAAAAGTAGCTCCCTTTGATTTATCAAAAGACTTCAACTTATACGCACCCGTACCAATAGGCTTTCCTGATTTCTTTTCAATCTTCTTTGTATGACCCTTCTCATAATTAAATTGTTCATCCGAACAAATTGGCTGCGTACCAAGTGTACTAACCGCATCAATCATTGGACTGGATAAATGAAATACAACCGTATAATCATCTGGTGTTTCAATACCTGTTAATTCCTTTGCATCTCCACTATAGTAATCTTCATATCCCTCAATATTACTTGGAACCGTTGATAAATAACCTGTATAACTTGGATCGGATAAAACTGTAAATGTATATTTTACATCACTTGATGTAAATTTAGTTCCATCACTAAATTTAACACCCTTTTTCAATTTAAAAGTGACCGTCTTTCCATCCTCACTTACTGTAGGCATTTCCTTTGCCAAGTCTGGATTTAATTCACTCTTCGCATCATATTTCAACATGCCTTGATAGATCAAATTAATAACATCTCCATCAAAACCAGACAAATAATATAACGGTGAAAATACACCACTCATTTCTTGACTTGTTCCAACTGTCAATGTTTTTTCATTAGACTCTGATTGTGTACCACTTGCACAACCACTAAGTCCCAATAATAAACTCAACGATAACGCCCCTGCTTTTTTAATTTTCATGATCATCACTCTCCCTTTATCGGCACAAATTTAGCTCGGTTCATTAATGGATGCTCTAAATGAATCGCATCATTTGGACATACCATGACACAACTGCCACAATAATAACACTCACCAGGATAAGCTACTATCGGTGGTTTTCCTGGCATCAAAATGTCACACTGACAAATATTGACACAACGATTACAACCAATACATTTATCTTCATCAAAAGTAATTGGTTTTACACTACAGCTTTGTTTTTCAAAATTAAACTCCATGTGAAACCTCCCTTATATAATCCTGATTGCGTTTTTCATATTCCTTTTGAATATCTCCATAATAATCCAAAGATTTTTCACCACGAACCGCCTTACCATTTTCTTGACGAATCGTGATAAAGCAACGATCTTGTTCAGGATCTTTTTCAGGATAATCACTACGATAAAAATGAAGCTCATCACTACTTGACTTTCTAAATAGACAAGCCTGCATAATCATTTTTGAGACCTGTAAAATATCCAACACTTCATGTGTACGCATTAAATCATGTGGATTTGTACAAGACAATTGTGGAACCATCTCATTTTCATATGTATTCAATAAAGATAAGCCTTCTTGTAGTAATTCTTCACACTTAATTCCACCACAATAATTTTGCATGCACTTCGCAATGGCTGCATTCAACTCTTTCCAATGCATACCATTTTCAACATATAAAGGTGCATATAAACGTTTCTTTTCTGCTTCTACATCCAAAATATCATATTCAATTATTTCTTTATTATCACACGCATCTGCTGCTTTTCTTCCTGCGTAATAACCTGTTGCACATGCATATCCGCAACAGTCTGATGCATACAATTGATCTCCTGCCGCATAGATTCCTTCAACATTCGTCATTAAATTCCAATCCGTAATAATTCCCCCAGGTGCTCCAAACAATTGTCTTTCTTGATCCAAGAAGTTGGCAGATTGCCAACCCGTACCATAGCTTTGTAGAATGTGTTTTTCCGGATCAAAACCTTTTTCTGTGTAATACTTCAAAATAGGTACTTTGGTCTTTCCTTCTTCACCAACCATCATGCCCCAAATCACACGTCGTTCATAATCTGGCATTTTCGATAGGTCTGCATAGAAAGGAAGCTTATAGCCTCGCTTCATCAATTCTTCAAAATCTAAAGTTTCAGGACCGCGATATTCATATTTTGCCTCATCAATAACACCACCCTTTAAGAAAAATTTCTGTCCAGGAGCTGGCATATATCGATCTAAAACCGTTTTTAACTCATTTCCATCACGATCCACATAAGGAATTTCTTTACCACGCGCATCTACCATCGTAGCTGCATACCATGTATTATGGTTATTTCCTGTTCCATAAGGTGGAAAACTTCTTCCAGAAGCACTAAATTCAGCCTTCACACTTTTTTCCATCATTGTAAATTCAACACCCGCACGATATCCCATCGCATGGCCTGAGCCAATACTTTGAAAAGGTCTAAATTCACAAAGACCCGTTAAATCCGAATCAAACAACCAAACACGAGCCGGTCTAGACATAGTAAGAATCGTTGTTTTTGATTTAAATACATAGAATTTACCTGTACGCGTATGCATTCCCATCGCGCCAATCCCACATTTCTTTCCATCCACAACGGCCGTTAATAATCCTGTTGCCTCAACTCGATCATATATTTTTACACCTAATTTTTTTAATTCCTTATATAAAGATGGCTTAAAAGTACTTCCCCAAACACGGAGCGTAAACTTATTTTTATAGTCATACGCAAACATTAACTTGGTCTTTTCATCACGAAATGGTGCACCTTCAAATTCATTTTCAGTATCACGAATCTTTCCTCCAAAAGACTCCATATCCAATAAACGATCATACCCTTCACGACATTCTATATAATGTCCAATTCCATTACTATATTTTGACTGTTCATCAATATAGGCATGCGCAATCTCTTCTGGCGTTACTTTAGAGCATGGATTTGTACAAGCTGATTCCCAATGATCAAATCCACTTCCTGCAGATCCACTTCTTTCTGTTGAACCTTTTTCAACCAATATAACAGACTTTCCCTTACGAGCTGCTGCGATTGCCGCATAACAACCAGCAAGTCCGCCGCCTAAAACAAGTACATCACAACCGTCTTCTTGGGTTTGTCCAATTTCATTTTCATATGGCCACTTTGACATATATTCCCTTCTTCCTATCAAATATAATACGATTATATCATGCTTACATTTATTTTCATTATTATTTTACAATTTCTTACAACCTCTTTCTTATGATATACTTCTAGTATGTGTACAAGCTTTCGATATACACCTAAAGTAGCCAAAGCCTTTGGTTTAGAAGAAAAAGACATTCATCCGAGTGACAAATGTCTTGTACTTACTCGAAACCAAAAGAAAATGGTGCCATTTGGGTATAAAACCAACAATTTAATCTTAAATGCTAGACAAGAAACGCTCTTAGAAAAGCCTTTATTTAAAGATTCCATGCACTGTATCGTGCCTGCGGGAAGCTTTTACGAATGGGATTCCGGTAAAAATAAAGTGGAATTTTTTTGCGAGCACATTCTCTATTTTGCAGGACTTCTTATTGATGAGCATCTTGTCATTGTTACTACAGATGCGAATGCATATGTAAAACCTGTGCACTCTCGAATGCCAGTCATACTTGAAAAAGAAGATATAGATCCTTGGTTAAAGGATAGTTCTAGAACCAAAGAAATCTTATCCAAACCAGGCATTGTACTTCAGAAAAAGCAACTACAAGAACCACTTTTCTAAAGGAGGTATTATGAATATTACAGAGTTTCAAAAATCCAGATTCGGACTTTTCATTCATTGGGGAATCTATTCCATTCCAGCACGAGGTGAATGGGTCAGAAGCAACGAAGAAATGAAAGAAGAAGATTATATTCCTTTTGCGAATGAATTTGATCCAGATCTATTTAATCCACACCAATGGGCTAAATTGGCCAAAGCAGCCGGTATGAAATATGCCGTGATGACTGCCAAACACCACGATGGATATTGTATGTTTGATACAAAGACTACAGATTGGAAGGCGTCCAGAGATTATGTCAGAGAATTTCTAGATGCCTTTCGACAAGAAGGATTGAAAGTCGGTCTATATTATTCCCTGCTTGATTGGCATCATCCTGACTATCCTCACTTTAAAGATCGACATCATCCAGAAAGAAACAATGCAGAATATGATAAACCAATTTGTTTTTCAAACTATTTAAATTATATGCATACTCAAATCAAGGAATTACTTACAAACTATGGAAAGTTGGATATCATGTGGTTTGACTTTTCTTATGACAACATGACAAAAGATGCATGGGATGCCCACAAAATTGTAACAATGGCAAGAACTTACCAACCAGATATGATCATCGACAATCGTTTAGAAGGAGATGGTGTACATCCTGGAACCATTATGGATGCACATCCTAGTTTTACATCTGGTGATTTTACCTCACCCGAACAAATGATTCCACCACAAGGTCTTCCAGTGCCTTGGGAAGCTTGTATTACGATGAATGAACATTGGGGATATTGTGTCAAAGACACGAACTATAAGTCCGCTAAGCTAATCATCCGTACTTTAGTAGAATGTGTATCCAAGGGTGGAAATATGATTTTAAATGTGGGGCCGGATGCTAGAGGTCAGTTTCCTAAAGAATCTATTCAGGTATTGAATGAAATTAGTGAATGGGTGAAACTGAACCAAGATTCTATTTATGGGTGTACAAAGTGTGAATTAGAAAAACCAGAATGGGGAAGATACACACAAAAGGGAAACAAAATCTATATGCACATTTTTGATGAGAGTATTTTTGATATACCTGTTAAAATCAAAAAAGAAAAAATCCAAGGCATAAGAAGATTGTCTGATCATTCTCAAATCAAAATTCAAACGCCTTGGAACGCAGAAAGTTTTCCTGACTATACATTTATCGATATTGATACCCATTCACATCATTGTCCAGATCCAATTGACACAGTGATTGAAATCACATTAAAAGACTAGCTTAAATTTCGGCTAGTCTCTTTTACTATATAGATCGGTCTTTGTTTACTTTCCATATAATCTTTTGTCGTATATTGACCTAAAATAGCCACAAACAACATTTGAAGCCCACTCAAAAACAGAATCAAACATACTAAATAAAACATGGATGTGACATGTGCTAACAATCCAAACAAAGCCATTAGAATAGACGAAATCATAATAACGGCTCCAATATTACCAATCCATACAATCGGCGCTGTAGAAAAGGAAAACATACCTTCCATCGCATATGCGAATAGTTTAGAGAAATTCCATTTAGAATTACCTGCTGCTCGTTGTACATTATGAAATTCAATCCATTTTGTATCAAATCCTACAAAAGAAAATAATCCTTTCATATAGCGATTGTATTCTTTTAATTCTAGAATCGCATCCACCATTTGTCTTGACATCATACGAAAATCACCACAACCATCACTCATATCCATTTTGCACATCTTCTGCATCACTTTATAGAAAGCATGCGATAAGAAATTACGAATCTTACCTTCTCCCGTACGGTCTACTCTTTTTCCTGCACAACAATCATAGCCTTCTTCACTAACCGCCTTATACATATCTTTTAATAATACAGGAGGATGTTGCAAATCAGCATCCATGATCACAACATAATCGCCACTTGATTTCTTTAATCCTGCAAACATAGCGGCTTCTTTACCGAAGTTTCTAGAAAAAGAAATAAATTCACAATGCTCATCCTTTAAACTCAAAGCTCTTAATATATCTTTTGTGTGATCCTTTGATCCATCATCCACAAACAACAATTCATAGGTAATGCCTTCTATTTCATTCAATACTTCGCTTGTCTTTTTATAAAACACGGAAAGAACTTCTTCTTCATTAAAACAAGGAACGACAACACTAATTTTGTTCATACAACATTTCCTCCTTCTTAGAAAATATATGTGATTTACACAAGAAATAATTGGCCAAAACAGTAATCACACTAACTAAAATCTTGGATAGTAAATTTGAAATATGTAAGCCATCAATACAGACAGCGAGCAATGCATTTTCTACAATCAACGTCATAAATCGTAGTCCAAAAAACTCGATACATTCTTTTTTCATATCATTACTTGAATGAAATACAACTTTACGGTTTGAAAAATACGCAAAAATCACGGCAACTAGCCAAGCTAAACTATTACTAATAAGCCAATCGATTCCTATCTTTAAACAAATAAAATAAACAATATAATTCACAAGAGTTGTAATAACTCCCACAATTCCATAACTTATAAATTCTTTGACTTTTTCCATATCCAGAATCCTCCTATCATAATGAAAAGAGCGCTTATACCAAGTCCTGCATTCTTAAATGGCGCATGAAATTGAATCGTAATTGTATGGCTTCCCTTTTTGATTTTGCATCCCACAAAAGCCTTATTCACAATTTCAACATTCTGCTTTTTTCCATCAATATATATTTCATATCCCTTTTCATAAGGATATGAAGTTACTAAATACCCATCTTTAGATGTTGTTACTTTCCCCTTAAATATATAAGCTGTCTTTAATGGTTTTACTTTAGTTACAACTCGATCAAACACATTCATATCACATGTATAAATACGAATATTGGATATCTTGTATTTTCCTTTAGATAAAGTAACATCAAATTGTTTTAATTCTTTTTTAGAAAGAATATACGTAAAATGTTTATTTCCATTTGGATACACAGAATGTTTTTTTGACAATGTATTCTTCATTCCGTTTATGGATATCGAAACCTTTTTATCTGTATAATTCTTTATATCAAAATCAATACAAATCAGCTTATTTTTAGCATCAAAATCAATGGGTATTATTTTTTTCGTTTTCTTTTTGTTCTGAATCAAAATCGATTGATCTAAATTCTTTATAAGTTTCATCTTCGAGGCATAATCATTACTTGTTTCACCATTCACAATCGTACGATTATAGATGGTATCCAAATTATATGGATAAAAGAGTTTATCAAACCTAGATTCACTTATCGTATCACTCGTGACATAGACCATTGGAAATACATTTTTATTCTTTAATAATTTATATTTTCCTTTACTATCTACTTCTTTATATCCATATAAATTCGATTCTTTACTGAGTACATTTTGAATCCCCATCATACTCAAATATAAATAATTCTCACTATCCGTTATGATTGTTCGATTGGATTGGGAAATAGGACTTTTTATAATGTCATAAATGAAAGTATTATATAAAGAATTGCTTGTTGATGTATAGCTAGATGCCTTCATTTCTTTTAGATCATAGATATGGTTGACACTATAACCTATCCTATCTAAATCGGCTGTTCGTTGATTCAAATCATTTCTTTGCATTAATTTTTGTTTATCCTTGGAATACACTGAATTATAAAGTTTTAAATCTAAACATTGATTGTAGTTTAATCCAGTAAAAACAATTATAGGAATCAGTACATACATCATTAAACATTCTTTTTTATCAATAAAGTAATATCCAATAAATACAAGTGAAATTAATAATCCAAGAAGTGTTGTTTTGGTGCATAAAAATAAACTAGCTAAAATCAATAACCATTTATTCAACTTTCTTTCCTGTAACCAATAGGCAAGGATCATAAGCACGAGTGGTAGACATAGCACCAATATTTTTGTGCGGGCATATAAAGTTCCATTCAATATATAGGAGAATATCGGGAAAACAAACATTAAAATCAACAGAATCGATAGTTTCCTTGTCTTTTCAAATTGAATTCCTTGAAATAAGGCAATCCAGCTAATCACAGTCAACCCACATCCATAGCTATCATAGACAAGTCCTTTTAGAGTAAAGTTTGGAATTAATAAATCGAATAGGTTGGTTTGTACAACGGATTTATGATTATTTAAAATTAAATATCCAGTTGGTAGCCATAAAATCGTAGCCATACCAATACCAATAATTATTGGAACAATCATTTCTTTTACTGTCTTATTTTGATCATAATCATATAAAAGCAGAATCAATATCATGCCTGGCGTATAGAAATAATTATGGAAAAGTGACATACAGATACATAGACTGATCCATTGTCTTTTATTTTTATCGATTAGAATGAATGAAAGAAATAAAAAGGGAAGAATTTCTATAAACATGATTTGTTGGTGGGACTGAAAGAAACAATTGGCACATATGCAACATATGCTTGAAAAGAAACTAATCGAATCTTTGTATCCTTTATTTCTTAGCCAACAATAACAAAGTCCTCCTGTAGATGACCATAGAAGTGTTGCATAACCTATAATAAAGAAATGTATTGGAATATTTGGAAATAAATAAGAAACTAAAACGTCTGGCCTTAATAATCCATAATACGAAAAACTAAAGGTATTGGTTTGTCCTTGAAGATTCGCAAAACTATCTGGAAGTAATTGTTTGGTCTGTCTAAAATAGTCTGCCAAAGATACGTGTTGTGCTAACCAGTCTAACTTTGATCCATACATGGAATATGTGGATACACAGAGTACAAATAGAATAGGTAATATAAATAGTATTGTAATGTAAAACTTATCTCTCTTTTTCATGGTTTTACTATACAAAATAAATCTTAAGTATCGACAAAAGGAAATATTAAACTTTCCTAAATATATTAAGAAGATTTAAGAAATACATAAGTAGAGTGTTAAGAAATGTTTGTTAGAATTTTTTTGGTGATAAGTGTGAAAAAGTTATTATTATGCATCTTAAGTTTAATACTTTGTCTAAATACATCTGTAATTCATGCCAAAGAGCCTGAATCTTTAATGATTGTTGCCCATCCAGATGATGAAACGATTTGGGGTGGATCTCATTTAACCCATGGGAATTACACCGTTTTATGTATTACGAATGGAAACAATAAAAAAAGAAAAAAAGAATTTATGAAAGTCATGGAGAAAACACATTCCAAAGGAATTATTTTATCTTTTCCAGATAAGACAAAGGGTAAGCGTGATAACTGGAAGTCTTGTAAAAAGGATATTCAAAGAGAAATCAAAAAGGAAATCGATTCTAAGGATTGGAATCAAATTGTAACGCATAATCCAGATGGTGAATATGGGCATATCCATCATAAAAAGGTATCTAAGTATGTTACTATGATTTTGAAAAAGGAGGATAAGACCGATCAGCTTGTATATTTTGGTAAATATACATCAAAGAAAAATAAGGCTAAATTAAAGAATGAAAAGAAATTATCCAAGAAAGATTATAAAGAAAAATTGGATGTCATTCAGTTGTATTCTTCGCAATCGAAAGTGATGGATCATTTACATCATATGTTGCCTTATGAAAATTGGAAACCCTATAGTAATTGGGGTAAAATAGAATAAAAGAAAGGGGATGTGAACATGCAGACGCGTATTTTAGTGGCGGATGATAATGCAGAAATCCGTGAAATATTAAGAATTTTATTAACTGGCGAAGGCTATGAAGTGATTGAAGCCAAAGATGGAAATGAGGTCCTTCAATTGTTTGATTCCTCCATCGATTTAATCATTCTTGATATTATGATGCCGAATATGAATGGTTACCAGACTTGTCTAAAGCTTCGTGAAACAAGCAATGTCCCTATCTTATTTTTAACAGCCAAAGGATTAGATTCGGATAAGACGCTTGGTTTTTCAAGCGGCGCTGATGACTATTTGGCAAAACCTTTTTCTTATAGTGAATTAACGGCAAGAGTTAAAGCTTTACTTCGTCGTTATCAAGTTTATAAAGGAAAAAAAGAAGAAGCATCACTTGATACAGAAAAGGATTTAAGTGTTGATGGTCTTACTTTGCGTTATGCCCAACAAAACGCAGAAGTCAATGGAAAGGAAGTTGAGTTAACGGATATTGAATTTAATATTTTGAGTACGTTGATGAAGAATCCTAAACAGATTTTTTCAGCTGAACAATTGTATGAAAAGGCTTGGAATGAACCTTATTATTATTCGGCAAATAATACAATTATGGTTCATATTCGTAATCTTAGAAAGAAAATCGAGAAGGATCCCGCCAATCCAGTATACATAAAAACAATTTGGGGAAAGGGGTATCGTTTTGAATAAAAAACTAACGAGACTGTATCTTTCTCTTCTTGTTTTTTTATTGAGTTTTTTCGCAATATATTCTCAAAGATTTGTCGTATATGATTATTTAAATGCTCATTATAAGTATTCGGATACTTTATCTAAAGAAAAAATCAAAGAGGCGAAGGCGTATTTGGATGAACAAGAACAAGTGGATTTCATGGACCACACTCAAATTCGTAAAGATTTAAATCAATTATTAAATAAGGGAAGTTATCAAGTCATTTTATATAAAACAAAATCAAATAAACCAGATGATAAAGTCATCGATTCTATACTTGCGTTTTGTGGCCGTGCTCCTTTAAAAAATGCACAAAAGTATAGTATTTTTATAAAGAGTTCGAGTAAAACGAGTTGTATTGAATGGTATCCATCTTTTACAAATTATTATCATTCTTATCGTATTTTCGACTGTATTTTAAGTCTTATTATAACAATCCTTTTTTATTTACTTTTAAAAAATCTTAAACCACTTTGTTCAAAGAAAAACGTCTTCTATTCCTTATCCAGTCGTATGATGTTCTCTTTTCTTTGTGCAACATTGTTGGTATTAACTTCTTTTTCATTTCTATATTTAAAGCGCAGTGCTGTCTTTGAGTTTTTAATGGATACTTTTTATCAATCGGAAGATTATTCTTCTTATGTAAAGAAATTAGAAAAACAACTCCAAAATTTTGATTTAACGAAAGAAAACAAAAAAGTCATCAATCATATATTAAAAGAAAATGCACTCAATCATGCGTATGTGGAATTATATGATCAGGATGGAATCTATTTTACGGACAAATCTCCATCAAGAAGCAATAATTTATTGTTGTTATATAGTTTTGATGATTTGGATGTCTTGGAAGCCCCATTGTACTATGATTATCCAATACATTTTAAAAACCAATCCGTTTATTTATATATCACTTCTTTTCCAATGATTCCATTCCAAATTCCTTATATTATTCTTTCACTTTTGGTTTCCTTCTCTTTCTATTTGATTATCCTACAAAGCTTTATCCGTAAACGAATTCAGTCCATTCAAAATTTACAGGAAGATGTCTTTACTTTAGCAATCGGTGATTGGAATCATGAAATTGTTGTTAGTGATAGAGATGAGATTGGACGTTTGGCCCAGGACTTAAATCAAATGCGTATTGCCTTTCTACAAACAATGGACAATGAACAACAGGCTCGTGTTGCGAATAAAGAATTAATTTCTTCTTTATCCCATGATTTGAGAACTCCACTAACAACATTAAAGGGATACCTTGAAATCATGAATTTAAAAAAGGATGATATTAAATTTCGTGATCAATATCTTCAAAAATGTTTAGATAAGGTTGAAGAAATCACATATCTTTCCAATAAAATGTTTGAGTATTCTCTTGTCTTTTCAACAGAATATAATTCTGATTTATCGAATATTCCTGTTCAAAAGCTCATCGATACATTGGTAGATCATATTCAGTATTTAAGAGAAATGGATCTTCATATTTTATATGAACCTCTACAAACTTCTCTATCTATGGATGCGAATTTTGCGATGATTCAAAGAATATTAAATAATGTATTCTCGAATATTCAAAAATATTGTGATCCTTGGAAAGATATCGTGATTCAAACATCAATTGAAGAAGACCGATTAAAAATGAGTTTCACAAATTCAATCAATCATCATTTAGATAAAGTAGAAAGTAATGGAATTGGTTTGAAGAGTGTTAAAAAAATGATAGAAATCCACCATGGGACTTTCTATCAAGACGAAACAAATGATTTATTTACTATTATATTAACTTTTCCTATTCATCAGTAAGAGTGATTCTTACTGATTTTTTTATTACGAAATCAGTAAATTTATGATATTATTATTAGCGTTCGCTTTTTGGTAGATATTGGAAACGTCTTTGATTGAACAACACAAAAAGTTTTATTCAGGAGGAGAAAATATATGCCAAAAACAAAATTCGAAAATATTGTATTCACTTTATTAATGTCTTTTTTGATGGTTTATGCCATGATTTGTTACAACATCGCTTTAAATATGGGTGGAATGTCGAATCAAGTCTTTTTGTTAGCCTTTCACGAATTGGTTATTATGTGGCCAGTTGCTTTTATTTTAGAGTATTTCATTGTTGATAAAATGGCGCATCATCTAGCCTTTAAAGTTGTAACACCTAAGGATCGTCCATTCTTTATCACACTTGCGATTTCTTTCTACATTATTTGTATTATGTGTCCAATTATGAGTTTGATTGCGACCATTCTTTTTAAAACGCCAGGTGTGCAGATTATTTCTGTCTGGTTCATGACTATTTTATTTAATTTTCCAATGGCTTTCTTTTGGCAAATTTGTTACTGTGGACCATGTGTTCGTTGGATTTTTGGAAAACTATTTCACTAGGAGCAACATATTGCTTCTTTTTTTTGTTCGATTATAATTAGATTGATATTGAAAGGACTGTTTTAATATGAATAAAGAATTGATTGAAGAACTAAAAAAACAAGATTTTAATATAGTAGCTGTATCTAAAACGCGTACAAAGGAAGAAATTGATGAAGTTGCGCAAATGGGTTTAACTACTTTTGGAGAAAATCGTGTACAGGAATTTATAGATAAGTATGATCCAAAATATACTTGGCATATTATCGGACATCTACAGACAAACAAAGTGAAATATATTATTGGAAAGGTCGATGTGATTGAAAGTTTAGATTCATTGAAGTTGGCTGAAGAAATTGAAAAGCAGGCTAGTAAGCATGGGATCGTTCAAAAGGTATTAGTAGAACTTAAAATATCAGAAGATCCAAATAAAACAGGCTATCCTTTTAAAGATGCGAAAAACTTTATTTTCCAACTACAGGAATTTAAACATATTCAAATCAAAGGAATAATGTGTGTGGCATCTAAGACGGATGATCAAGCTTTAGTTGAATCTGAGTTTGAACAAATGCATAATCTTTACTTAGAATTAAAAGAGCAATATCCAGATATGGACACTTTATCTATGGGTATGTCTCAAGATTATAAGTTAGCCGTTAAGCATGGTTCGAATACAGTTCGAATTGGTCGTGCTATTTTTGAATAATTCTTTTAATGGTGTTATACTAGTCCCATGAAAAATTCAAATAAAAGAAAATTACAAACCAATAAGATACTTCTTATTGTGGCATGTGTTTGTTTAATAGTTGGTTTGTTTACTGTTTTGTTGTCAAACAATTCAAAAACAAAAGACAATGAGCACCACAATTATATCGCGACTGTCATGATTGATGCAGGACATGGCGGGTATGATGGAGGAACAATTGGTGCTGATGGTACTTGTGAAAAAGATTTGACTTTAGAATTAGCTCTAGAAACAGGTAAACAGCTACAAAAAATCAATCCTGACATCAAGGTCGTTTATACTCGTACAAGTGACAAAATCACTTGGTCAGAAGATGAAGTAGAGGATTTAACAGCTCGAGTTGAAATGGCAAAAAAAGAGAATGCCGATTATTATTTCTCGTTCCATATCAATTCAAATGACGATCCAAGCTGTGATGGATATGTTTCTTATATTCGTAAAGATGATAAAGTAAGTAAAAAAATCACTAAGTACCTATCTAAGAATCTATCTGATATAGATTGGAGTTATGATCGTGGTACCCTTACAACAGAATCTTATCCTTTGCATGTGGTTGATCTACAAAAAATTCCATCTATTCTTTTTGAAGCTGGTTTTATAACAAATCCTAATGAGCTTCAACAGTTAAAGGATAGTACAAATCAAAAGAAAATCGCAAAGGCTGTTGCGAAAGCTTTTGATAAATACATTACTGAAAATAAATAAAGAAAAAAACCGATATTTTAATCCTACATATCGGTTTTTATTATAGTTGGGTAACCAATTTTAATTGGGGTCATTATTTTTGGGGTCTAATTTGGGGTCAATTTTA